>JADGIC010000169.1 GCA_019683615.1 Alicyclobacillaceae bacterium | reverse complement strand
GTGGAGGTGGAGGCGGTGGCGTCCTGCGAATCTCTTCAGTGAGGCTCGCATCAAAGACTCGAGACATCGCCTATCATCTCCCCGTTACACTCTCGAAGCCATCTGTCGGCCACTGACTCGGCGAAC
This sequence comes from Alicyclobacillaceae bacterium, assembly GCA_019683615.1. GTDB lineage: Bacteria > Bacillota > Bacilli > Alicyclobacillales > Alicyclobacillaceae > JADGIC01. The sequence goes on along the minus strand of JADGIC010000169.1, from coordinate 4,139 downwards.
GCCTCAGCTTCCTCCTCCGACATCGGCCAGCCGTTCGTCACTTGCATATGATGCCGATATTCATGCGCCAGGAAGCAGCACAGGGCCCTCCGTTGCTCCTCATCCTCGAGCTCCGGTGGCGCGGTCTGCACCACGTTGATAGTTCGCTCGGCCGGCACATAAACGCCAAAGCCGTATTCTCCATCCGCCTCAATCACCCTATAACCTTCCGGCGCGATACACAGTTCCGGCGGATCGGAGGTCGGATACATGCTGCACAGCCAATCAAAAAAGCGCTTTAGCAGCGCCTCATTTTCCGTTCCCAAACCCGCCGTCCTCCCTTGCTGTCTTGCTGTCGTGGTGACGCTTGCACAACGCCTGCCAGTTCGACAGATCCCAAAACCTCTCGTAATCACCCTTGTGCGGGATCACATGGTCCACAACCTCAGCCGGCACCAGCTTGCCCTCCTGCTCGCACATCACACACCATGGATGCTGCCTGAGGAAAGCCAAGCGGGCCCGGCGCCACGCCGCGTTGTACCCGCGCTGCGCCGCCGTCCCTCTCTCCCGATCATAGTGGCTGTCGCGCTCTCTGGGTCGCTGATGCTTGGTGCAGTAACCGCTCTCCACCAGCTCCGGACACCCCGGATAGTTACACGGGCGCTTCGGTCGACTAGGCATGACATCACCACCAAAAAGAAAAACCCCGCCGAAGCGGGAGCTGTCATCTCGAATTATCTGTGTTCGTTGCGCTTTTTGTAAAATTCAATCCATCCGCTCGCACCCTGTTTCTTTTTGATGGCAATCACAGGGATAGCTTCGTTTTCTTTGACTTCCGTGATGACGTCAGTCACCTCAAATTCGTCACCATCTAAGATGACTTTCTCACCCGTCAAAGGAATCCGTTGTCCGCTCACCGTTCGATCAATATTGCTACCGTCACTATTTTGCCCAATAACTCTAAACAGCATGATCATCACCTCCTCCCGCTCACACAATTCTGCGAGATGGAGGAAATCCCTTCATGCTACCCGCACTGCTGGCGGCGGGAGCGCCGCCGGCGGATTTGCCTCCCGCTCCCATATCAGGCCGCCAGCACTACGGCCCGCCGCGGCACCACAGCACCGACCTTGCACGCTGGTGGGCGCTCAGCGTGGAAAGGAGGCGGCAGCGCGCCGTTACCGCGGTTTGAGCGCCGCGGGCGGCAGTGACAGGCACGTACTCAACCCTGCGCTGCACTTCGCCAGGTCGATGATTTTTCGTGGCGGGCGACCAAAACAAAAGGCACCCACACGGTACGTTGCGAGTGCCTGTATGAAGCCCGGCCGAATGCTTGGCACGCGCCGTTCGGTCGAGCGTCCGTGCTCCGATCTGGATACGCCTGCCCCGCTATCCTCACGGGGTCATCAAACTGCGACCAATGGCAAGCGGCATCGGAGCACCGACACCGGACCGAAGTCCGGCAGACGAAATCCACACAACACCCCGCCGCACCTAGCCAGGGCGCGCGGTACGCGGCGGCCTGGCAGAGCCACGTGGCATGTGGCCTTTCGGATTGGCAGGGTGTTGGCGAAACCACAACGACCCATATGGGTCATGGGCACCAGGCCGAAGCCTGTCCCAAACCGGATACGGAAGGCGGTATCTTTTACGTCCGCCGCCTACGGACAGTACGGAACTAATAGCTGCGCGCAGGCTCGCCTTTTCGGTCGAGCGTCCGGCAACGGATTGACAGGCCACCCAGTCTGGGAGGCGAGCATTGTCCGTTGCCCGACGCCGGACCGAAGTCCGGCGCGTGTTCGGATGTGCAATCTAGACTCCTACAATTTGACATGCCGCACAATGACAGCGTAGTTCGCTAATAGTCTATCTTGGTGCGGCCTCAGTCCGGTTCCAGTCCGGCTGATTTAGCTGTGCCCACAGCAACCCATCTAATGCCTCCACCGCGGCGTCCAGAATTTCGTAGATTCTCGACTTTGAGTAATGCGTCTGCGCTTCGATAGCCTGCCAAGATGCTCTATCGCGATAGTACAGCGTCACCACCTGTTGATACTCAGGCCTAAGCTCCCGCACTGCCGCCTCAATGTCCGTAAGTTGCACCCGCACTTGACCCAACTCCTGACGTAGACCCTCAATCTCCCACTCCACCCGCTCAATACGCTCCAGCGTCTTGGCGATAAGGCCGCCAACAGGGTCTCCCACATCGGACCCGCGCGGTAAGCCGTCGATAACCGGGCTCTGGTACGGAAACACGGACAGGCTCTCCCGCAATCGTCGCAAGTAAGCCTCACGCTCCGCGATAGATGCTTCCAACCGGCGCCGCCGTGACTCCAAACGGCTCCACATCTCCAGGTCATCCCGCGCGCTCATCGGCGGACCCTCCTCTCACGCGTTCAATCCGCGCCTTAACCGCCTCCAGCAACGCCTTCTGACTCGTCGCCTTGCGCTGCAGAGCCCGCATTACGTCCTCATCGACCGTTCCCTCGGCCACCAGGTGATGCACGATCACCCGCTCCATCTGACCCTGGCGGTGCAAACGCGCGTTGGCTTGCTGGTACAGCTCGAGTGACCACGTCAGCCCGAACCATACCACGATGTTACCGCCAGCCTGCAGGTTCAGCCCGTGCCCCGCGCTCGCCGGATGCACCAGTAACACCGGCACGCGGCCGGCGTTCCAGTCCTCAATGTCCTTGGAGCTCCGCAGCTCCCGCGCCTGCGGAAAGTGCCGCCGCAGCCGCTCCAGGTCGTGCCTGAACCCGTAGAACACCAGCACCGGTTTGCCGTTCGCGGCCTCGATGACTTCCTCCAGCGCCTCCAACTTGGCATCGTGCAGCTCCCGCACTCTACCGTCCTCGTCGTACACTGCGCCATTCGCCATCTGCAGCAGCTTGCCGGTTAGCGCCGCGGCGTTAGCCGCTACCACATCGCCACCATCCAGGAACGGCAGCAACAGATCACGCTCCAATCGCTCGTATGCGGCCCTGGCCCGCTCCGGTAGCCGGACCGGCACGATGTTGTCGATACGCTCCGGCAGCTCCAGCCAATCCTCCGCCCGCATACTCAGGCATATGTCCGACAACTTCGCATAGATGGCCTGCTCCGCGCCCTCTAAAGGCTGCCATTTCACCACGCGGCCGCCGGCGACGTACTGCGCCGGCTCGAAGTAACGGGTCCGATAGCCCGTCACCGTCTTCCCCAGCCGCTCGCCCTGGTCCAGCAGGTAGACCTGTGCCCACAGGTCGATGAGCCCGTTTGGCGCCGGAGTGCCGGTCAGTCCCACAATGCGCTTTATGAGAGGGCGTACCCGGCGCAGGGAACGGAACCGGTGCGCTGTTGGGCTCTTGAAGCTGGACAGCTCGTCGATCACCACCATGTCGAAAGGCCAGTGCTTCCCACACGCCTGAACCAACCAGGGGATGTTCTCTCGGTTGATGACATAAACGTCCGCCAGGCGGGCCAGCGCCCAAAGCCGCTGCTTTGCTGTCCCCAATACACGCTCGATGCGCAGGTGCCCAAGATGGTCCCACTTTGCCGCCTCGCGCGTCCAAGTGTCCTCCGCAACGCGCTTGGGAGCCACCACAAGCACCTTTGACACCTCAAATCGGTCATGCAACAGCTCGGCAATCGCCGTCAGTGTAATCACCGTCTTGCCCATGCCCATGTCAAGCAGGAGCGCGCAGGCGGGGTGCTCCAAGATGTGGGCTATCGCATATCGCTGATAGGCATGGGGTTTAAACTCCACCGTCCATCACCTCCCGCATGAAGGCGTCAACCGCCTCGAGGCTATCTATCACCCGGACATCGAAGCCAAGGCTCCGCAAGCGCTCCATCGCTCGTACCTGCAGAGGTCTCGGTCGCCTGCCAGGCGCCTTGAGCTCGACGAACACAACTCGACCGCCAGGCAAGCACACCAGTCGGTCAGGCACCCCCGCTTGACCCGGCGAGACGAGTTTCAGCGCCCACCCTCCCGCGCGCTCAACGCACCCGCGCAGGCGGCGCTCGACGGTCGCTTCACGCATGTCGCACCTCCAGTTTTGGCAAAATCTTCGTGGACGGGTGGTGGACGGGTTTAAAAACCCGAAATTCCGCGCCAGACAAGGAAGTGGACGGTGTGGACGGGTTTTCTCCCCATCTTTTTCTTAAATCACACGTTTATAGAG
>JADGIC010000168.1 GCA_019683615.1 Alicyclobacillaceae bacterium | reverse complement strand
ATCTGGGCATCTATACCGAGGTTCAAAAAATCGCCTGACAGGCACGTGCCTCGGCACGCTCGTGACTTCCAGATACGATCAGAACTTGGAAAGATCGCGTTTTCATTTCACTATTCATTTCCTTCTGACCGCACCTCCGCGGACATGTCCCACGAAGTCGACTAGTTTCCAGTTCGCCGGAAAGAACTGGGCGCTAAATGTGGGCAGCAAATCTCACAGACAGCCGCCGCTCGGCGGCATCACGGCGGCGGTGCACACGGGCCGCGCCGGAAAGCCTCTTCAAACGCTTCTTCTATTAACTCGTTGCACGCGGTCAGGCCGGCGCCATCGCCGAGTGCGCCGCGGATCCGAGACAAACAGCTCGCCACGGCCGCGCGTCCCAGGTGGAGATCCAAAATGCGGTGCCACTTGTCTTCGATGTCCGACGTCGTCAGCCGATGTGCGGGATCCCCCCGGGCCTCGCAAACCTCCGCTGACACGGCCCCCCCGTGGCGGAGGTTGACTTCCACGCGGGCCGGCCACGCCTGCGGGTACCAGCTTTCGAGCGCTGCACAGGGCACCACAGAAATTTTCTCCATGAGGGTCCGGACCTCCTCGGCGTCCAAGGCGGCACGACGGTTGACGTCGTACAGGACGTCGGGCCGGCAGGCGCGCACAGCCAACTGGTACGGCGCGCTGGTCAGGGACGACAGGCGCACATCGCTGGTGATGCCGTGGTCAATCATGGCCGCGTACGAGGGCGGCACGTGAACGCGGACCGCTTCAACATCCGCCGGCCGAACCCCCTGTTCCAGGCACTGTCCCCATGCCTCAATCGCGGAGATCACCTGTTTGGCGGCACAGTACGGCTTCAGGCTGACCTGTTCCAACGCCCACGGCCGGCCCCATGGCACCATCAGCCTGTCGCGGTACAGGTGCAACCCGTAGGTGCGCTCCATCCACTCCGGAGTGTCGAGCATCCGCAGATCACCCTTAAACCCGTGGGCAGCCGCCACGGCCGCCAGACAACCAGAGGCCACCGCGTGCCCGAGCGTCCACCAGCGACATGGGTAACGCTGCTCGGACGGACTGCTGCCGCCGGCCGACACGGTCAACGCTATGGCCAGCGCATAAGCGGATTCCCGGGTGTTCAGACCAAGCAAGCGCGCGGCCGTGGCGGCTGCCCCAAACGCCGCGCAAAAGTACGTTGGCCAGATGCCCCGGTACAACACGCCAGTCCCGTCAATCGCCTGGCCCAGCCGGGTCACCAGTTCATACCCGGCCAGCACTGCGCTGCAAAGCCTTGAAACATCGGCCTCGGGGGCAATCCCGGCGACAGTCAAGGCTGCGGGGATGACAATCGAGCCGGGTGTCGTGCAGGACGACCGGTGAATGTCGTCCACCTCCGTCAGCCGCGTCAAGGCACTGCGCAGCCAAACGCGGCCAGCGGCGCCATCCGCCACGCCCCAGCGGGGGCCAGACGCGCGCTGGAACGACAGGAGCTGCCGGCCATCGTCGGTGAAAGCCCCGCCAATCATGGCGGCGACTGTGTCCAGCCAATGATCGGCGAGGGCGATTTTGGCGCCCTCGCTGATCTCGTCGTATTGCACCGCAGCCAAGTGTTCAGCCAAACATTCCAGCACGCTCACTGTGACTCACCACCATACGCTTGATCGGCGGGTTCCAACACCTGGTCAACGACCGTACGCGTCGCTGTCCCAAAGCACTTCGACGGCCTTGTCCGTGACAGCGACCATGCGCGAGAGAATCGCCGCATGACCGCCATCCGCAGGTGCTGCCAAGCCCACCTGCAATGAGTACACGCCATTTGCCTCCAGCTTGGCGCAGGCAGATGCAGTCCAGCGCGGTCCTTCCTCCAGGAACAGGCCGATGCCGTGACCGACGGCCCCTTCCAACACGGGGTGCCACGGGTGTGGCGAGGTCCGCTCCTGCACCATGGTGTACACGTCCGCGACCGCCAGACCCGGGCGAAGGCTGCTCTGCACATCGTCCAACGCTTGCCGGCACTTCTCGTAGAGCGGAGAAGGCGTCTGCCCAGCGGTCACAAAGCCGCCCGCCCAGTACCCCTGATACTGGACAGCCATGTAAAATATCAGCGGATCGCGAACGGTGGTCCCATGCGTTTCGAACGGTCCAAACGTGACGCCACCGTCCAGGCTGAACATCGTCCGCACGTCCCGCGCACCCATGTCCCAGGCCACGCGCTCCGCCGCAAGCAACCGGTGCGTCGCGTAAACGTGGTCCGGTTGCTGCACGGCGGTTTGCACGGCCGCCCCCAAGATGGCGCACGCCTCGCGCAGCGCCCGCAGTTCCCTGGGCCGCTTGCGCCACATCAACGCATCCACCATCGGCTGCACGTCCCGTACCGGTACGCCATGCCTCGCCAACACCGCGCTAATCCTGGCGTAAAGCGGACTTGGCAGCCACCTGTCGCCGTACAACCCCATCACGCGAACCGGCGAGCGTCCGTCCGCACCTGTCACGAGCCGTTCCAAGAGAACCTCCAAATCGTGAGCTGCCCGAATGTCTTCCACCCACGTCTCGGACTGAATACCGGGAAGGTCCCGCGTCGCCAACACGCGGACCAGCAAGCTGGGCGCCCCGGACTGGGGAATATAGACCATGGCCCATTCCAATTTCGGCACATAGTTGCTGAAGTAGCACAGCGCGCCGTAGTGTGCGCTGGAGCCAAACACCAACATGCCGTCCACGTTCTCCGCCTGCATCCGCTGCTGGATATCGCGCACCCGGGACCGGAATTCGTCGTCCGGCAGCAGGTGCCGGTCCCACGTACTGCAGCCGCGAAGCACGACAGGGTGCATCGTACGCATCGTCATCGCCCCTCGTCTGTCAGGTTTCAGCCGTGATCTTCAACAACTCGTGGCTGAACAGTACACCGCATCGATACCCGGTTCCCGCCGAGTGAGCGCCTTCGCCCCCTCCTCCGTGATGACGACGGGCTCGCCGCACAACAGATACCCGACGTCCGGAAGGTACTGGTTTGGATGCAGCACGAAGAACATGCCGGCCTCCAGGAGCCGGTCGTTGCTCTCCATGATGTCCCCAGGGAACACCGAGTTCACGCCCATGCCGTGACCACGGACGCGCATGTACGGGGGATAGCAGTACTTTCCATAGCCCTTGGCCACCAGCGGTTCGTTCATCGTTCGCACCACTTCCGAAATGGCCACGCCCGGCCGGGCGGCGGCTATCCCACGGCGCAGCGACTCTGTCAGCAAGGCGTATTGCTCAGTCAGCGTCGGACTACACGAACCGATGCAGACGGATCGGCAGATTTGCGTGAACTGCCCGCCCACGCTGGGCGAGATTTCGGCCAGCAAGATGTCGCCCACGTCTAGCTTCCTCCGACCCGCTGCGCGGACGGAGCGGTTGTGTTGCGAGGCGCTGATCAGCAGGAAGTTGTCATCAGCGCCCAGCGATTTGCAGACGTGTGCCACCTCCGCGGCCACCTCGAACTCGGCCATCCCCGGCTTCACCAACTCCAACATGCGCTCGTACGCGCGCTCGGCGATCCAGGTGGCTTCTGCCGCCCTCTGCAACTCGTCGGGCGATTTTGCCCGCAACAACGCGTAGAATTCGTCGTCGACGCGGCGGGCTTCACCGCCCAACCGCTCGGACACCGCCGTCACACACGCGTGGTTGAAGGCGTCAAGGCCAACGAACGCGACCGCGTCGGCCGCTGGCTGTGTCCTCGCCAACCAGCCTGTCAAGACGTCCGACACCTGTTCAGCGCCGATGGTCTCTGCGGCACCCACGCGCTCGGCCCGCCAACCGTCCCAGGCCGGTGTGTGGACGAGCGTCGTCCGCCCGCTCACGTCCACGATGAGCATGCTCTCGCCCACACCCTTGTACCCGCTGACCAGCGACACCGGATTCGACCAGGCGAACGAGTGAACGCCGTCGTGCAGGAGCACCAAGTGTTTCAACGATTGTCCCGCCATCCATTCGCACAGCCTCTCCACGCGCTGTTTGTACAACTCCATCACCACCCGTTTTCATCGAAACTGCTATCCAGTCCGAAACCATCTGAACGCGTCTGTGTCCGCCGCTTCACAAGCGGGCGGATGTCGTCGGATCGGCGGAGAAGACCACCAGCTCCTCAATCTCCTCCAGACTCTTGCGGCGAGTGTCGGAGCGGATCAACAGCACTGCAATAATCGCGCCGACCAGCAACGGCAGCGAGTAAATGTAAATCATCGTGGACACGGGCGTGCCCGACTGCAGGAACACCCCCAACAACAGTGGCCCGACGATCGCCCCCACCCGGCCCGTCGACGTGATG
>JADGIC010000167.1 GCA_019683615.1 Alicyclobacillaceae bacterium | reverse complement strand
CTTACCGTCGTGGACAACGCTATGGGACAATCATCTGCGACCTAAAACACAATCGTGTCGTGGAGGTATTGCCAGACCGTTCAGTGACCACCGTGGCCGATTGGTTGAAGGCTCATCCAGAAATTCGGGTAGTGAGCCGGGACCGCGCGGGGATCTATGCGGACGCAATCCGTCAAGGGCTACCCTCAGCCACTCAAGTCGCAGACCGCTGGCACCTACTCAAGAACCTGGGCGACGCGGTAGAGCGATATCTTGCGCGACATCGGCTTCCTGTGCGTGAGAACCCGGAAGGGGACGGACACGAACCGCTGCTACTCAAGTCGAGAGACACTATCCCCCCGGAAAAAGAACCATCTGAGAGGTACTCTGCCAAATGGGATCGGGTACAACGGGTACAACAGCTTCACCAATCTGGTCTCGGCATTCGGGCCATATCTCGAGAAACAGGACTTAGCCGTCAAACTGTGCGCACCTACTTGACATGGACAGAAATTCCCCGGACAGTGAGACGAACTCGAAAAACGCTGCTTGACCCGTATCGACAACAGATTTTGGACCTCCTCCACCAGTCTCACTCCGGTGCAGAGATATTCCGTATAATCCAGGAGCAAGGTTACAGAGGCTCCCGCTCCACGCTGGCGCAATATTTGGCCGAGCTCAGACGGTCTGTAAACAACGGACGTAAGCCTGCGGTACGGCGTCGAAGTGTGAGTCCGCGGAGTGCTGCGAGGCTGTTGACCCGATCAGATGACGAGCTGGATGAGGAAGACAAACTCTATCTCCGGCGGTTGTTCGAGAAGATCGATGGATCCGAAACCATTCGAAGCCTTTGTATAGCCTTTCGGGGACTTCTCGCAAAGCACGACCGTGGCGGGTTGGACGGGTGGCTGAGTAAGGCACTGGCGTGCGGCATTCGAGAAATACAAGCTTTCGCGCAGGGGATACAGCGAGACTACAACGCGGTGGCAGCTGGGATTGCGGAACAATGGAGCAATGGTCAGGTGGAAGGCCAGGTAAACCGGTTAAAGACGCTCAAGCGACAGATGTACGGTCGTGCGAGTTTTGCGCTGATACGGAAGCGGGTTCTGTGCTACGGCAATTAAAAGCCTTTCCCTATGTGGAGAATCTTGTCGATTCCAACACTTGAGCCTGCCTATCGTTCACCAAACGTGCGCAAGAACCAGTATTTTGCCCCGGCCGAGCCGGGACTTTTGTCCCGTTGGGACGGATGAGCCAGGGTCAGCGCAACTCCGCTCGCCCGGTACGAATGCCCCAGAGAACCGCCTGCGTGCGGTCGGAGAAGCCCGTCTTCTCAAACAGTGCGGACCAACAGTGACGCACCGTCTTCTCACTGACACCCAACACCTGGGCGATGCGGACGTTGTTCAATCCGTCCGCGGCCAACTGCATCAGCTGCAACTCGCGTTCCGTCAGCTCGACGTCGACGTCGTCCGTGCGCACCAGGTGAACCGGCTTGCGCAGCTCTGCCAACACCCGCGGCGTGACCTGCGGCTCGAGGTAACCGTGATCGTCCAGGACCGCGTCGACAGCGGCGGCCAGTTCACCGGGCGTGGCCGTCTGCAACAGGTACCCGTCGGCGCCGGCCCGTAATGCCTTCACGAGGTCTGCTTCCGGAATGCTCGCGGGCAGCAAGAACAACACGCGCAAGCGGCGGTTACGGCGGCGCAGCGACTGCAGGATTTGCGGATGCGTGTCAAACTCGTCCGCGAAGTCGGTCAACAACAGGTCCTCCAAGCCGTCGGCGGGTTCGGCCACGGCTTGCGACAGCACTTGAAAGTCCGTATACTGGCTGGACTGTTGCACGCGGCCGCCGAGTGCCGCTTGAACGCCGAGCGCCAGCAGCGGCGGCAGCAGATACATGTGAAGCCGGATTGGTGTCATACCCACCCCCCCTTTACGCGGAATCAGCCAACTCGGCCAAAAATGCGCCGAGGACCGCACCGTCGCACCAACTGCGCGCCCAACGGCCGACTTCTGCGACCGCCTCGGCGTGCGCCAAACCTTCGACCTCGACCCGTTCCACATACCCGAAAGCCAGCTCCAGACATGCCGCCGCCGAACGCTCGTCGGCGTCCGCAGCGGACGGCCCCCGCCCGGACGCTCCTTGCCACCCCGAGCCAGTGCCGTCATGTGCCGGCGCAACTCGTTCCAGAATCTTCCTGTATGCCGTCGCGTGCGGATACGCTTCGAGCAGGCGGACCGCCAAGCGGTGCATTTGTTCGCGGCCGCCGGGATCCTGCAGCAGCGCCCGCGCCTCGTTCTCGTCCGCCGTCTGGACGGTGAGCCCCAAGTAAAACAACCGCCCCGCCACTTGCAGCGACCGTAGGAGGTCCGTCCGGCCGCTGCCGCGGAGGCGGTCCCAGAGCCGGACAGCGACGTCGGTGGCGACACGGCCCAACAGGTACAGGCGCGGAAACATGGCCTCGAGGCTGTCCATCAAGCTGAGATCGTCCCACAGGGCGTACCACGGGTGCCAGTTCATCGCGCCCCCAGGCAAGTGAATGTTCAGCCGTTGCAACATCGACGCGAACTCCCGCGTGCGCGACCATTCGCTCCACAGCGACAGTTGTCCGAAATACAGTTCCGCCTTCTCCAGGAAGCGCTCGTACACGTCCCACTGGTCCGCGCAGTACGCCAATGCCGCGATTAACGTCGCGCTGTACGCCAATTCCGCTTTTTCGTTGAAAATGGCAAACTGCCACACCGCGTCCGGCAACCCACCGGCGTAGCGGAGAGCCGGTTCCAGTTCGCCGCGAAACAGGTGCACGCGGGCAAGTTCCTCCACCGTCTCCGGGGTCGGCCGTAGCCTGTACGCCTGTTCATACCAGCGGAGCGCCTCGCCGTACCGACCGAGAGCCAAAGCGGCGTATCCCAGGTTATGGGTGACCAGCGCCAGGTGTTCCCGGCTGGCGTCTTCGTCCAACCAGGATACGACCTCCCGGCACCGGTCCGCCAAGCGCAACACTTCCTGGTGAACGTCGCCGCGGATCAGCGCGTACATATAGACCTCCAGGGCCACAGCCGACTCATACGGTTGGCTGGGCGACAGCCAGCGGCAGGCCTCCTGCGCGAAGCGCAGCGCAACGTCCGTCAATCCCAACCGAACCATGATCTGCGACAGGTTTGCCAGACAGCGAATGCGCACCGGCTCGTCCGGGCTCAACGATTGGCACTCCTCGAGCGCCTGTTCAAAGTACGCCCGGGCGGACTCCGCGCCCTGGATGCGGTGGTACACGGCGCCCAAGCCGTTCAGGGCCAACGCCCGCTGACGGGCATCCCGTGCCGTGCGCGCGGCTTGTCTCCAGCAATCGCGGGCAGCAAAGTAGTTGCCCCGTTGGAAATGAGCCAACCCCACATTCCAGTCACAGTCCCACATCGGCTGGAACCTCCGCCACCACTTTCGTTCCCCGGCCCGGGCTGGACTGAATCACAGCGCGGCCACCGATCAGTGCCAGCCGTTCCCGGATGCCGTTGAGGCCAAACGTTGCGGAGCAAGCCCGAACTTCAAAACCGCGCCCGTCGTCTTCGACCGTCAGCACACACTGCCCGCCGGACACCGTCAGGTGCACGTCGACATGCGTCGCGCGGGCGTGCTTGTGGACGTTGTTCAGCGCCTCCTGGAAGACCCGGAACACAGTGACCTCCGCGGCGCGCGACAGCGTGTGCCCCGACCAGTCTCCTTCGACGTGCACGGGAATGCCAAACGTCTGAGAAAACCGGTTGGCGTACGCACGGATGGCGTCTTCGACGCCGTGCTCCAAAAAGGACGGCCGCAGGTCAAACACCAGGCGCCGGGTGTCGTTGACCGCCGTCCGCAACAGGCCCTGAAGGCGATCCAACTCGGCTCTCGCGTCCTCCATCCGATGGGCCTCAATCAACCGCTTGACAATCTCCAGGCGCATGGACACGCTGGTCAGGCTCTGCGCGGGCCCGTCGTGGATGTCCCGCGCCAAGCGCCGGCGCTCTTCCTCCAAAAACGTGACAAAGCGATTCACGTCGGCAGACAACATACCTACCCTTCCCCCACCCTGCATCCGGGACTCGCGCATCCGTCCGGCTGGCTTGTCTGTGTCCGCGCGCCGCCAGTGAATTTGCCGTCCGTGGCGCGCATATCGGCCCTGCTCGCATCCTTTTGAGTCTATTCCACTTCTACCACATTGCACCGAGCATCACAACGGATGATCACCGGACGTCCGTGTCAAGCTTCGGTAGGGGAGACCTCACCGAGTACAGTGCCTATGCAACCGTATGTGGCGATCTCGCCAGCTCCCGTAATACGTGCTTCACCC
>JADGIC010000166.1 GCA_019683615.1 Alicyclobacillaceae bacterium | reverse complement strand
CCCTGTACGCTTTGCCGACTGCATCATCCGTGGCCGTGGCCAGTTATCCCGGCGAAGTGGTATTCGTACTTCAGAAGGGTCATGAGCAGGCGGAGGAGATGGCCGCGGCTCTGGGTGCGGATTTGTTCCTCACAGGAGGCTCCGTATCCACACTGGCGTTGGATCTGCTTCACTACTTCGGCTGTGATCCCATCATTTTTGCTGGCCTGGATCTGGCCTATGTGGACGGAAAGTCTCATGCCGATTCCGGTACACGACAGTCCGTAACCAGGAGCTACACGGTGGAAGTCGCTTCGGTGACCGGCGACAAAGTGCTGTCCACCGTGAGTTGGCAAAGTTTTCGGCGTTGGATTGAACAATACATTTCTTCGCATCCTGACCGAACCTATATCAACGTCTCGGGAGGAGCTCATATTCAGGGAACGCATCTCATGACGTATGGCGAGGCGCTCGGCCGTTGTGGAGGAAACGCGATGATGTACAGCGAATCTCAGAATTTGCAGGGTTCCGGGCAGTGAAGGAGTCGCTGGTCAACGCGGTGGATCAAGTTTACAGGGAAGTGCGGGCCTTGGTGGATATCGTGCAAGGCCAGCTCGCCTTGCTGTCGCAAACCACAGGGGTTCTACCTGAATTGGAGCAAGGGTTTGTTGAGCGGCGGCAACGTGTCGCAGCGGTGATGCGCGACTGGCATCGCATTGCGGAACAAGTTGCTGTGGCACCTTGTACCGAGGAACTCAATGAAGTGATGCAAAAGGTGCAACTCGCCGTTCAGTTGTTTCTGGAACTTGACACCAAATTGGTCGAACAGTTGAACGAGCGGGCGAGCACTGTGATGCAAGCTTTGGATGAAAGACGGCACAGGGCTCGAGGACTCGCACGGTACAACGAATCCCTGCGGGTGTCGGACGGGGTGACGGAAATGTTGCTCCGAAACCGCTCGCGGTGGATAGACCAAAGAGGATAGGTTCGTCATGCGGTGAAAATCCGCCTGGAGGACGACAGCGTGGCACAGAAAGTTCTTGTCACAGGAGCGGATGGATTCATCGGTTCGCACCTCGCGGAAGCCCTGGTACGGCGCGGGTTCCACGTGAGAGCGTTCGTGTATTACAACTCGTTCAACACCTGGGGTTGGTTGGACACCTCTCCGGCCGAAATCCGGTCCGAGCTCGAGGTCTTTACGGGAGACATCCGTGATCCGCACGGCGTCAAGGAAGCGATGAAGGGCTGCGACATTGTGTACCACCTGGCGGCTCTGATTTCCATCCCATTCTCGTACCATTCCCCTGATACCTACGTGGACACGAATATCAAAGGCACGTTGAACGTACTACAGGCAGCGCGTGAGCTGGGGACGGGGAGAGTGGTGCACACGTCCACGAGCGAGGTGTACGGGACAGCACAATTTGTCCCTATCACTGAGGACCATCCGCTGCAAGCCCAGTCTCCCTACGCGGCGAGCAAAATTGGGGCGGACCAGCTTGCCCTGTCTTTCTACCGCTCGTTCGGAACACCCGTGGTCATTGTACGCCCGTTCAACACGTACGGCCCCAGACAATCCGCTCGCGCGGTGATTCCGACGATCATCACGCAGATTGCTGCCGGACAAACCAAAGTTCAATTGGGGTCCGTGCACCCCACCAGGGATTTCAACTATGTGAAGGATACCGTACAAGGCTTCATCAAGGCGGGCGAAACCGATGCAGCCATTGGCGAAGTGGTCCATTTCGGGAGCAATTGTGAGATATCCATCGGGGATCTGGCCTTTTTGATCGCCGAGGTCATGGGGAGGCAGATTGAAGTGGTCGCCGACCCGCAGCGGGTCCGGCCAAGTTTGAGCGAAGTTGAGCGGCTCTGGGCTGACAATTCCAAAGCCAGGAGATTGCTGGGATGGAATCCGTCTTACGCTGGCAGAGACGGATTGAAGAGGGGGCTGGAGGAGACGGTCGAGTGGTTCACCCGTGCGGAGAACCTGAACCGCTACAAGGCCGGTCTCTACAACATATGACAGACGTGCGCGTGAACACCGTTCTCTCGGACGCCGTTCTGAGCGCGATTCGGACTGTCATCGGCACGCCCGATGGTCCGGTGCCGCTCCACGAGCCGGTGTTCGGGCCCGAAGAGGAAGAGTACGTTGTTCGCTGCATTCGAACCACGTTGGTGTCTTCGATTGGGCCATATGTGGAGCAGTTCGAGCGGTTGTTGGCCGAATACACAGGTGTCAGGCGCGCCGTGGCCGTGGTGAACGGGACGGCCGCTTTGCATCTGGCGCTGCGGTTGGCCGGAGTTCAGCCTGGGGACGAGGTGTTGGTGCCAGCTTTGACATTTGTCGCCACGGCGAACGCCGTCAACTACTGCGGAGCCATACCTCACTTCGTCGACTCAGACATGCGCACCCTGGGACTGGATCCGTTGAAACTCGGAGATTATTTGGCCGAGATTGCTGAGGTTCGGGATGGCGGTTGTTTCAACAGGCGCACCGGGAGACGGATCAAGGCGGTAGTGCCCGTGCACACCTTTGGACATCCAGTCGATCTCGACGCTTTGCTTGACCTTTCTGCCAGATACCGGCTTGAACTCGTCGAAGATGCCGCCGAATCTTTGGGTTCGCTGTACAAGGGGAGGCATACCGGCAGCTTCGGCCGGCTCGCCGCGCTCAGTTTTAACGGGAACAAGATTGTCACCACCGGAGGAGGCGGGGCCATCCTCACCAACGACGACCGGCTCGCGAATCAGGCGAAGCACCTGACGACCACGGCCAAGGTTCCTCACCGGTGGGCGTATTTCCACGACAGCGTGGGTTACAACTACCGCATGCCGAATTTGAACGCCGCGCTTGGGTGCGCCCAGCTGGAAAAGCTGCCGGAGTTTGTTGAGAGAAAGCGGAAGCTGGCGATGCGGTACCGAGATGCGTTCGCGCCGGTGGCCGGTGTGAGCTTCTTCACGGAGCCGGAGTTTGCGCGCGCCAACTACTGGTTAAATGCGATCCTATTGGAGGACCGGTGCGCGGATCAGCGCGATCGACTGCTGGAGGTCTGTCACGAACAAGGGATTTTTGTCCGGCCCGCCTGGACGTTGTTGCATCGCCTGCCCATGTACAACGAGTCTCCGAAGATGGACCTGTCTGTGGCGGAGCGCATTGAAAGGCGTCTCATCAACCTTCCAAGCGGCGTGGGATTGACATGAAACGCAAAATTTGCGTCATCACGGGGACGCGGGCGGATTACGGTCTTCTCTACTGGCTCATGCGTGAAATTCAGCAAGATGAAGCGCTGGAATTGCAGCTTGTGGTCACCGGGATGCACCTGTCTCCGGAGTTCGGAGAGACGTGCAAGGTCATTGAACAGGACGGATTTCCCATTGCGGACAAGATTGAGATATTGCTGTCGAGCGACACCGCGGCAGGGATGGCGAAAGCGGTTGGCCTTGGAGTTATAGGATTTGCAGATAGTTTCAGGAGACTTCAGCCTGATGTGGTGGTCTTGCTGGGGGATCGCTTTGAGGCGTTGGCCGCTGCCCAGACGGCGATGATGATGCGGATTCCCATTGCACACATCCACGGCGGGGAGCGCAGCGAAGGGGTGGTGGACGAGGCCATCCGCCACAGCATCACCAAGATGGCTCACTATCACTTCGTGGCTGCTGAACCGTACAGACGAAGGGTGATTCAACTTGGTGAACACCCGGATCGGGTGTTCAACGTGGGTGCTCCAGGGTTGGACCACATTCGCCGTATGGACTTGTTGAACAGATCTGATCTTGAGCGAGAACTTGGCTGGGAATTGGGCGACAGGACCTTCTTGGTGACCTACCATCCGGTCACGCTCCTGTCGGAAGACCCGGAGCAGACCGCAGAAGAAATCCTGGGAGCGCTCGACGCCTTCGAAGACGCCCACGTCATCATCACGATGCCCAACGCGGATGCCGGCGGGCGTTCGGTGGCGCGGTTGTTTCGGGCGTATGCAGATCGCCGGCATGACCGGGTTCTGGCTGTCACCTCGCTCGGACAGCGGCGCTACCTGAGCGCGATGAAACTGGCCGACGTGGTGATTGGAAACTCGTCGAGCGGCCTCATCGAAGCCCCCTTTCTTGGAACCCCGACGGTGAACGTCGGGAACAGGCAGGCTGGGCGGTTGAGAGCGGCCTCCGTGATCGACTGCAGAGGCGAACGCAAGGAGATCGAAAATGCCATTCGCACTGCGCTTACAGCAGATTTTCAGGCGTTGGCGGCCTCTGCAACATCACCATACGGCTGTGGTGACGCCTCGCTGAAGATCAAAGAGTATCTGAAGACGGTGCCGTTGGAAGGTGTCGTGGTGAAGCGCTTTTTCGACCTGGAGTCGGACCGGTGACTGG
>JADGIC010000025.1 GCA_019683615.1 Alicyclobacillaceae bacterium | reverse complement strand
GCCAAGGCCCAGCTATCTCATCGTTACTGTTCTGTTGTGCCATCTGACCTTCCACCGGCCGCAACTTCGGTAACAATCCTCACTTTAGGCTACCTCGTTATCACCGGCAATGGTCTCATACGGTCTATCCACTACACTGGAGTCATCTACTACCTTCGGCTCGACACAAGTTGACATGATGTCCAGATCGGAATGAGTAAAGGATAGCGAGATTCCTGAAGCAGTCGAGCATCACCAACAAGCTGGTGTTTCTGTCCCGAATTGTTCCGAGCGATATTCAGTCTCGGCGATATTCAGTCTCGTATTCACTCAGCGAAGCCTGAACCGTTGGCTAAAACAATAGGGCGATGATGAGTTCGGCAAAGACACGGTGTATTGTTTCTTGAATTCCCCCGGTCACAACTGGCGACGGTCCCTGCTCTTACTGAGTGTTTGTCGTTGTACAACGGCTGTCCTGAAACTGTTTGCCTAAGGGTGCAACTTGGGTGATTATCTTGATCCCGAGTGTCTTTCAAACACTATCTGTCTGGCTACGAAAAAACCCAGTCCCTGCAAGGAGACTGGGATCCTCCACGACGGGTTGGTCGTGGTTTTGCATGGTGGAGGCGACGGGAGTCGAACCCGCGTCCGAAGACCTCGCCACATGAACATCTACGGGTGTAGTACGCCTTTTCGGGGTCCCCGCGCCGCGCGGGCGCACGCGCTCGGCCACGGACAAGCTCGCTGAGTTTCGCCGGCGCCGCGCGAGCGGCGGCGACGGCTAGCCCGCTAAAGTGACGTCACAAGGTGTGCACGGGCGACACACAAAGTGACGGCTTGGCGCAATTAAGCGGCCAAGGCGAGGTTGGTGTTCGGAACGAACTTCTTAGCTTTGCCAGTTACATTTAGCTCCGCGTGTTTAACGTGAAGCGCGGCCCCACGACCCGCCGTTCATGCTCGATGAATCCCCGTCGAATCCAAAAACGCCCCCGTGGCACACCGGGTGCGAACACACCTCGGTTCATCGCACGCAGTATTTTACCGCGCTCCAGCGCCGAGTGCAAGGGCCGAATTGTGGCGGGCTAACCACCCGCCGACGTCCCGGCCGGCCATGGTTCCGCGCTGACCTCGCCAAGGTCCAGACGGTTGCGCTGCCGGCCGCTTCCCCGCTGGCCGCCGCGGCGCCAAGCTACGCACGCTGGCGTTCCCGGAACGCCCGCGCAATCTCCCTTTCAGCGTCGCGCTGGCGGGCCGCGGCGCGCTTGTCGTGCAGTTTCTTGCCTTTCGCAAGTGCCAACTCCACCTTGCAAAAGCCGCGCTTGATGTACAGGCGCAGCGGGACCAAGGCATATCCCTTCTCCCGCGACGCGCCGGCCAGTTTCGCGATCTCGCTCTTGTGCAGCAACAGTTTCCGCGTCCGCAGAGGGTCGTGGTTGAAGCGGTTGCCCTGTTCATACGGACTGACGTGCATGTGGTACAAAAACACTTCCCCGTTCTCGACGCGGGCGTACGCGTCCCGCAGGTTAACCTTTCCGCGCCGGATGGACTTGATCTCGGTTCCCGTCAGTACGATACCTGCCTCGTACGTCTCTTCGATGAAATAGTCGTGGTAGGCTTTGCGGTTTTGCGCAATCGACCGGTCGTGGTCCGGCTTCGCCATGCTCTCACCTCACCGGCGGCACCGCCTCTGTGTGTTCTCGAAAACACTGCATGCCAGCCACTGCGCCCATGCGCTCAGGCACAGCCTGCCAGACCCTGCGTGCCGCCGCCCCGCTCCGGGCTTTCATCGTACCACGGCGCCCGGCGCCCCACAAGCAGCGTGTATGCCCGACGGGCCGACCAGTTCCGTGCTCCCGGCGGCGGCCGCCTTCAGCGGCCGCGCCGCTTACCGTGCCCGTGCCCGCCGCCGTTGCGCCGGCCGCCGCGGGTGCGGCCGACGGCACCCACCGCGCCCACCACCGCTTCCTCGCCGGCGACGGCCGGCGAATGTTTGCGCCGGCGGGATTTCTTCAGCTTCGCGGGCTCAGCGGTGGCCGCCGCGCCTATCGCCTGACCGGCGCCCGCTGCACGCCTGGCGCGCCGCCCGGCAGGCCCTTTTCTGGCCCGGCCGGCCGGTGCCGGCTCAGGCGCCTTGTCGAACCCGGCCTGGTTTCGTCCGCCCCGCGCGCGCCGCTGCCCGCGGCCCGCGGGAATCCCGGTCCACGCCGGCAGGTCTTCGTCATACACCACCGTCTCCACGCCGTCTTCAGTGACCATCGAAGCCGCCTGCAGGTGTGCCACCAGGTCAAAATCGATGGTCAACTCCTCCTTGTTGGCGCCAATCACGCGCACGCGAACGCCGTCGCCGAGGCGGAACACGCGGCGCGTGCGCTCGCCCACAAGGGCGGCCTGTTTCTCGTTCAGAACGTAGTAGTCGTCGCTCAGGTAGCTGATGTGGATGAGCCCTTCAACGCCGTTCTCCAGTTGGACGAACAGGCCGAACTGCGTAACCCCGCTAATCAGCCCGTCGAACTCCTCGCCGATGTGATCCAACATGTACTCGACCATCTTCAGTTGGTCGGACTCGCGCTCGGCGTCTTGCGCGACGCGCTCGCGCTCGCTCGACTGGGCGGCCGCCAGCGCCACCTTTTCCCGCAGCACCGCCTCCCGCTCTTCGTTGAGCTGGCCGTCCAGAACCTCCCGGATGATGCGATGGATGACCAGGTCCGGGTAGCGGCGGATCGGCGACGTGAAATGGGTGTAGTACTGCGCCGCCAGGCCGAAGTGGCCGATACACTCCGGCGCGTAGCGCGCCTGCTTCATGGAGCGCAACATCAGCGTCGCAATCACCCGCTCCTCGCGGGTGCCCTCCGCTTTGACCAGGATCTCCTGCAGCGCCCGTGGGTGCACCCGGCTGCCCAGACCCTTGATATGGTACCCGAAGTTGTGGATGAACTCGTTGAAATCGAACATCTTCTCCGGGTCCGGCTCCTCGTGGATGCGGTAGATGAACGGCACGTTCAGCCAGTGGAAGTGCTCCGCTATCGTCTCATTAGCGGCGAGCATGAACTCCTCAATGATTCGCTCCGCAATCGACCGCTGCCGCGGCACCACCGCCGTCGGATGCCCCAGGTCGTCGACGAACACCTTCACCTCGTCGAAGTCGAAGTCGATGGCTCCCCGCTCCATCCGCCGCTGTCGGAGGATGAGGGCGAGTTCCTTCATCAACTCGAACATGGACACCAGGTCCCGGTAGCGCTCGATTAACTCGGGGTCACGGTCCTCCAGGATTTTGCGGACGTTGGTGTAGGTCATCCGCTCGGTCGTGCGAATGACGCTCGGGAAGATCTCGTGCTCAACAATCTTCCCGGACGGCGTGATCTCCATCTGGCAACTCAGCGTCAACCGGTCCACCCGCGGATTGAGCGAACAGATGTTGTTCGACAGCCTGGGCGGCAACATGGGAATGACGCGATCCACCAAGTAGACGCTGGTCCCCCGCGTGAACGCCTCCTTATCGAGCGGGCTGCCCTCCTTCACGTAGTAGCCGACGTCGGCGATGTGCACGCCCAACAGGTAGTGGCCGTTCTCCAACTTTTTCACGTGGACCGCATCGTCCAAATCCTTGGCGTCCTCGCCGTCAATGGTGACGATGACCTCCTGGCGAAGATCCCGCCGGCCCTTGAGATCCTGGGCTGACACCTCCAGCGGGATCTCCTCTGCCGCGCGCAGCACCGCTTCCGGGAACGCCTCCGGCAGCCCGTACTTTCGGATGATCATCAGGATGTCGACGCCGGGGGCGTCCGGGTTGCCGAGGACCTCCACGACCTTCCCTTCCGGCCCGCGAGTGGGCGTGGGGAAGGAGGTGATTTCACACACCACTACGTCGCCGTCGTGAGCCCCGCCCATCTCATCCGGGCAGACGAACACGTCCATCGGGTAGCGCTTGTCGACCGGCGTGACGAAGGCGTGATCGCGGTGGCGGGTGAAGCGGCCGACGATGCGGTTGGTGGCACGCTCCAAGACGCGGATGATCTTGCCTTCCCGGCGCGGCCCGGCGGCCCCCCGGTAGCCCGCCTCCTTTTCGACGCGGGCCATCACCCGGTCGCCGCTCATTGCGCCGTTCATCTCCGAGACGGGAATGTACACGTCCGGCTCGCCCGGCGTCTCCGGAATGACGAAGCCGAAGCCGCGGGCCTTCATCTGCAGCCGGCCGACCACCAGGTTCATCCGCTCCGGCACGCCGTACCTGTTGGTGCGCGTGCGCACAATGTCGCCGCGCTCCTCCAGTTCGTTCAGGAGCTTGACGAACGCCTTCCACTCCTCGCTCGACTCGATGCCGAACTCGGCGACCAACTCCTCAACCTTCATCGGCCGGTAGGCCTCGTGTTCCATAAATTCAATGATTTCGTCCCGTCCCACCACGTTCATCACCCTTGTCCATGCCGCCTTGCGCCGGTCCTCCCAGCCGGCCGCACCATCCTCCATCCGTCGGCGCACACCGTCCTCTTTAGTATGATCTGCGGTGGCGCTCGAGAAACGTCAGTACGATCCGGCACACCGCTTCCGCCTCCGGCCCGAAACAGACCATGTGGCCAGAGCGCGGCAGGCGGTGGATTTCCTTCTCCTGTGACGCGACCGTCTGGAACACGTACTCCGCCCCGGCTGGCTCCACCAGTTCGTCACGCTGGCCTTGCACCACGCACAAGGGCGCGGTCACCTTCGCCAACTCCGGTTTTGCCATCCGCACCAGCCGGCGGAACTGCTGGACGCTGAAGAGCGGCGTCTGGGAGACGCGGTCCAAGCGGGATCGCAAATCGCGAAGCGTTGGGCCGCCCTTGGCGAACGACCGCTTGATCAGCTCGGCCGTGTGGCGCAAGAGCGGACGCGGACTGGCGTAGTACACCGCCGGGGCCAGCATCGTCAGCGTCGCGACCGGGTAGCGGGCGGCCAGCCAACCGGCAATCATAGCGCCCATGGAAAACCCAATCAGATGCACCGGACCACCCGCCTGCAATGCCGCCTCGACTGCGCTCTGCCCGCACTGCAGCCACGCGGGCGCGGTGGCCGTGCGCAAATCCTCTTTTGTTCCGCAGTGACCCGGCAAGACCGGGCAAGCCACCGCGTATCCGGTTGCCTCCAGCCGGCGGACCAACGGTTCCAAGTCCGCGGGCGATCCGGTGAACCCATGGAGTGCCACGCACTGTTCGCTCACCATGCGCTTCCCTCCGAAAATGTAAAAGGTGCCGTCGCCGACGGCACCCGGTGCGCTCGCCTCAACTCTGGTGTACCAACAGGTACGCAATCAACAGCGCAGTCAGGAAGAACAAGGTCGCCACCACCACGGTGACCCTGGCCAACAGGGAGTCCAGTCCTCTCGCTCTGCGGTTTACGACCTGGTCCGATCCGCCGGTGATGACGCCCGACAGCCCCGCGCTTCGCCCAGACTGCAGGAGAATCACCGCGATGAGGATGACTGACAGCACCACCAACACAATTTTCGCCGCGGCGAGCACCCCGGTCACCTCCCGTGTACGCGCCGTCCCGTGGCAGACGCGTTGACTTCAGCATACCACGAACGGCCGCGGCGGACAATTGGTGTCCGGGGACACCTGCCGTGGACCGACCGTTCAGCCGGGACAACCCGGACTGAAGTGCACGGCCAGCATCCCCATCAGCGACCGCCCGTCAGCGCCGAAACGCCTCCTTGCCGGCGAACACGGCGGTGTCTCCGAGGCTCTCCTCGATGCGCAACAACTGGTTGTACTTCGCCACCCGATCCGTGCGGCTGGGCGCTCCGGTCTTGATCTGACCGGCGTTGGTCGCCACCGCGATGTCGGCGATGGTGACGTCCTCCGTCTCGCCGGAGCGGTGCGAGATGATGGCGGTGTAACCCGCCCGCTTGGCCATTTCCACGCAGGCGAACGTCTCCGTCAGGGTACCAATCTGGTTGACCTTGACGAGGATGGAGTTGCCCACACTGGCCTGGATGCCGCGGGACAAGCGCTCCGTGTTGGTGACGAACAGGTCGTCGCCGACCAGCTGCACCCGGCCTCCCAGCGCCTTCGTCAGGTTTGCCCAACCGTCCCAGTCGTCCTCGGCGAGACCGTCTTCAATGGACAGTATGGGGTAACGCGCCAGCAGCGATTCGTAGTAGCGGATCAGCTCGTCCGACGTCCGGACGACGCCTTCGCCCTCAAAGTGGTAGCGACCGTCCCGGTACATCTCGGTGGAAGCGATGTCGAGCGCAATCGAGGCGTCCTCGCCAGGACGGTATCCAGCCCGTTCGATGGCCTTAACGATGACGGCGATGGCCTCCTCGTTGGTCTTCAGGTTCGGCGCGAAGCCGCCCTCGTCCCCTACGGTCGTGGCGAGGCCCTGCTCGTGCAGCACCGCCTTCAGCTGGTGGAACACCTCCGCGCCCATGCGCAGCGCCTCCCGGAAGGTGGGAGCTCCGTGCGGCACCACCATGAACTCCTGGATGTCGACGGTGTTGTCCGCGTGCTTGCCGCCGTTCAGGATGTTCATCATCGGCGTCGGCAGCGTGCGCGCGAAAAACCCGCCCAGGTAGCGGTACAGCGGCAGCTCCAGTTCGTTGGCCGCCGCTTTCGCCACCGCCATCGACACCCCAAGAATCGCGTTGGCGCCCAACTTTCCTTTGTTTGGCGTGCCGTCGAGGGCAATCAAAGCCTGGTCAATTGCGACCTGATCTGTCGCCTCCTCGCCAAACAGCTCCGGCCCGATGACCTCTATCACGTTTTGAACCGCCTGTTGAACGCCCTTCCCGATATAACGCCGCTTGTCCCCGTCGCGGAGTTCAACCGCCTCGTGGGCGCCGGTCGACGCCCCGGACGGCACGATGGCGCGGCCGACGGCACCCGACTCCAACTGCACATCCACCTCTACCGTGGGGTTGCCGCGGGAGTCCAACACCTCCCTGGCGTGGATGTCAAAGATCTCGGACATGAAACTCCTCCCTTTCGCACGTGTACCCTTCCGCACCTGCATCGTTCCGTACGTGCACAGGACCAACCGACAGACTATGTATGCAGTGCGCCGGTCACGTCCCGGCGGACGCAGTTCCAGCGGATCAGCGAGTGGCCGGTCATCTCCTCGGGTTGCGGCACACCGAGGATGTCCAGCATCGTCGGCGCCAGGTCGGCGAGGATGCCCGGCTCCAACTCGATGCCGGGGATGGTCACAATCAGCGGCACCCGGCTCAACGTGTGCGTCGTGCAGACCTCTTTGGTCTTGGGGTCCCACATGATGTCCGCGTTGCCGTGGTCCGCCGTCACCAGCGCCACGCCGCCCACCTCCGCGAGCGCCGCCAATACCGTGCCGAGCCCCGCGTCGACCGCCTCCACCGCCCGTACCGCCGCCTCAAACACGCCGGTATGGCCGACCATGTCGGGGTTCGCGAAGTTGAGCACAAGAACGTCGATGTCCCCCTGCCGCAGGCGCCGGGCCACAGCCTCCGCCACCTCGGGGGCGCTCATCTCCGGCTTCAGGTCGTAGGTGGCCACTTTCGGCGAGGGGATGAGGATGCGCGACTCACCGGGGAACGGCTCCTCGCGGCCGCCGGAAAAGAAGAACGTGACGTGCGGAAACTTCTCCGTCTCCGCCGCCCGCAGCTGTGTCAGCCCGGCTTGAGCCAACACCTCGCCCATCGTGCGCTCCAGGTTCACCGGCCCATAGGCGATCTCGCCGGCCACCGCATCGCTGAACTTGGTCATGCACACAAAGTGCACCCGCGGCGGATTCGGGCCGCGGTCGAAGCTGGCGAAGTCGTCGTTGGCGAACGCCTGCGAAATCTGGATAGCCCGGTCTGGCCGGAAGTTGAACAGCACCACCGCATCCCCGTCCCGCACCGGCCCCACCGGCTGGCCGTCGGCACCCGTGAGGACGACGGGTTCCACAAACTCGTCCGTGACGTCGCGGCGGTAGCTCGCTTCCACGGCGGCGAGCGGATCGGACGCGCGGTCGCCTTCACCGTACACCATCGCACGGTATGCCCTGGCCGTCCGTTCCCAGCGCCGATCCCGGTCCATCGCGTAGTACCGCCCCATCACCGTCGCGATTTGCCCGCACCCGACCTCCTCCATCCGGGCCAACACCTGCTTCAGATAGACTACCCCGTTGGTAGGGGAGGTGTCGCGGCCGTCCAAGAAGGCGTGGACGAACACCTTTGGCACCCCGACATGTGACGCCATCTTCAACAGCGCCAGCAGGTGGTCGATGTGGCTGTGCACGCCCCCGTCCGACACCAACCCGGCCAGGTGCAGCGCGCGGCCGGCCGCCTTGACGCCCTCCATCGCCCGCCGCAACACCGGGTTTTCAAAGAATGCCCCGCTGCGGATGTCACGATTGATGCGGGTGAGGTCTTGGTACAAGATGCGGCCGGCGCCGATGTTGGAGTGACCCACCTCCGAGTTGCCGAACTGGCCCTCGGGCAGGCCCACTGCCTCCTCGCTTGCCTTCAGCGTGGTGTGCGGGTAGGTCGCCCACAACCGGTCGAACACGGGCTTGCGCGCCGCCGCCACCGCGTTGCCTTCCGTCTCCTCCCGCCAACCGAAGCCGTCGAGGATGATCAACGCCACCGGCCCGCACCCGGAAGGGCGCGGCCGGCGGGTGAAGCCCGCGGTGTTGTCGAGGCTGAGCGAACCCGCGTTGCCGCCTGTCCCGCCCGCCGAGGTGGTGCGCTCACCATCTTCTGAAGCTGCCATCGTTCGTCACACTCCCTCCGCAACCGCCTCCGCCATTTGCAAAAACGAGTCCGGGTCAAGGCTGGCTCCGCCCACCAGGGCGCCGTCGATATCCGGCCGGCTGGTGAACGAGGCGATGTTGTCCGGTTTTACGCTGCCACCGTAGAGAATGCGGACGGCAGCGGCCGCCGCCTCCCCCTTTTCGGCCGCGACGACATCCCGGATGGAACGGATGATCCGATCGGCGTCCGCCGGCGTCGGCGTCAACCCGCTGCCGATGGCCCACACCGGTTCGTAGGCGATCACGCAGGAGGCCGCCTCCTGCGGGCTCAGCTCCGCCAACCCGGCCAGCGTCTGCCGCTCCACGACGCGCAGGGTGTGGTCCAACTCGCGCTGGCGCAAATCCTCGCCGACGCATACCACCGGGATGAGGCCGGCGCTGACGGCTGCCCGCACCTTCCGGCGCACCCACGCGTCCGACTCGTTGAAGATGTGGCGCCGCTCCGAGTGGCCGACAATCACGTACCGGACGCCCAATGCCGCCAACATCCCGGCGGACACCTCGCCCGTGAACGCGCCCTGTGGCTCAAAGTGGACGTTCTGCGCACCCAACTGCACTCGCCGAGGCAGCGCGGCGCCAAGTGAAGCCAGCGCTGTGAACGGCGGACAGACGGCGTACTCCGGCCCGTGCGGCAACTCGCTTTCCCGCTCGGCCAGCCGCCGCGCGAAGTCGACCGCCTCCGTGTGGGTTTTGTACATCTTCCAGTTGCCCATCAGCAGTTTTCGACGGGTCATCAACCTCTCCTCCCCGCGTACCGTCCACTGACAGCTTACGCTTTGTCGAGCAGCGCCACAACTCCGGGCAACTGCTTGCCTTCGAGGAACTCGAGGGAAGCGCCGCCGCCGGTCGACACGTGGGTCATCCGGTTTGCCAATCCCGCCTGTTCCACCGCCGCCACCGAGTCGCCGCCGCCGACAATCGTCACGCCGTGCACCTCCGCCATCGCTTCGGCAATCCCGACCGTACCCTTCGCGAACGGAGCGACCTCGAACACGCCCATCGGCCCGTTCCACACCACGGTCCGCGCCTGCCGGACCGCTTCCTGGTACCGTGCCAGTGTCGCCGGCCCAATGTCCACCGCCATCCCGTCAGCCGGCACGGCGTCGACGCCGCACACGCTGAAAGCGGCGTCGGCCGCCAAACGGTCGGCAACCACCAGGTCCGCAGGCAACAGCACCTGGCGGCCCAAGGCCTGCGCCTCGCCGAGAAACGAGCGGGCGGTGTCAAACACGTCTGGTTCCACCAGCGACTTGCCCAACTCATGGCCTTGGGCGGCCAAGAACGTGTTGGCCATCCCACCGCCGATGATCAGCGTGTCCACTTTCGGCAACAAATGTTGCAGCACGGGCAGCTTGTCCGACACCTTGGCACCGCCGATGACGGCCACGAACGGCCGCTCAGGGTTTGCCAGCGCCTGGCCCATCACCGTGATCTCCTTCTCCATCAGGAATCCGGCGACAGCCGGCAACAGCTTGGCAACGCCGTACGTTGAGGCGTGCGCCCGGTGCGCGGCACCGAACGCGTCGTTCACGTAGACGTCGCCAAGGCGGGCCAGTTGTTGGGCGAATGCAGGGTCGTTTTTCTCCTCACCAGGGTGAAAGCGCAGGTTCTCCAGAACCAACACCTCACCCGGACCGAGGCTGCGCACCGCCTCCTCGGCGTCCGGGCCTACGCAGTCGTGCACAAACGAGACCGCTACATCGTGCAGCAAGCCTGTCAGATGAAACGCCACCGGCTGCAGGGAATATTTCGGGTTGCGCGCCCCCTTGGGCCGGCCCAAGTGGCTCATCAACACCACCCGCGCGCCGTGTTCCAAAAGGTAGCGAATGGTCGGCAGCGCCGCGCGGATGCGCGTGTCGTCGGTGATTTTCGTCCCGTCCAGCGGCACGTTGAAGTCGACCCGCACCAACGCCCGTTTGCCAGCCCACGTCACGTCACGAACCGTCTGTTTGTCCACCTCTTCACCTCCCTGACAGGCGCGCGCCTGCCGGAGCCAACCACCCGGCGGCGGGACGGTGGACGGGTTGAGGCAGGCTCGCCTGTATGAGACGCCCTCGCGTTTCATCTCGGCGTCCGCGCAAAAGGAGAGACCCGTTCCGCCGATAGCAGGGTTCTCTCCTTCCCCATTGTACCGTTACTGGACCGTCGCAGGCATCCTGCTGGCGATGAAAGCGGCGAGATCGACCACCCGGTTGGAATATCCCCACTCGTTGTCGTACCACGCGACGACTTTCACCATGTGTTCGCCGATGACCATCGTCGACAGCGCATCGACAATCGAGGAGTGCGGGTCCCCGTTGAAGTCGCGCGACACCAACGGCTTCGTGCTGTACGCCAGGATTCCCTTGAGCGGTCCGTTGGCCTCGGCCTCCAGTGCCGCGTTGACGGACTCCACGCTCGCCGGCCGCACGGTTTCGACGACCAAGTCGACGACAGACACGTTCGGCGTCGGCACGCGCATCGCCATTCCGTTCAGCTTCCCTTTCAACTGCGGCAGCACCAGGGCGACCGCCTTGGCCGCACCTGTGGTCGTGGGAATGATCGACTGTGCGGCGGCACGGGCGCGTCTGAGGTCCTTGTGTGGCAAGTCGAGAATGCGCTGGTCGTTCGTGTAGGAGTGTACAGTGGTCATCAGGCCGCGCACGATGCCGAACGATTCGTCAAGCACTTTCGCCACCGGCGCCAAGCAGTTCGTGGTGCACGACGCGTTGGAAATGACGTGGTGTACGTCGGGATCGTAGCGGTCTTCATTCACGCCCATTACAATCGTGATGTCCTCGTTTTTGGCCGGTGCAGAGATGATCACCTTTTTGGCACCGCCCCGGGTAATGTGCACTTGTGCTTTCTCCTTGTCCGTGAACAAGCCCGTCGATTCAATCACCAGCTCAACACCCAACCGCGCCCACGGCAGAGCCCCCGGGTCCCGTTCGGCCAGCACCTCCACCCGCCGGCCGTTGACCACAACGGCACCGCTCTCCGCCCGCACGTCGGCATCCAGATGTCCGTGCACCGAGTCGTACTCCAGCAGCATCGCCAACGTCTCGGCGTCGGTCAAGTCGTTGACAGCCACAATCTCGATGTCAGTCCGCTTCATCGCTGCCCGAAACACATTGCGGCCGATGCGGCCGAACCCGTTGATACCCACTCGGACTGTCATATCCGGTTCTCCCTTCCTTGATGATTCCTGTGGCCCGTGTCCGCCGCCTGTCCGGCGGCTGCTGGCGCTGTGCCCGCCGTAGCGGCGGCCACGAGGCCTTTTGCCGCACCCTCGTCCGTCACCAGCACGTCGATGCGGTACGCCCGGGCGGCTGAGCGAATGGCCAAGCTTTTGCTGGCACCGCCCGCGACGGCCATCACCACGCGGGCCCCTGCGATGTCGTCCAACCGCAGGCCGACGGTCGTCATCGCGTAGACAGGCCGACCTTCCCTGTCAAAGTAGTACCCAAACGCCTCCGACACCGCACCCCGTTCGCACAGCAACGCCACCTCCGTCTCGCTGAGCTGGCGCCGCCGGGCCATCTTCATCGCGTCGCCGATACCGTGGACGACCACCGTCGCCTGCCGCACCTCGTCCAACCGCTCCCGGATCTCCGGTTCAGCCATCAAGCGCTCCAGTGTGTCCTCGCTGAGCCGGTCCGGCACGTGCAGCATGATGGACTGACCGCCGAGCTTGGCGGCAATCGCGGAGGCGATGGTATTCGCCTGCAGGGTCATGTTTTCGCCCAGGCCGCCGCGCGCCGGCACCACCCTGACCGGGCGCGGGCCGCCCTGGCCCGGCATCATCTGTGCCACGGCTGCGAGCGTCGTACCCCCTGTGACCGCCAGTACGTCGTCATCACGAAGCAGGTTGCGCAAACGGACGGCCGCATAGTAGCCCAAACTGTCCTTGGCCCAGCCGTCCGCGTCGCTGTCCCCGGCGACGACGACCACTTCCGGAATGCCGAGGCTCGCCGACAACGCCCGGCCCAGCTGTTCGCGTCCTTCCATGAGAGCGAGGGCCTGATCCAGCTCTTCGAGAAGAGCCTGCCCCTCGTCGGACAACCACATTCCCGTGGCGTGAGCCTGAACCAAGCCCTGCCGGCGCAACAGGTCGACCTCTGCGCGCAGCACGCGCTCGGTCATGCCGAGGTCCGCGGCCAGCAAGCGCCTGCCGATAGGTTGGGTCATCCGAATGCGCTGCAGAATGCGCGCCCGCCGCTGCACGACTTCCAGCCACTCGGGCGCCACCCGGCGCAACACGGAGAGATCCACTGACGCCACGCACGTCCCCTCCTGGGACATATTATGTCCCTGTGGTTCGTGAAAAGTCCCGCAAAGGTGAAAAAAGCCGGCCGAACATTTCAGCGATAATTGCGGCCGCTTTCATCTTAATCCAATCGCACTGCCCGCGCAACCAAACCGGCCACAATTGGGTGTCCGCTGGCGGTTCACGTGTCCTCACGCCTCCCTGCCCGCGCCTGGCTTGGCTGCGTGCGCAAATGGGCGATTGTTGAATACACATGAAGTACGTACATCGCCATGATGCGAGGGGACAGCATATGCGCATTGGTGTCATCGGTACGGGGACCATTGGCGGGATGTTGGCATCCGCGTTCGCCGAGTCGGCCCCGGTCTGGGTCTACAACCGGACCTGGAAGAAGGCAGCAGAGTTGGCAAAGACGCACGCGAATGTGCATGTGGCTTCGTCGGTGGAACAGTTAGCACGGATCAGCCAAGTGGTTTTCCTCTGCACGAAAGCGGGTGATGGTGAGCAGGTCCTGCGCAACATCGGCGGGTTGCTGTCCCCGGGCCAAATTTTGGCCACCACCATCAGCCAGGTTCCGATGGCCGAGTGGGAAGCGCGCACTCCGGCGGCCATCGTCAAAGTCATTCCCAGCGTTACTCAGCTGGAACGGAGCGGCATCATTCTAGTCAGTTACGGCAGCCGCTTCCGACAAAAAGACAGTGAAATGTTCGAAGAACTATTGTGTCGGATTGGCGCCCCGTTTCCGGTCGAGGACGCATACCTTCGCGTGTGCGCCGACTTGACCAGCTGCGGTCCCGCGTTCTTCGCCTTCCTCCTGCAGTTGTGGGCAGAAACGGCAGCGAAACAGGCGATCCGCGGGCACCACGGGCCGTCGGTTGCCGAAATGGAACACCTGCTGTGCGCTACGCTCAGCGGCGTCGCCAAGCTGTTCGCCCGCGGATTGTCGCCCAAGGAAATCGTGGCACGGGTCTGTGTCCCTGGCGGCGTGACGGAAGCCGGCATCCGCGCGATTGAAGAGGAAGCACGCCACATGTTCCAACGGCTGCACGAGGCGACCGCCAGCCACCGCAACGGGTCGGCGACCGCCTCGGTGGGCGGTTGAACTGGCCCTGGCTGAAGCGCGGCGATTCCTGACAACCTTTGTCGAATCAGGCCGATAGTTGCCATCTGCCCTTGTAACACGTTTGTATATGCAGGATAATACTTTCGGATGTTTCTCGAAATTAAATCCTACTCACTTTCACATTTTTCGTGGAGCAGGGTGAAAGGTGCCGTGGACGACGTGCTGTTGACAGAACAACTCGAACAGGCCCTTTCGCGGTCCGGAAGTCAACGGGAGATGTTCGCCGCCGTTCTGGAGTGGTTTGCGGAGTTTCTCGGCATCGACCGCTGCTCGCTGCACGTGTACTCGGAATCCGAACGGCGGCTGACCCATGTACTCTCCATAGGGGTCGACGCAGATTTGATTGACGCCACGTACTCTATTCCCCTTGGCGACGGTGCCATCGGACAAGCCGCCGAAGCGCTCGTGCCTGTATCGGTGCCGGATTTGCGGGAACAGCCGCTGTCCTGGCCGCACCTCGTGGCGTGTGAACGGGCCGGTATCCGTTCGATGTGGACAGTTCCGATCGTGTCGAGACAGCAGTTGCTCGGAACCATCACGGCCTACCTAACCCAGGTGGACCACCCAACCAATCACGACCGCTACCTGCGGATGTATGCGGCACAAACGGTCGCTGAGCCGCTGCTGCGCGCCCTCGAGTCGCGTCTGCACCCGGTGATGGCCAGCCTGCAGCGGCTCAGGCAAGGCGCGGACCCTAGCGCCATTCGCGGATTCATCCGCCCGGAAGTGCTGGAGAGCTGGCTGCGCTGCCGCGAGCTGTTTGGCGAACGGGCGCGCCCGTTTGACCCGCCGCGGCTCACCGACGGCGAGCTGCACACGCTGCAGCAAAGCAACTACAACCTGCTGCGGGCGGCCCGCCAGTACCTTGGCAGCCTGTTCCGGCAGGTTCACGAATTGAACTGTGCGGCATTGCTGTGCGACGCCGACGGGTGGCTGCTGGAAGTGATGGGCGATGCCCGCTGCGTGAACTGCTTGGCGGACAACGGTATCACGCCCGGCACCAACGTCTCGGAACCATACCTGGGGAACAACGCCATCGGCACGGCTCTTGCCACCCGGCGGGCGACGTGGTTCCACGCTTATGAACACTACTTTCCGGAGTACCACCACTGGTCTACCGCCGGCGCGCCCATCATCCTTGAAGACGGCGAGCGGTTGACAGGCGCATTCGCGTTTTGCACCCTGCAACCGTCGATTGACACCTACCTGCCATTGCTTGCCCAGGCGGCGGCCATTGGCATCGCCCATTGGCTGCAACTCGAAGAGTACCGGCAGGACGTCGTGCGCGTTCACCAAGGTGTCCTCAGCCACCTCGACTACCACGTCGTCCTGGTCGACACCCACGGCCACATCTCCGACGAGCGCCACCCAATTCCGGTTGGCGACGACATCCGCGCCGCCATGCTGGAGACCATCAAACTCGGCGAGTGCAGCGAGAACGAGCTGTCGCTCGGCGACCGCGTTTACCTGGTCGACGTTCGCAACCTGTGGGACCACCGGGGACAGTTCAAAGGAACCTTGGGCCTGTTCCGCGACATCACCAACCGCAAGCAAATGGAGTTGCGCATGCGCGACGCGGAAAAACTGGCGGTTTTGACGTCACTGGCAGCAGGCATCGCGCACGAGATCCGCAATCCGCTAACGACGGCGCGGGGCTTTCTGCAACTGTTCGCGAAGCGCTTGGAATCCGAGACGGATAAGCGCTTTTTGGACCTGACCATCCAGGAACTAGACCGCATCAACCAGTTGGTCAAAGACTTCATGACGCTCGCCAAACCCGACGTGCCGAGCTACAACCACGTCAACCTCACAGAGGTGCTGCAGGGCGCCGTCGAATTCATCCGGCCAGAGGCATCGCTGCGGGGCGTGCCGCTGACGGTCAAGCTGCCGGGTGAGGCGGTCTGGATTTGGGCGGACGCCAACCAGATCAAACAACTGGTCCTCAACATCATCCAAAACGCCTTGCAGGCGTGCGACCCGCACGACGACACGGTGACAGTGGAGCTTCTGGCCACTGCCGATACAGCCGTCATCGTCGTCGCAGACACAGGCTGCGGGATGTCGGAAGTGCAGATCCATCAGATGTTTGAGCCGTTTTACACGACCAAACCGACAGGTACCGGACTGGGGATGGCCATCAGCAAACGGATTGTCGACGAGCACCAAGGACACATTGAAGTCGAAAGCCAGCCCGGCCTGGGCACGACGGTCCGCATTCAGCTCAGCCGCGTGGCGGAACCGACCGGCATGTCCGCAGACCGCCGTGACATCCCCCAGGACGGCGAGCCTGAGGGACCGCAACCGGCCCGCCCGGCCGCTGGCGACACCCGTTCAGGCGTCCGGAACGACCGGCTGGCGGCCCACTTATCGGCGACTACCCATCTGCCTGGCGCGACCCGCTTGTGAACCGCCTGCTTCCGCGTCGAGATCCAGGCGCCACCACCCTGTTTCTCGGCCCGGATCGCCATTGTCTTCCCGCACGAAGCCGATCGCCTGCCAAAACCGGCGCGCTCGGGCGTTGTGAGATGCGTCGGCTGCCCGCAGTTGCCGGTGCAGCCCGAGCAGCCTCACAAATTGGGTCAATTCGGCCATGGCCGCTGACGCAATGCCTTGCCGGCGCCATGCCGGACGGACGTAGACCAACAGCACCTCGCACACGTCGCCCCGGGAGCGGATGGCGCAGCAACCCCCAGTCTCCCCCGATGCACCGGTGCTGACGGCTCCATCCGCCTCCTCCACCTGAATAAAAAACACGCGAACGTCGCCGTCAGCCAGCCAAGCCGCGGCCGACATGGAGCGCGCATGACCGGCCGGGTCCAGCTCCGGCCGCTGACCTTGCAGAGCGGCCAGTTCCGCCGCGGCCTCGTCCAGCAACGTCTGCAACTCCGCCTGTTGATGGGAGCGCACCGGCCACAGCCGAACCCGCGGCGCGAACACAGCAGCTGTCCGGTGTCCGGCCACTCCCGGCAATTGCTGCAGCGCTGCACCGCCAACCTCGCGGTCGCCGGGCGTGTCATCCGCCCAACGCCTCGCCCCCGCGGGCAATGCCCGCCCCCGAGGGGCCGGCCGGGGTCGCGCCGCGGGACGTGCCTCGCGCAAGCGGCTGGCCCGCCGGCTAAAGCTGTCAAGCGCCAAAAACCCCCAGAACACCAGGCCGTAGGTGAGCGCGACCGCGTTCCACAGCGGGACGGGGCGGCCGCTTACCCGGAACCAGGCGCACGCCGCAGAACTCAACACGGCCACAGCCAGTGAGGCAACCTTCACGGCAGTGCGGCTTGTCGCACGCGGCACCGAACCCCCCCTCAAGCTTCCAGAAGCGCCGCCAACTCGTCAACCAGGTCTGAAAACAACTGCAGCGTCGCACGAACCGGCTCAGGCGACTCCATATCAACGCCAGCCCGGCGAAGCAAGGCGATCGGGTGGTCCGAACACCCGCTCTTCAGGAATTCCAGGTACGCCTCCACGGCCGCAGGACCTTCGTTCAAGATGCGCTGGGACAGAGCTGTGGCGGCAGACAGACCGGTCGCGTACTTGTACACGTAAAACGCGTTGTAGAAGTGAGGAATTCGCGCCCATTCCAGCTCGATGTCCTTGTCGACGTGACACTCCGCCCCAAAGTACGTTTGATTGAGCTTGTAGTACGTCTCACACAGCCACTCCGGTGTCAACGCGCCACCCTGTTCCACGTGAGCATGGGTGTGCATTTCAAACTCGGCGAACATCGTCTGCCGGTACACAGTGCCGCGAATCGTCTCCAGGTGGTGGTTGATGACGTACGCCCTCTTGCGGGGATCGTCCGTCGTCTTGAGCAGGTGAGCCACCAACAGATTCTCATTGCAGGTCGAAGCTACCTCGGCCACGAAAATGGTGTAGTCAGCGTACACGTACGGCTGTGTGCGGTGCGAATAGTACGTGTGCATCGCGTGCCCGAGTTCATGGGCCAGCGTGAACATGTTATCCAGTGTATCCTGATAGTTGAGCAAGATGTAGGGATGGACTCCGTACGCCCCCCAGGAGTACGCTCCGCTCGTCTTGCCGCGCGTTTCGAACACGTCCACCCACCCGGACGCGAGCCCTTCACTCGCCACGCGGACATACTCCTCGCCAAGCGGCCGGATGGCTGCCTGCACTGTCTGCACCGCCTCCTCGTACGGAACGCGGATGTCAACATCGGGCACGATGGGCGTGTACAAGTCGTACATGTGCAACTCCGGCAGCCCCAGCACGCGTTTGCGCAGCCGCAAGTACTTGTGCAACGCAGGCAGCGCCTCGTGCACCGCCGCAATCAGGTTGTCGTACACCGACAACGGCACGTTGTCTGCATCGAGCGCCTGCTGCCGGGCTGACTCAAAGCGCCGGACGCGGGCGTTGACGACGTCCTTCTTGACGCTCGCCCCGTGCACAGCCGCCAGCGTGTTGCGGTGTTTCGCGTACGTCCCGTACAACGCGTCAAACGCCGCTTTGCGCACCCTGCGGTCGCGGCTCTCCAGAAACCGGATATAGCGGCCGTGTGTGAGTTCCACTTCCTTGCCGTCCTCGTCCACGATGACCGGAAAGCGCATGTCCGCATTGTTGAACATCGTGAAAATCTGCTGAGGCGCGCTCATCACCTCGCCGAACTGTGCCAACAGCTGCTCTTCTTGCGCGCTCAGGATGTGCGGTTTGTGCCGCAACAGTTCACTGATGAAGAAGCGGTAAACCTTAAGGTCCGGGTCACTGTCGACAAACTCCCAGATCCGGTCGTCCGGCAGTGCCAGCAGCTCCGGTTCGAAAAACGCCGTTTGGCTGCGCACGTGCACAGCCAGGTTGATGGCCCGGTCCGTGAGCGCCTGGTACACCGGATTCGCGTTGTCCTCGTCGCGCCGCATCCGCGCGTACGCAATCAGGCGGTGCAGCCGTTCGCCAATCTTGTCGTGCAGGCGCAGCGCAGCGAGCAACGACGCCGCCGACTCGCCCAGCCGCCCTTGATAGCTGGCCAGCTCCTCGGTCCACCTGCGCACCGATTCGGCGTCCCGCTCCCAATCTGCATCCGACGGGTACATGTCCTCCAGCTTCCACTTGTACTTGTCCGGAACCTGGCTGCGCGTCGGCACCTGCGTGTTGTCCGCAGCCGTTCCGCTGCCCGTCCCGGCTGCGGGTGCTTCGTCATCCCAGTGCCCCGCGAACCACCCGTCCCAAAGTCTGCTCCCCAGCGCTTTCGTCACCAAGTGAATAAACCCCCCAGCCGTCCATGCGAATGGATAGACTCAACTTCTTCCATATTGATTTTACCCCACTGCCGTGTTAGTTTCAGGGTCAGTGGTGATGCACCCCGTGAACACCTCGAAGACGATGTTCTTCACTTTCTTGTCCAAACTGGCGCTCAGTGCGCTGGGCTTCATCAACAGCGTGCTGGCGGCAAGGTATTTGATGCCGGCGGATCGGGTCGATTTTCAGTACGCCGGGACAGTCGCCAACGCCGGCATGACCACCGTGGGCGGTTACACCGGCTACTATTCATACGCGCTGGCCCGCCATCCCGAAGAAGCCGCCGATATCGTGCGCATGGGCAACCTGTTCATCGCCTGCATTTGCCTGGTGGTGTGGCTGTCGGCCGCGGCGATGTACGCCTGCGGGGTTCCGGCCGGACAGCACGAGGTCTGGTTTCGCATCGTCTGGTGGGGCCTTTTGTGCATGCCGTTCAACTTCCTCGTCGGCTATGGCACCCGGCTCTTGCAGGGGTCAAACCACATCCCTTGGTTAAACCGGGCGAACATCGCCCAGGCCGTCGTGTTCCTCCTGCTTTACCTGCCCCTGTTCACGGACCGATCCATCCCCGCCCGGGAGCGCCTCACTTTGACCTATGCGGTCTGGCTCGCCTCGTTCGGGTTTGCAGCGCTGTTCAGCGTGGTGGTCGCCTACCGGCTGTTGCGCGTCCCGCGCTCCTTTGTGCCGCACTTCTCGCGCCGCCACTGGTCCGGCATGGTGCGCTACGGCGGCTGGCTGTCGCTGTCCAACCTGGTCAATATCGTCAATTATCGGATGGACTTCTGGCTGGTGGGGGTAATGGTGCCGCACCGCGCCGCTTCCGTCTACGGCATCGCCGTGACGGCGTCGGAGGTGCTGCTCGGTATCTCCAACTCTGTGGCGTCGGTCGTGTTCACGCGGATGACCCAAGGTTCCCGCGAAGACGCCATCCACCTGACAGAGCTGTCCGCGCGCCACACGCTCATTTCGTCCGCCGTGGTGGCGGCAGGTATGTATATCGCCTTTCCCATGCTGATCGTGGTAGCGTTCGGCCACCGCTACGCCGGCGCCATCGTGCCTTTCTTCATCCTGCTGCCGGGGCTGGTGGTGAAGGCGGCCAGCAACATCGTGATTCAGTACAGCACTAACCAGCTCGGCGACCCGCGCACGTCCGTCTGGATCAACGGCGTGTCGGCCGCGACGAACGCACTGTGCTGCCTCCTGTTGATCCGTCCGTATGGCCTTGGCGGCGCCGCCCTCGCCTCTACGGTGTCGTACGTCGTCACGTACATCGTGTGCACCGTGTGGTTCGCCCGGGTGAACCGAGTCAGCCCTGTCGGACTCATATATATCCGCCGGTCCGACTTCGCCCCGTACACCGCCGCCCTCGCCAAAGGTTGGCGCCTTTTGGTCCGCGCCCGCGGCTAAGCTGGACGGCCTGCGCGCGGCGGCTGCCCGGCGCGACGGAGCGCCGGGAACGCTGCTCATGCCGAGAGGCTCTCACGCCGCCGCGTTCGCACCCTTCCGCCGTTCCGCCGTTGCCACGCGGTCAGACGAAAACCGGCTCCTTCAGCTCCTCCAGCTTGACCATCGACTGCTCGGCCACCACCTGATGCAAGCTGTTGCCATGGGCGTCCATCGTCACGATGGCCGGGAAGCCGTCCACCTCCAGGTGCCACATCGCCTCCGGGATGCCGAACTGCTCCAGAAAATCCACGCCCAGCACCCGCTTCACGCAGCGGGCGTAGAACTGCGCAGCCCCTCCGATGGCGTTCAAGTACACCGCGCCCGACGCCTTCAGGCCGGCCAGCGTCTTTGGCCCCATGCCGCCCTTACCAATCACCGCCCGCACGCCGAACTTCGCGATGATGTCCGCCTGATACGGTTCCTCGCGCGAGCTGGTGGTGGGTCCCGCCGCCGTCACCCGCCAACTGCCGTCCTCGTCCCGCAGCATCACCGGGCCGCAGTGGTAGATCACGCCCCCCTGGAGAACCACCGGCGAGTCGTGATGCAACAGGTACTTATGCAACTCGTCCCGCCCGGTGTGGATGACGCCGCGCACGATGACCACGTCACCCACCTTCAGCGAGCGGATCTGTTCCTCAGAAATCGGCGCTTCGAGGACGCTCGCGCCGCTCGTGTCGAACGCCGCCGCCGGCCGCTCCAGGTGCTCCTCACGGTCTTTGTACAGCCAGCGGACAATCCGCCCGCTGCCCGGGTCGACGACGACGCCCAAGCGCCGGAACGCCCAGCAGTTGTACGCCACCGACACGTAGAAGCTGGCCGGAATGCGGTTCATGACGCCGACCTTGCAGCCGAGCAGCGTCACCTTGCCACCGAAGCCCATCGTACCGATGTCCAGCCGGTTCGCCGTCTCCATGATGTACTTCTCAAGTATAAACATA
>JADGIC010000165.1 GCA_019683615.1 Alicyclobacillaceae bacterium | reverse complement strand
GTACAGCCGCGCCGCCCCCACCACCGCCACCAGTGCCATGGCGCCCCACCAGACCCACGGCCTGCGCAACCAGCTGGCGATCACGCCCCAAAACGTCATCGACCCCTGCGCATGGCCGCTGGGGAAGGAGTGGCCGCTGGCGGACGCGAGAAACGACGTCCGGATGCCGGGCACGCCAATCGGACGCGCCACCTGGTAGACGTCTTTCAGCCAGGCGTTGACGAACATGGAACACAAAAAGATGTAGGCCAGCCGCAAGCCGACGGTCCGGTTGACCGACCACAGCACCACCGGGACGGCCACCAGGTAAAACCACTCCAACCCCAGATGGGAGGCCCACATCGCCACCCGGTCGAGCCAAGGCGAGGCGGGCTTTTGAAACCACAACAGCACATGGTACTGCCATTGGTAACCAGGTGGAAACGTGAAATTCTCCTCGGGCACAGGATCAACCTCCTCGGCGGGAGATGAATCGCCGATGAGGCCCGCTTGGCGGCATCTCTCGGATTGCCGCCCCACTCTGCGCTCGGGCACACTGGGTGAGGCAGCGGAGCCAGTCTCGGCCTGTCTATCTGTCTAATCGATATGAGCCGGCGGCCCGCTCAAGAACTGCACAGTGGCCCCAAACGCGAGCGAAACCTGGAGTCACTGGAGCGAAACCTGGATCCGGAAGACGAATATCACCGTCGCGTACCGCGGTTGTCCACAGAACGCACAGGTTTATCCACAGATACCCACAGTTTCATCCACAAGGCGGAAGCCCTCGGGGAGCACGGTTCAGCCGTTTTCCACAACGTCCACAGCCCTGCTGTCCACAGGTTTGCGCAAACCGCCGAGGCGGACCGGGGCAGGCCCATGCAGGCCGTCATGCGGACGTCACACGGGGGAGCCGGCCTGCCAGGTCTCCAACGGCAGGGTCGCGTGCGCGTTCAGCGAAAGGCCGTCAAAGCGCCCCTGCTCCGCCAGGAAACAGCCGGCGGCGCCAATCATCGAGGCGTTGTCCGTGCACAGCTCGACGGGCGGAAAGACGACGGTAAACCCGTCCGCCCGGGCCCGTGCCGACAGCGCCCGGCGCAGGCCCCGATTGGCAGCGACGCCGCCCGCCACCACCACCGTGCCGCACCCGGTTGCCTGCACCGCCCGCGCCGTCTTCGCCACCAACACATCAACCACGGCCTGCTGGAAGCTGGCGCACACGTCCGCAACCGCCACCTCCCGCCGGTCGCGGGCGGAATTCTGCAGAGCGTGCTGCACGGCGGTCTTCAGGCCGCTGAAACTGAAGTCGAGCCCCTCCTCGTCGAGCAGGGCGCGCGGGAACGCAAACGCCTCGGGATTTCCGCTGGCGGCCAGTTCGTCCACCTTTGGCCCTCCCGGGTAAGGCAACCCGAGCAGGCGCGCCACTTTGTCAAACGCCTCTCCGGCCGCGTCGTCCTTGGTCCCGCCGAGCCGCCGGAAGCGAAACGACGCGTCCAGGCTCAACAGTTCCGTATGGCCGCCCGACACCACCAGAGCCAACAGCGGCGGCCGCACGTCGGTGCCGAGGAAGGCGGCCGCCACGTGGCCCGCGATATGGTGCACGCCGACCAGCGGCAAACCGGTCGCCAGCGAAAGTCCCTTCGCCGCCGACACGCCAACCAGGAGCGCCCCCAACAGGCCCGGACCGCACGTGACCGCGATGGCGTCCAGGTCCGGCCACGACAGGCCGGCCTCGGTGAGGGCGGCGGCGATAACCGGCGTGATCGACTCCACATGGCGGCGGGAGGCCACCTCCGGCACCACGCCGCCAAAGCGGGCGTGGATGTGCATTTGCGAGGCAACGGCCTGCGCCAGCACGCGCCGCCCGTCTTCGACGACGGCCGCGGCCGTTTCATCACAACTGGTTTCGATGGCGAGTACGCGCAGCGCCAACCCCTCCTTCCATGCCAGCCTGACCGGTCAGGTCAGGGCCGGTTCAACGGCCGCCTGACGGCGCCGCCTCACGGCCCCGCCGGGCGCGATCCCGCCGGCCTCACGTCCGCCCACATGATCAGGGCGTCCTCGTGGTTGTCGGTGTAATACCCTTTGCGGATGCCGACGCTGACGAAACCGAACTTTTGGTACAGCCGCTGCGCAACCGTGTTGGAGACGCGCACCTCCAGGGTCATGCGCCGGGCTCCGTGCGCTGCGCACGTCTCCATCAGGGTGGCGAGCAGCCGTTCACCCAGGTGGATGCCGCGGAAGTCGGGATCGACCGCGATGTTCGTGACGTGTCCCTCGTCCACAATCAGCCAGACGCCGGCGTAGCCGACAATGCGCCCCTCGCACTCGGCGACGAAGTAACGGGCGAACTGGTTGTCGACCAACTCCGTCATGAACGCCTGCCGGGACCAAGGGGCGCTGAACGAGCGGCGCTCGACCGCCATCACGCCGTCCAGGTCGCGCAGAGCCATGCGCCGAATCTCAATGGCGGACAGGTCTTTCGCGACGCCACCCCCGGCGGATCCGCCGCCGGCGGCGCCGCCGGACCCGCTCGCCGGACCTTTCGCCGCAGACAGTCCAAACTCCGCACCCTCTGCCGAAACCGGGCCCCGCCCGGTGCAATCCGCATCCGCCCGCTGGCCCTCCGTCATCCCGCTCCACCTCTGTCGTTCAACTTCGCCTCCGCCTCCACCGGCAACACGTACTCCGGTACCAGGCCGTGCAGGGCCTCGCCGAATACAGGCGCCACCTGCCCGCAGGCGGCCAACCGCAGCAGCGCCGGCCCCAGGTCCCCTGCCACCGCCTGAATGTCAACGGTCCGGCCCGCGCGCGCAGACATCACAGCCGCCCGCGCCGCGTCCCGGTCTCCCGCGCCCGAACCTGGGGCGCCTGGCGCGAGGTCGTGCACAACCACGCCGGCTGCAGAACCGGGCTGGGCCTGAAAAGCGGCCACCCACTCCGACACCGGGCGCACCGCCGCCGGCGCCAGGCAGCGCCAACCGGCCCGCGACTTCGCAAACAGCGCGCCGTACGCCCGCTGGCGCCGGGCGTACAGAAGCGGCATCACCAACAGCGGCTCCCCCGCCGCGCGTACGGCGCCCGGGACGGCCGCCTCGGCCAGCGCCCACAGGGTTGACAGCGGGTAGACCGGCACGCCGAGCGCAAACGCCATCGCCTTCACGGTGGCCACGCCGATGCGGACCCCCGTGTATGAGCCCGGTCCGACCCCGACAGCCAGCGCGGACAAAGCCGCCGGCGCAACACCGCACGCCTGCAGCAGGCCGGCCAGCGACGGCTGGAGCAGCCGCGAGTGGCCGCGCGCCACGAGCAGCGCGGTGGCAGCCATCAGGTCGACGCCGCCGGCGCCCTCCTCCCCTGCGGCGATCCGCCCCAGTGCCGCCGCCATCACCTCGGTTGCGGTGTCCGCCGCTAGAACAACCATCTCTTCACCCACTCGTCGAGGCGCTCCAAGGACTTTGGGCCGCTCGCGCGGCAGTGAAACACGCGCTCGTCCACCTGCACCGGCGGCCCCATCGCGATCCGGATGTGCAGGG
This sequence comes from Alicyclobacillaceae bacterium, assembly GCA_019683615.1. Taxonomy (GTDB): domain Bacteria; phylum Bacillota; class Bacilli; order Alicyclobacillales; family Alicyclobacillaceae; genus JADGIC01. The sequence continues at coordinate 866 of JADGIC010000165.1, read as the reverse complement.
CGTCCGAGACCGTGTCCTGCAGGCCGCCCGGCCACTCCACCAAGACCGCGGCGTCCCCCTCCAGGTAGTCGTCCCAGCCGATTTGGCTCTGCACGTCCGACTCCCCCGACACCCGATACAGGTCCATGTGCACCAGCGGAATGCGGCCCTCGTATTCAGACACCAGCGTGAACGTCGGGCTGGTCAGCTCTTCGGCCACACCCAGCCCCTGGGCAACGCCTTTGCTGAAGGTCGTCTTGCCAGCGCCGAGATCGCCCGCTAAAAAGACGACATCGCCCGGCTGCAACAACTCTCCCAAGAGCCGCCCCAGGCGAATCGTTTCTTGTCTGGAGTGTGTCGTGATGGATATGTCCGTCAACATCCGTACTCCTCAGTCTTGAAAGTGATTGAACCCGCGCGGCTCGATGCGCTCCAAGCGCCCGTCCGGCCACTCGGCCACCACGCCGTCGCCCGCTTCCACGCGGCCAATCGGCGTCAGTTTCACCCCGATGCTCTCGCAGCGGGCCAACGCGCGCGCAAATGCGAACGACGGCGCAGTGCCCACCAGCTGGTAGTCCTCGCCGCCGTACCAAGCGTAGGCCAACGGATCCTCACCCCGCCGCCGCGCAAAGTTGCGCACGGCCGGCGCCACCGGCACGCGATCGGCCTGGACCCGCAACCTGACGCCGCCGGCCTGGGCAATCTCGTTCAGCTCGTTCGCCAAGCCGTCGCTGATGTCGTTACAGCTGGTGGCGCCGGATTCGCGCAGGATCTGCCCTGCCGCCACCTGCGGCTGCGGGCGCTGGTGAAACCGCCGCAACAGCTCCGCTTCGTCCGCCGGCACCCCCGCCAACGCCGTCACCCCCGGCACGGCAGTGCCCGCAACC
>JADGIC010000164.1 GCA_019683615.1 Alicyclobacillaceae bacterium | reverse complement strand
TCCTCCCCCTGGCTGCCCCGCCTCTGCATGCCCGCTTCCCCCTGTCCGAGTGCCCCGTGTTTCGGGTATTCACCGTCCCTCCGGTTTCGTCTGCAACTCCGCAAAGCTTTCGCGCACCGCCTCGAGGGTTTCCTCCACGTCCTGCTCCGTATGGGCGGCCGACACGAACCACGCCTCGTACTTGGAGGGCGCCAACAACACGCCGCGCCTGAGCATGGCGTGGAAAAACCGCGCGAACCGCTCGCCGTCCGTGCGCTTGGCGGAGGCGTAGTCGGTGACCTTGCTGGGACCAAAGAAGACGGTGAACGCCCCGCCCACCCGGTTGATGGTGATGGGTTCCCCTGCCTGTTCGGCCAGCTCCAGAATGCCTTCCTCCAACCGCCGGCCCAGCCGGTCCATCCGCTCGTACACCCCCGGCTGGCGCAGAACCTCCAAGCAGGCGATGCCCGCCCGCATGGACGCCGGGTTGCCGGCCATGGTGCCCGCCTGGTACACAGGCCCGAGCGGGGACACCGCCTCCATCACGTCGCGCTTCCCCCCGTACGCGCCGATTGGCAGCCCGCCGCCGATGATTTTGCCTAGGGCGTACAGGTCCGGCTCCACCTGGTACAGCTGAGCTGCCGAGCCGTAGTGGAAGCGGAAGGCGGTGATCACCTCGTCGAAGATCACCAGGCTGCCCGCTTTGTGGGCGAGATCAATCACCGATTGCAGGTAGTAGCGGTCCTTGGGCGGCACAATGCCGAAGTTGCCGACAATCGGTTCGACCAGCACGGCGGCGATGTCCGGACCGTGCACGTCGAGCGCTTCCTCCAGCGCGGCCAAGTCGTTGTACGGGACGGTGACGACCTCGCTGGCCGTCTTCTCGGTCACGCCGGCGCTGTCAGGGACGCCGACGGACGACGGGCCGGACCCGGCCGCCACCAGCATCGCGTCCGAGTGGCCGTGGTAACATCCGGCGAACTTGAGCACCTTACTGCGGCCAGTGACGCCTCGCGCGACGCGGACGGTCGTCATCACCGCCTCCGTCCCGGAGTTGACGAAGCGGATGCGCTCCAGCTGGGGGATAGCCTCGCGCAACATCTCGGCGAACTCGACCTCCCACCGGGTGGGGGTCCCGTACAGCACGCCGTCGGCCGCCGCCCTGTTGATGCTTGCCATCACGTGCGGGTGAGCGTGCCCGAGGATCAGCGGCCCGTAGGCCGCCAGGTAGTCGATATAGCGGTTGCCGTCGACGTCGTACAGGTACGGCCCTTCGCCGCGCTCCATGACAACAGGCGTCCCGCCGCCGACGGACTTGAATGACCGCGACGGGCTGTTCACGCCGCCCAGGATGACGGCCTCGGCCCGCCGGAACCAATTCTCTGACTGAGCGAATCGTGCGTCGGTGTGGTTCATGGCACACCTCCTCCGGCACCATGTTACCACACGCGGGCGGCCCGGAAGGCGGCGGGGGGCAAGGCCGTGGGAAGGCCACGCCGCCCGGAGGCAGAGCGGCGTTTTTCCGTCCGTGCAGAACCCCGACAATGACTTGCCCGACCCGCGGCAGCCTATTGTCACATGTGTATTAAGTGATATAATACACTACGAACGAATGGGAGGGGTGAGTGGAGGATGCATCACAACGAGGGCGGTACCGGTGCAGGGCAGAATCTGCCGGAGTCACCGGCGGTGAGCGAGCGGCATGGCAATGTCACCGCTGGCATCGCCGTGGCCGTCGAGGGGTTGGCGTTGTCCTACGGCCAGCGGGTAGCATTGCACGACGTGACGTTTAGCGTCCGCGCCGGCACCTGCTTCGGGTTGCTCGGGCCGAACGGCGCCGGCAAGTCAACTACTTTAAAGATCCTGTGCGGCCTCGTGCAACCGGACAAAGGCAGCGTGCGCTGGTTCGAGGCGGCCGACGGGCACCCCCAGCCGGGCGAGGCGGACCGCGGCCCAGGCGTCGCCGGTTCCGGGCTGACGCACAGGCGGATCGGCTACGTCCCGCAGGAAGTTACCTTGTACGACCGGCTCACGGCCCGCGATAACCTGCTGATGTTCGGCAGTCTTTGCGGCCTTCGCGGGCGCGCGCTGGAGGCGCGCATCCGCGAGGTGTTGGAGTTGGTGGGCCTCGGCGATCGCGCCCAAGAGCCGGTGGTGTCGTATTCCGGCGGCATGCGGCGGCGGTTGAACATCGCCGCTGCGCTGTTACACCAACCGCCGCTGGTGCTGATGGATGAGCCGACGGTGGGTGTGGACCCGCAGTCCCGCCATCACATCCTGTCGCTCGTCCGCCGCATGACGTCAAGCGGCGTGACTGTGATTTACTGCACGCATTACATGGAAGAGGCTGAAGCGGTGTGTGACGACGTGGCGATTCTCGATCACGGTCGCGTCATCGCCGCCGGTCCACTCCCCGAACTGCTCGCCCGGCATGCGGAGCCGAAGGTGTACCTGGAGCTGGAGGCGCCATCCGTTTCGCCGCCTGTGCTGTTCGGGCCCGTATCGCCGCATTCTGATTCGTCTGAAGCGGCTACACTTTCTGAAACGGCAACGGCGGCGTCTGCCGCGGCCCCGGTGCCGTCCGGCGCCGGCTGGCTGTACGCCGTCGAGGGTCGGGACGTGCTGGGCGTGGTGGAGGCGCTGGCCCGGACGTGCCGCGCGCAGGGCCTTGCCGTCCGCCGCCTGGAGACGGTGCGGCCGACGCTCGAGAGCGTGTTTCTGGCTTTGACCGGCACGTCCCTGCGGGACGAGGCTTGAGAGGAGGACCCGGACATGCACATGGTATGGACGCTTACGCGGAAGGAATGGCAGCTGTTGCGGCGGGAGCGCGGGGTGGTGTTTTGGCTCGTGCTGCTCCCGATTCTCTTCATGTTGGTGTTTGGCAGCGTGTTTGGGCGCAGCGGTCAGTCGAAAATCACCGTCCCCGTGGCCGATCTTGACCGCACCGCCGCCTCCCGCACGTTCATTGCGGAACTCGCCCGCGACGGCGGATTCCGGGTGTCCGCAGTGCCGGCAAGCGAGGTGGCTGGCGCGAAAGAGCGCATGGCGGCGGGCAAGCAGTCGCTGTTGGTGGTCGTCCCGCGCGGCTTTGGCGCCGCCGCGGATGGCTCCGGGCCGCCAGTGGCGGTCACCGTCTACCGCGACGCTACCAGCCAGGTGACTACCGGGGTTCTGGCCGCCATCGAAGCGGAAGTCGGGCGGTACCGAAACGGGCGGATTGCCGCCGAGTTGGCCGCCCGCGGCCTGACCCGGCCCCAGGTGGCTGCGCTGCTGGCGGGTCCCGTTGGCGTGGCGGATCGCCCGGTGAACGCCCGGGGCTTTGACATTCTCGGCCAGATTGTCCCGGGATACACGGTGATGTTCGCGTTTTACGCCATCATCAGCCTGGGGCGGCGCTTGTTGCGGGACCGAGAGAGCGGCATGACGGCGCGGATGATGGTCAGCGGCCTCACGCCCTGGCGCTACTTGGCCGGCGTGTGGCTCCCGTACGGCCTGGTGGTGGTGGTGCAGTGCGCCGTCCTGCTCGGGTTTGGACGCGCGGTGTTCGGGGTCCACCTGGGCAATGCCCCGGCACTCGTGCTGATTGTGCTCGCGCTCGCCCTGTGCGTGAGCAGTATCGGGATGGCGCTGTCGATGTGGGTGAAGAGCGAAAACCAGGTGAACGCGTGGACACAGCTGTTGTCGCTGGGCGGCGCGGTCCTCGGCGGGCTGTGGTTTCCGCCCGACCTGATGCCGGGTTTCCTGCAGACGGCGGGCCGCCTGACGCCCCAGTACTGGGCGCAGCAGGCCCTGCAGACGGTGATGGTCCGGGGCGGCCACCTGGCCAACATCCTGTTCCCGCTGGGGGTGCTCTTGGCGTTCTCGGCAGCGGCGTTTGCTGTCGCGATGTGGGGGTTTCCCCGCTACCTGCGCTCGTCATTTCGGTGAGCGGGCGGCGGCAGGCACCGTGACACAGTGACAGGTGGCGGCACCTGTCAAACCGCGGTGGCTGGGGCGTATGCCCGCTTCCGCCGAGACGCACACTACCGCTCGCCGAATGGTTGTGACGGGAGGAACTCCAGATGCGCCAAGGGGAAGCGGATGACCACCGGGCTCAGCTGTCCGTGGAAGCCCTGCCAATCGACTACCATGACGTTGCCCGCCTGTCGGCGTGGCTGTCCGATGCACAACCGCTTGATCCGCTCTACCGCGGCACGCTGGACCTGGAAGGGCTGCGCCAGCAGACAGGCCGGACGTAGGAGGCGGTACGCAGGATCCGGACCACACCCCATCGGCGAGTTGGCGTGGGCCCGTCCGCATGGGTCTTCAGTCGAGATACAGCGTTTTGCGGCACGAGGTGAATCGTAAGCGTAAAATCGCCCCCACCTTGTATTGGTGAGGGCGTCAGTCTGACAACCTATTCACCGCGTCTTTCGAATAGCTTCCGGCAGACTCACTGACC
>JADGIC010000163.1 GCA_019683615.1 Alicyclobacillaceae bacterium | reverse complement strand
CGGATGCCCCGGCCCGGGCCCCCTCAACCACACCCGTCGCTGCCAACGCCTCACCCAAGCGTCGCAGCGCCTCGCGTGTCCAGCCGTCGCGGGTGATGGCAGCGACTTCGGCCGCGACGGCGGCCTGTCCGCAAAGCGCCACCCATCGGCGCAACAGGCGCGTGATCTGGTAGGCCGTCTGCAGGTACACCATGTCCCAGTTGGCGTTCACCCCGCGCGCCTTCATCGCATGCAGAACGGCGTCGTCCGCGAACACGACGCGGCGGATCTGGCGGATCGCGGGTTCCGGCGGGTCCGGGCGAAACGAGGGCAGGCAGGCGTCCGCAACACCCAGGTACTGTGGGCTGCACAGCAGCTCGTGCACCGTCAGCGCCGAGGCATCGAAGTAGCGCTCTTCGCTCAGCATCACGCCGTCGATGTCAAAGAGAATCGTCTCGTACACGTGCGTCCTCCCGTCCTCTGCAGATGGGCCATCAGCTGAAGAGACGCGGCCGGCTGCCATGGCCCTGAGACGTCAGCCAAGATTGTCTGCCACGCACATCTTCAACCGCGAGGATGGTCAGCGGCGAAGCGGCGCCTCAGCCGCGGCGGCGCTGGAAGTCGCGCATGAACTCGGCCAGCGCCCGGCAGTCGTCCAGCGAGACCGCGTTGTAAATCGAGGCGCGGCATCCGCCCACCGAGCGGTGGCCGTTGAGTCCTACGAAGCCGGCTTGCTTCGCCTCCTCCAGAAACGCCTTCTCCAATTCCGGCGTGACAAGGCCAAAGGTGACGTTCATGCGGGATCGGCTGGCGGGTTCCGCGTAGCCGCGGTAAAAACCGCCGCTTTCGTCGATCACGCCGTACAACAACGCCGCTTTCTCCTCACTCCGCCGCTGCATCGCGGCGACGCCGCCCTGCCGCTGCACCCACTGGAGCACGAGGCCGAGGGTGTAGATGGCGAACGTCGGCGGCGTGTTGTACAACGAGCGGTTCTTCGCGTGCGTACTGTAGCGAAGGATAGCGGGGATGTTTGTCGCTGCCTGCTCCAGCCAGTCCGTCCGCACAATCACCACGGTGACGCCGGACGGACCGAGGTTCTTCTGGGCCCCGGCGTAAATCAGGCCAAACTGGCGGACGTCCAACGGCCGCGAGAGGATGTCGCTGGACATGTCGGCGACCAGCGGGACGGCGCCGGTGTCCGGAAACACCTGCCACTGGATACCGCCAATCGTCTCATTCGAGGTGATGTGCAGGTAAGCGTCGCCCGGCTCGGTGCGTACCTCGTCAAGGGACGGGATGCGGCGGAAGTTGTCGTCCTTCGTCGACGCGGACACCCGCACGGACCCCACCGTTTGGGCCTCTTTATAAGCCTTTTCGGCCCAGCTGCCGGTCAGGACGTAAGCCGCCGTCCGACCCGGCGCGAGGAAGTTCATCGGCACCATCGCAAACTGCAGGCTGGCGCCGCCCTGGAGGAACAGCACGCTGTACTCCTCGGGGATGGCCAACAGCTCCCGCAACAGTTCCTCCGCCCGGTTGTGAATCGCCTCGTACGCGGCGCTGCGGTGACTCATCTCCATCACCGACATGCCGGAGCCGCCGTAGTTGAGCAACTCCTCCCGCGCCTGCTCCAGGGCCTCGAGCGGCAGCGCCGCCGGGCCCGCGTTAAAGTTGTGCACGTCCGTCCGCGCTTTGCCCACCGGATACCCTCCTTGGATCTCTCACAGATCAATCGCCCGCACCGAGCGGATGCCGGGCACTTCGCCAATCTTGGCCACCACGTCGTCGCTGACCATTTTGTCCACGCTCAGGATCATGATCGCCTCGCCGCCCGATTCCTTGCGGCCCACCTGCATGGCGGCGATGTTCACGCCCGCGTCGCCCAGCAGCGTCCCGATGCGGCCAATCATGCCTGGCTGGTCGACGTGGTGCGTGAACAGCATCTTGCCTTCCGGCGCGACGTCTAGCGTGTATCCGTCAATCTCCACGATGCGAGGACCAAACCCGTTATTCAAGGTCCCGGAAATGCGGTGCACGCCGTCTGCCGACTGTACACTCAGCGTGATCAGGTTGGTGAACACGCGGCTCTTTGGCTGTTTCACTTCGCGGATGGTGAGGCCGGACTGCTCGGCCAAGAACGGCGCGTTGACGTAGTTCACTTCGTCCGCGTACTTGTATCCGAACCAGCCTTTCAACACCGTCCGCGTCACGAACGACACGTCCTGATCGGCCAGTTCTCCGCCGTACGTGACCTCCAACGCCGCCACCGGGCCGTCCAACCACTGTGCGACAAACAGGCCCAGCCGCTCGCCCAAGGTCAGATACGGCTCGAGGAACGCCTTCTGCTCCGCTGTCAGCGACGGCAGGTTGACGGCGTTCCGGAAGGGCAGGCCTTGCAAGATGCGGCCGACCTCCTCGGCCACGTCAATCGCGACGTTCACCTGCGCTTCCACCGTGGAGGCGCCAAGGTGCGGCGTCATCACCACGTTGGGCGCGGACAGCAGCGGATGGTCTGGCGCGAGCGGCTCCTGTTCGAATACGTCGATGGCGGCACCCGCCACCTTGCCGCTGTGCAGCGCCTCGCACAGCGCTTGCTCGTCGATGATGCCGCCGCGCGCGCAGTTGACTATGCGCACGCCGTCCTTCATGCGGCGGAACGCATCGGCGTTGAGCATGTGCCGGGTTTCCTTGGTGAGCGGCGTGTGCACAGTGATGAAGTCGCCTTCCTCAATGGCCTGCTCCAACGGCAGCTTCTGAATCCCCAGTTTTTGCGCGCGTTCTTCGGTGACGAACGGATCGTACCCGACGACGCGCATCCCGAACGCCTGCGCGCGTTTCGCAACCTCCGTGCCGATGCGGCCGAGGCCCAGCACCGCGAGTGTCTTTCCGCGCAGCTCGACGCCGATGAACGACTTCCGATCCCACTTCTTCGCCCGGATGGACGCATCGGCCTGAGGAATCTTGCGGGCCATCGAGATCAGCATGGCGAACGTGTGCTCCGCGGCGGAGATGGTGTTGCCGTCCGGCGCGTTGATGACGATGATACCCCGCTTCGTCGCCGCCGTCACGTCGATGTTGTCGACGCCGACGCCCGCCCGGCCGATGACCTTCAGGTTTTTCGCCGCCTCGATGACAGCCGCTGTCACCTTCGTCTGGGAGCGCACGATCAGCGCGTCAGCTTCGGCGATTTCGCGCACTAATTCGGCCTCCGACATGCCCGTTTTGACAACCACGGACGCACCGGGGATGGCCTGCAACTTCTCCATTCCAAGTTCCGAAATGTCGTCCGAGACGAGGATGTACATGTCCGACGTTCTCCTCCCCTGCATCCGTTGAATGAAAACACGCCTGAGCGCTCTTTGTCTGCAAGAGGCCCAGGCGGTCGGCACTATCTCCTGCTTCGCACTCCCTTGTGGTAAACCCCACTTCCGCCAGTCATGCGAGGCAATCTTATATGAAATTGCAGACGGAAATTGCAGGCGTTCTGTTCAAGGACATTCTGTTCAAGCGTGCGACAACCTGTCATGCAGACGAATTGGCATGACGTCCATCATAAAAATACAGGACACAGCCCGTCCCGTCAATAGACGACAGCACATGGCACCCGTACCCCGGACAGCGCCCACCGCGGCCATATCCAAAGTCGCCCCCGGGCGCCTGGCGGCGCCCCCTCAGGCTTCCACGCCCGCGTTGGCCCGGCTGCCCACCGCCTCGGCCGCCGGCACCTTCTCCAGAAACGCCTGGTGGAGTGCCTGTGCCGCCCGGTTCACCGCGTCAGCCGGGATGATGCAGGACACCTTGATCTCCGACGTACTGACCATCTTCACCGGGATGTCCGCGCCTTCCAGGACGCCAAACATCTGGGCAGCGACACCAGGGTTGCTGATCATGCCGGCACCCACGATGGACACTTTCGCCAGCCCGTTTTCGCAAACGAGATCCCGATAGCGGAGAGTTTCCTGCAACTCCCTCAAGACCCGCAACGCCCGAGCGGACTCGTCCTCCTTCACTGTAAACGACACGTCGACCTCCGACGTCTGCACCACGCTCTGGACAATGACATCCACGTTCACGCCGCGCGCTGCCAACTCGCCGAAAATGGACGACAGTACGCTTTGGCGGTATGGCACGCCAATCAGAGCAATCCGCGCCACCTCGCGCTCGAAAGCAATTCCTGTCACCACATCGCGCTGTTCAAAGCCGGCTGGTGTCTCCACCACGAGAGTCCCCTCTTCCTCCGAAAAGCTCGACCGCACGACCAACCGCACACCGTGTTGCTTGGCGCCCTCCACAGCCCTTGGATGCAACACTTGTGCGCCCAGGTTCGCCAGTTCCAACATTTCGTCATACGAGATTTGGTCCATCTTGCGCGCGCTTGGCACCACCCGCGGGTCGGCCGTGTACACTCCGTCGACGTCGGTGTAGATCTCGCACAAGTCGGCTTGCAACGCAGCCGCCACCGCCACCGCGGTGGTGTCGGA
>JADGIC010000024.1 GCA_019683615.1 Alicyclobacillaceae bacterium | reverse complement strand
GCATAGGGGGGAGGACCTTTGCATCTGCTGTATGACACTTGGCTGTACATGGTCCAACACGGTGGACAGGTCTGGCAATGCACCGTTCAACAGATTTACTTGGTGGCGATCCCGGTTGCGGCGGCCATCGTCGTGGCGCTCCCGCTGACGATTCTGGCGACGCGCGTTCGCCTGCTGTATCCCGTGATCATGGGGTTCAGCAACGGCGTGCAGACGATTCCGAGCATGGCGTTGTTGGTGTTAATGATTACCGTCGGCCTCGGCATCGGGCTGTTGCCTTCCGTCGTGGCGCTGTTCGTGTACGCGTTGATGCCCATCGTGCGCAACACGTACGTCGGCATCACCAGCGTGCCAGCGGATGTCAAGGAGTCTGCCGTCGGTATGGGGACCACCCGCTGGCAATTGTTGTGGTTGGTGGAGTTGCCGTTGGCATTGAAAGTCATAGTGGCCGGCGTGCGCTCTTCACTGGTGTCGACGATTGGATTCGCAACGCTGGCCGCGCTGATCGGCGCCGGAGGTCTTGGTTCCCTGATTCTGCAAGGCTTAGGCATGGCGGACAATGCGACCGTGTTGGCCGGGACGTTGCCCGCCGTGGCAATGGCCTTCCTGGCCGAATTTGTGATGGGGCGCGTGGAGCGCTGGCTCACGCCGCGTGGTTTGCGGACTTGAATCGCTGACGAGCCGGCAGTTACTGGCCGGGCGGGTCCGGCTGAACGCGAAGTGGAGGTGGTACCAGGTGACGTGGATGGTGCACAGGCGGAGGTATCGACGCTGGCTGGCCGGGGCCGCGGCGGCCGCGCTGCTGGCGGCCGCCGGCTGCGGTGCACCCGGGGGGCCGGCCGGGGGCGGATCGCCCAATACGCCCGCCAAGGGCGGGCACCTCACGATAGCGGCGCAAAATTACTCGGAACCGTTGATTGACGATTACATTCTGGCACAGTACATCGAAGCCAAGACCCCGTTGACGGTGTCCGTGCGGTCAACGTCAGGCGCATCCGGGCTGATGCATTCCATGATGTTGAACCACACGATTCAGATGTACGTGGGATACGACGGAACGGAGTTCACCGGGCCTCTTGGCCAAGCGTATGAAGGAGCGTTCAAAGGCCATCCGGAGCGGGTGGAGCAGTACGTGCGCAATGAAGAAATGAGGCGGTGGAACATCTGGGTGTCACCGTCGCTCGGCTACCAGGACACGTATGCCCTTGCCGTGCGGGCGGCGACGGCGAAGCAGGACCGATTGACCACCGTGTCGAGTGCGGTTCCTTACGCCGGCGACTGGGTGCTGGCCACCGACAGCACCTTTCAAGTTCGCGCAGGTGACGGTTTGAACGACTTCGAACGGACGTACGGGATACACTTTAAACAGGCGAAGGCGATGTCGTACGACATGATGTACCCGGCTTTGGCCCGCGGCGCCGTCGATGCGGCGGTGGTCTATTCGACAGACGGCCGTCTGAAAAAGTTGAACGAGGTGCCACTGACCGATGACAAAGCGTTCTTTCCGCCTTACCACGCGGTGGTGCTGATCGACGCCAAGGTCGAGAAACAATGGCACCTGGGGTCGCTGCTGAAGCCTCTGTGGGGATCCATTTCGACGGCCGAACAGACTGAGATGAACTACGAAGTGGATGTGCTCAAAAAGGATCCACAGTCGGTCGCCCACGCGTTTCTGGTGCGGCACGGTTTTCTCAAGAGCTGATGGATTCCAGATATTTCTATACCTCCGAATGGTCCCGCCAGCGAGCAAGCATACTACGGGAGGCACAATGGCGGAAGCAGACAAGGGGTGGGTCATGGTGAGGCGCCGTACAAAGATGGCGTCCAGTGATGAGCAGGCTGCTTCGTGGCGCGTGGCCGCGGAGGTACAACCCGACGGGGCGGGAGATCCGCAGTCGACAGACGTGGTCAAAAACGTGGTCGCGCTCGGGGAGACGGAGACCATTCGGGCTGACTCGAACATTTACTGTCTTCCCATCATCGGTCAAATCGAGGGGCACATGGTCCTGCCTCCGCAAAACAAGACGACCAAGTACGAACACGTGATCCCGCAACTGGTGGCGGTTGAGCAGAACGAGAAGATCGAGGGTTTGCTCATCATACTCAACACGGTCGGCGGTGACGTGGAGGCGGGCTTGGCCATTGCGGAAATGATTGCAAGCTTGAGCAAGCCGAAAGTGTCGCTCGTGTTGGGCGGCGGTCATTCCATCGGTGTGCCGATTGCCGTCAGCGCCGATTACTCGTTCATCGCGGAGACGGCTTCCATGACCGTGCACCCAATCCGGCTCACGGGGATGGTCATTGGTGTCCCGCAGTCATTTGAGTACCTGGAAAAAATGCAGGAACGGGTGACCCGCTTCGTGGTGCGCCACTCGCGCATCAGTGAGCAGGTGTTCCGGGAACTGATGCTGAACACCGGTGAAATGGCCCGGGACATCGGGACCACGGTGGTTGGCCGAGACGCGGTCCGTTACGGGCTGTTGGACGAAGTGGGCGGTGTCGGACAGGCGATGGCAAAGCTTAACGAGCTGATAGAGGCGTACAGACAGCGGAAAGGGAGCGCGGGTGCGGGTGTCGCGCGGCAGGGGCAGAGCAGCGGACCGGTGATGTCCAGCGGCGCGCCGCAGCCGGTGACGCCAGCGCAATCCGGGGGCAGCGGCGGCGGACCGGTGATGCCACAATGAGCGTGCTGTGGACGATTGCCCCGGTTGAACACGTGTTTTCAGGGCTCACGTCCCATTCCGGATCTGCGCAGTGGCAGGAAATTCAGGTGGAAGGCGTAACAATGCTGGTGTCGCCGGCCGGTCGGGGAATGGGTCGGATCGAACGGCTGATCAGCCCGAATCCGCAAGACTACCTTCGGCCTGAATGGCAACCGGGGCAATTGGTGCCGCTGTACACTTGAGCCGGGAATACGGCTGACCTGACGGGGCAGAGGCGCGCTTGCACAGGTGGGCGCCGAGCCACCTTCGTGACCGTGGCGCCTTCTCGCACACGCCGTGCGTGCAGGAATGCGGCCGTTCCATCGCGAACCAGTGAGGGAGAAACGGATCCGCGGGAGGCGGCCCAATGGGCAAAAAGCAGCACAAGCAGCAAGTGCTCCGGTACGAGTTGACGGGGTTGGCAATCCTCGCTGTCAGCGCACTGGCGTTGGGAAAACTGGGTCTGGTCGGCCGTTATCTCGATGTGGCTTTCGTGTACTTGGCTGGATCGTGGAGTTTCCTGGTCCCCCTGTTTCTCGCGTACGCGGCGGTCTGTATGATGGTCCAACGCGCCCCGTTTCAATGGACCACTCGCCACGTTGGTCTGTTGGTGTTGTTTGCCACGTGGTTGACAGGGATGGAGTTCGACCTGTACCAACGCGTGGCAGCGCTGACCGACGTGCGCCCTGTGCCGTTGTTCGACGCGACGCTGCACGCCGTGCAGGACATGCGCGACGGCATCCTGCAAGGGGGGGTGCCAGGCGGCGCAGCCGGCGGTGCCGGCGGCGGGATGATTGGTTATGCCGTGTTCGCCGTCGCCCATTACTTGTTTGGGTCTCTGGGCACGATGCTGGTGCTCGGGTTCGGAGTGCTGGTCGGGGGTGCCTTGGTGACGCAGCGTTCTCTCGTGGCGGGGGTACAGCGTGGCACGCGCTGGATGGAACGCAGACTGGACGGGCTGTGGCGGGCTTGCAAAGAGTACGTGTCCGTCTTGTTCGGGCCTGAAGTGTCTGCATCATCCCGCCGGTCCTCCGCCAACCGGGCCGCCGATGCCAGCGGCTACACGGCTGCCGCGGAGGCGGAGATGGTACGCAGGCCGGGTCGCCGGCGGCCTGAGCTGATTGTGGACGGAGTGGTGGTCACGGAGTCGCTGCGTCCTGAGAGCGCGGATCAGCCGCCGTGGGACAGCGGCGAGTCGGCCGACGGCCAGGCACCGGTGGTTCACGATTTTGTGGCGCGCCAAGGCGTGCAGGCTGACGTCGCGGAAGAGGCCCCGCCACCCGTGCCAGAGCTGCAACAGGTGGGAAACCAGCTGGTGATGCGGTACCCGGAGCGGTGCCGTGCAATGTCCCCGGGCCCGACGGACGCAACGGGATCGTCCCGCCGCGCTACGCCAGCCGGGTCTGTGTCTCCCTATCCGGTTGGCCAACCGGTGCGGGACGACAGGTATAAACTGCCGCCCATTCGGATGTTCGCGCCGCCGAACCACGCGAAGGGTGGTTTCAGCCTGAAGCAGGCCCAGGATAACGCGCGGAAGTTGGAAATGACGCTCGAGAGCTTCGGTGTGCAGGCGAAAGTGCTGGAAATCAGCCGCGGGCCGACGGTGACTCGCTACGAATTGCAGCCGGCGGTCGGTGTCAAGGTGTCCAAAATCGTCAGCCTGACGGACGACATCGCTCTGGCGCTGGCTGCCCGCGGCATTCGCATCGAAGCGCCGGTGCCCGGCAAGTCGGTGATAGGCATCGAGGTTCCCAACCCGCAGGTGTCTGTCGTCACGCTGCGGGAGGTCCTTGAGTCTCCCGAGTTCCAGGACGAAGACAGCAAGCTGGCGTTGGCGCTCGGCCGAGATATCTCCGGCGCGGCCATCGTTGGCAACTTGCAGAAGATGCCGCACCTGCTGGTGGCTGGCGCGACCGGCTCCGGCAAAAGCGTGTGCATCAATTGCTTGATTGCTTCCATTCTCGTCAAGGCGAAGCCGCATGAGGTCAAGTTGCTGTTGATCGACCCGAAAATGGTGGAGTTGAGTGGCTATAACGGCATTCCGCACCTGTTGGCGCCGGTCGTGACCGACCCGCGTAAAGCCGCGTTCGCGTTGAAAAAGGTTGTGCAGGAGATGGAGACGCGCTATCGGTTGTTTGCCGAGCGCGGTGCACGCGACATTGAGCGGTACAACCAGATGCTGCGCGAAGACGGATCGGATCCGTTGCCGTACGTGGTCGTCATCATCGACGAGCTGGCCGACTTGATGATGGTTGCACCCGGTGAGGTCGAGGACGCCATCTGCCGAATTGCCCAAATGGCGAGGGCCGCCGGGATTCACCTGATTGTCGCCACGCAGCGGCCGTCTGTCGACGTCATCACCGGCTTGATCAAAGCCAACATTCCGAGCCGCATCGCCTTTGCCGTGTCGTCAATGGCAGACTCCCGGACGATTCTGGACGCTGGTGGTGCGGAGAAGTTGTTGGGCCGGGGGGACATGTTGTACCTGCCGGCAGGGGCTGCGAAAGCGTTGCGCGTGCAAGGGGCATTCGTGTCGGACAAAGAAATCGAACAGCTGGTTGATTACGTCAAGCGCCAACAGGAGGCCGTGTACTCCGTCGATTTGAACGATCCAGAGGGCGCCGACGAACACTCGCCTGGCCCGGACCTGGACGAACTGTTCGTCGATGCGGTGGATTTGGTCGTGGAGGCGGGCCAGGCGTCATCCTCGCTGTTGCAGCGCCGGTTTCGCATCGGGTATTCGCGTGCAGCGCGGATCATTGATCAAATGGAACAACAAGGCCTCGTGGGCCCCTTTGAAGGCAGCCGCCCTCGCGAAGTATTGGTCACGGCGGAACAATGGCAGCGCATGAAAGAGCAGCTGTGAACGGGACGGCCGCAGTGATCCGACACCGTCTGGCGAACCGCCGCGAGGCGGATATATTTTCGCCCACTCGCTCATATGGTGGTGTCAGGACAAGCAGCGAGGGGGCAAACGGGCATGAGAGCCGCACATGCGGGCAAGCTTCGGGACGCTGTCCGCGGAATCCGGCGTTGGGCAACCTTCGGTCGCAGGGGCGGCCAGGGGGGGCGGCTTCAAGTCGCGAGTGGGTTGCTGCTGCTTGCAACGGCTTACACCGTCGCCGCATGGGGGCTCCAAGCCGAATCCAGCGCCGGGTCAGCCGGCCGCCAGACGCCTGCATCCGCCCTGTGGTCTGCGGTTCATTCCTGGCTCCGCTTGGCCGCCGGGGGTGACGCGGCTGCAGCGCATCCTTCCAGTCCTGTCCTGCCCGGGGCGGCCGCCACCGGCGACGTGCCGGACGCAGTGCTCGGGCAGATCACGGGTTCGGTTGGGGACGTGGACGGGATGGACGAACTGTTGGTGCTCCCTGGCATTCATCAGGGTTATGACGTGTATGCAACTGTCAACCTCGGTTATGGTTCGTCCTTGTCCTGGCCGGAGCGGAGGAAGCGCGCAGAGGCTGGCGCGGCGTCGTTTTTCCGTTCGGTCTACAGCAGCGGAGTCAATGTTGAGGACGCTGGCATCTCCTTCTTGTGGAACGGCCAGATTGTGGCTGGTGCCGGCCTGGGAGCCGATATGTACCGGAAAATCACTGTGGCGGCCGGAGGGGACAGTGGTTCTGACAGCTCGAGCGCCTTGGCCGCGGACGAACGGTTTGTAGCGGCGTTGGCTTCTCTCGGAGACCATCCGCAGCCGGGAGCTGAAGACGCGTGGTATGAGGTAAGCGGGGCGTCGGTGAACGGAACGAAGGATTGAAAGCAGACGGCGCGCAGGAGCATTCACTTCGCGTTTGGCTGTGCCGGCGCCGGACTGCCCATTCGCGGTGTTCACAGGCCGTTGCCTGAGCGCGTTGCGCACGCTGGTTGTGTGCACCCTTCAGGCCGGACGGCAGTCTACCGACTGCGTGGCGTGGCAATCATGTACGCCTGCGTGTAGGTGATGTTCCTTCGCCGGACTTCGCGCATCAACGCCCGGACGACGGCTTCGTGGCCGGTCCGCATCAGCGTCTCCACGATGGATTGGGTCGTGAACGGCTGTTCCAGCGACTGGCGCACCTCCGGGATGTCTTGGAGGTTTTCTAACCAGCGATCGTCGTACTTGTCACCGCGGCGTTGCTTGTACGCCGCCGCGTACAGGTCGCGGGCTGTAAACGGCAAGCCCAAAGTCTCGAGGTAAAAGTCCAACTGGTAGAGGGCTGCGGCGACCGACAGATGTTCACCACCGAAGTCCGACATGTTCCCTCACCTCTTGATTCACATTATCGTTGCTTAAGAAGAGAAAGGCAAGACGGACAATTTCCTGTCCGGCCCGCCCGTTCGCGCGCGGGCCGACCCTTTCGCACCTGTGCGCAGGCACCTGGCTGGTTCGTTCGGACGACATGTTCCACCCTGGGACATGTTACAATAGAAGAGATGTGCGAGACGCGTTGGAAGTGCATTGGTTGGTTGCAAAGACGTTGGCTGTGGTCCGTTCCGTTGTTGATGCTGCTGGCCGGGTGCGGAGCGCCCGATTTGGCACACATGCGGCCCACGGTCTGGAAACCAGCGGCAGCCGTCTATCTCGTCGATCACCCGGACGGCTGGAACGCCGAGGACGTGAGGCGGCGTTTTGCCGCATCCGGGGTTGTCGTTCAGGTCGAGGACGTCGCAAGCAGTCAACTGTCAGACGCAGTCCGGCGTTGTTTGTCCAACGGATTCGCTGGCTTGGTGATGGTTGTCAGCCGCCAACCCTCCCCTGGTCCGGTGGCGACGTTGATGGACCAACACGTGGGAGTGCGCTTCGAGTGGGTCGGCCCGGTGCCTTGGACGGCCGGCGGGCGCTGGAACGTTCGTTTGGCTGTACCGGATTCGAGACTGCTCTCATACGTTCTCGGGTGGGTCGCCGGTTCGCTGGCGGCCGCGGATGGATGGGAGACCGTCGGTTGGTTGTTGCCCACGGCAGACGCCACCGGGATGCCGTCGGATTCAGAGGCTTCGCGACGTGGCGCGCCGGACGCCGACAGCTCCAACGCGGCACCAGAGTACCCGGATGCCGCCTCGCTCCGGATGGTCCTGGCCGGATTGTACGCGGCGAATCCCAAGGTCACTCTGGAGGCGATTGCGCCGGTGCCCAGCGCAGCGCAAGGGGGGACTGGCGCGGACGCAGCTGCGGTCGGTCCGTGGCCGCGGGTGGTGGTGACCACCCGGCGGGTGACGCCAAGCGAGGCGGCCTACATCCGGGATCACGGCGTGGCGCTGGTCTCGCTCTACCCGCAGGCGGCCGATGTGCCGGTGGCGGCCGGCCCGGACGTTCCCGGCCCGGCGAGTGTCTACGACGACGTCAAGGCGTTTGCCGGTTTGCGATGGCGTGCAGGCACGGCGCTGGTCGAAGACGTGGATGTGTTATGGATGCCGTCGGCCGCCGTTCCTGCCCAGGTGGGAGCTGGCGCGAAGCAATGGTTGACTGCGCTGATGGCTAATCCGGCGCTGTTGGACAACGCCTGGACGGCTGTGCCGGCAACGACACAGGAGGCCTGGCTGCGCGTTGTGGGGCAGGCCGCGGTGGCAGACACAGCGGGGCATTGACAGCCGGGCTGTATAGTTGCGCGGATGGAATTGGGAATCTAGGGGAAGGAGTGCCTTCACCCATGTCAAGCGTCAACATGTGGAATGTGCGTAACGAGCCTGAAGAGGCGCTGTCGGAGTTCTACTTTCAGTACCGCATCACGCACGACCGCCCGGGGTTGCTGGGGGACATCGCCTCGTTGTTGGGCATGCTTGGCTTCAACATCCTGCAGCTGGGCGGGGTGTCCGACAACAGTCGCGGCTTCTTGCTGCAGACGAACCGCCCGGAAAGCGCCCAGGTGTTGCAGCAAATCATTGAAATGATGGACGATGTCGAACTGGCGGCGCTGCGCCCGCCGTCTTTGCGGGACCGGATTGCGCTCCGGCACGGGCGGTTCATCGAGCGGAGCGACACGGAGCGGCGCACCTACCGGTTTGTGCGGGACGAGCTGGGTGTCTTGGTCGACTTCATGGGCGAATTGTTGAAACGGCCAGGCCGACAGGTCATCGGCATGCGGGGCCAGCCGCGCGTCGGCAAAACGGAGTCGATTGTGGCGGCCAGCGTGTACGCGAACAAGCGTTGGACGTTCGTTTCCTCTACGTTGCTGAAGCAAACCATGCTGCGGGAGCTGCCGCGAGAGGACCCGCTGTCCGACAACTTCGTGTACATCATTGACGGTGCGGTGTCCGTATTGCGCGGCGACGAGGAGCATCTGCAGGTCGTGGAGGACGTGTTGCGGCTGCCGGCGCCCGTCGTCATCGAGCATCCGGATATATTTGTAAAACACTCGCACTTCGGTTGGAACGTGTTCGACTGTCTGGTTGAGTTGCGCCGGTATCCGGATGAGGCGATTCAGGTGGAAGCGTACGAGCAGGAGGCTGCCGCTTGGCGCGATTGACAGGGTGCGGCTGACGCTCCGCGGAACAGACTGCAAGGAGGGGTTGGATGCGCGAGTTGGGGGAACGGCTGCGCCAGGCGCGTGAGCGCTTGGGCATGGACCTGGACGAGGTGGAACAGAAGACCAAGATCCGCAAGCGCTACCTGATCGCGTTGGAAGAAGGGCGCTGGGACGTGCTCCCGGGGATTGTGTACGCGCGCGGCTTCGTCCGCAGTTACGCGGAGTGCGTGGGCTTGGACGGCCGCCGGTTGCTGGAGGAGTATGTCGATCACGCGCCCCACACCCTGACGGCTGCTGCACCGGGAGACCGGCCGAATCCCCGTGAGGGCTTCGCCGCCAAGCCACACCCATCGGACACTGCCGTCGTCGAGCCGGACCAGCCGCCTTCCGGAACCGTACGACAGCCGGTCAACGCCGGTGAACCCGCGGTGTTTTCGGCAAACGAAGCCGCCCGTGGGGGAACGTCACGCTCGTGGCAGGGCAACGTGAATGCCGGGCGGGCCGACCGCGAAGCGTCGCGTGTACACAGAGAACGCGGGCGGCGCGTGCGCGGCGGCTCTGAGTGGGCCCGCAAACCCAGGCGGAACGTGGCCGGACAGGCCCTCGCCGTGATCGGGATTCTGGTCGTGTTAGGCGGCGGCTTGTGGGCACTCGACCGGCACAGTCACCATGAAAGTGACGTCAATGGCCGGCGCACGGCCACCACCGCAGGCCCGGGCAAAAACGCTCCGCAAGGACAGGGACGGACAGCACCGGGCTCGAGCAGCCAGGGAGGGTTGATTACGCCTGACAACGGCACCGGGGTCAACCAGGCGGGTACCGGCGGTCACGAGGGCGAACCGGCTCCGAACGCGCCTGCCGGCGGGAACAGCACGCGTCCGCAAGTTCCTGTTCAACTGCTGCCGGGACCGTTCACAGGGAGTGCGCAGTCGTTCACTGTCCGCGGAGGCGGTCCGATTACGCTGCAGATGACGGCGAAGGACCGCTGCTGGGTGCAGGTGACCGCGGACGGACAGGTGGTGGACGGCGCGGGCGGCGAAATTGTCACGGCTGGGGAGCCGAAGCAATGGCAAGCGAAACAAACGTTGACCATCCGCATCGGCAATGTGCCAGCGGCGTCGCTGACGGTGGACGGGCAGGCCGTCCCGATGCCACCGACCAGCGCACCGGTCAACCTCACGTTTACCAAACAAGCCGACTAGGTGATCTGCAGCGCCGTGTGATGCCGTTTTGGTCAGGAGGAGATGGGCAATGGCAAAGGACGCTTCGTTCGACATTGTGTCCACCGTGGATATGCAGGAGGTTGACAATGCGGTCAACCAAGCACGCAAGGAGATTGAGACCCGCTTCGATTTCAAAAACAGCCGCAGCGAAATTCGCCTCGAAGGGGACACCATCACACTGATTTCGGATGACAACTTCAAGCTCGGTGCGGTCATGGACGTGTTGCAATCGAAACTGGCCAAGCGCGGCGTCTCCCTGAAGGCGCTGCGCCCGGGGAAGGTTGAACCAGCGGCCGGCGGGCTGGTTCGACAGACGGTCAAGCTCCAACAGGGAATTGATCCGGACGTCGCGAAACAGATTGTCAAAATCGTCAAGGACACGAAGCTGAAGGTGCAGGCGGCGATTCAAGGGGATCAGGTCCGCGTATCGGGCAAGAGCCGGGATGATCTCCAGGCTGTGATCCGAACTCTTCGGGAGGCCGACTTGCCAATCCCCCTCCAGTTTGTCAACTATCGCTGACTGATCTATACTGAGTGCAATCGTGTCAGGCGGTTGTTCGGCCATTGCTTCCGTGCGGCGTGTCGGCCAGCGCGAATGCGGGTGATTGGGGCGTGTGTCCGATTGAATCTGGCTAACCGTATTACGCTAGCCAGAATCTTTTTGGTGCCGGTGGTCATATTTCTACTACTGGTGAAATACAACTTTTGGTCGGTGACTATCAATTACCGGACAACGACAGGCAGTGAGATGATCGCCGCTCTGGTGTTCATCGGTGTGGCTGTGACGGACGCGCTGGACGGGTACATCGCCCGGAAACGGCAGATCGTGACGAACTTCGGAAAACTGCTTGATCCGCTGGCGGACAAACTGCTCATTTCCGCAGTCCTGATCAGCTTGGTGGAGATGCATCGACTCTCCGCCTGGGTGGCGATTCTTATTATCAGCCGGGAGTTTGCAGTGACCGGTCTGCGCCTCGTCGCAGCGGCGGAAGGCCTGGTGTTGGCTGCGAGCAAACTGGCGAAATGGAAGACCGCCACGCAAATCGTCGCTATGGTGGCGTTAATTGTGAACAACTTTCCGTTTTCCATTGTCGGCTTCCCGTTTGACACGGTGATGGTGTACGTGATGGTGATTGTCACTGTCTTGTCGGGTGTGGATTATTTTCTGGCCAACAAGCGGCTTCTCAATCCCGGCCAATAAGCCTGCCGGCGTACCGGGCTGTACAGGGTAACCCGCGTGGAAAGGAGCGAGGCGCCATCCCAAACGGATGCAGAGCGGAGCACATTGCAGTTGGATCGGAAATTTTACTGGGGCAAATCGCGAACGGACATGCCCAGACCATCTCCCGTCTGTTCGCGGACCAAGGCCTGTTCGTGTACCATCATACCGCGGTGGGGGACAACCTGGAGCGCATCCGCGACGTCTTCCGGGTCGCTGCAGCACGTTCCAACGTCGTGGTTGTGACCGGCGGTCTGGGGCCCACCGATGACGATCTGACACGCGAGGCGCTGGCGTCGTTTCTCGGCCGTCCGTTGGAGCTGTCTGAAGAGGCGCTGCGTGAACTGGAACAATTTTTCGCCCGCCGGGAACGTCCGATGCCGGCCGAAAACCGCAAACAGGCCATGAAGATTCAAGGCGGGGTGTTGCTGCCGAACCCGAACGGGACTGCCCCTGGACAGTACGTCGAAGCCGGTGGCGTCCACTTCTTTCTGTTGCCAGGTCCGCCGTTGGAGATGCGCCCGCTGTTGGAGCGTGAAGTGATCCCGCGGCTGAAGCAACTGTTCCCCGGAGAACAGGTACTGGTGTCGAGGGTTTTGCACTTCTGCGGCATCGGGGAATCGGACGTCGATGAACGTGTACAGGATCTGACCGGCCGCGCGAATCCAACAGTGGCGCCATTGGCCGGCGAAGGTGAAATGCTCCTGCGCATCACAGCTTCTGGCGCTGACGAGGAGTCGGCGCGCCGGCTGATTGAACCCGTGGAGCAGGACATCCGGTCGCGCTTTCCCGGATACATCTACGGTGTGGACGACGATACGCTGCCCGTGGCCGTGGGCCGGGTTTTGCGGGGGGCCGGGGCGACGTTGGCTGTCGCGGAGAGCTGCACAGGTGGACTGTTGTCGGCCATGGTCACGGAGGTACCGGGTTCGTCTGAGTATTTTCGCGGTTCCGTGGTAGCGTATGACAATGAGGTGAAGCAACAGGCATTGGGTGTGTCTGCTTCCACGTTGGCCGCGTACGGCGCGGTGTCGGAGGCGACCGCACGGGAGATGGCGGAGGGCGTTCGCACCCGGTTGGGGGCTACATACGGGTTGGCGGTGACCGGAATCGCCGGACCCGGCGGGGGCTCCAGTGACAAGCCGGTCGGACTGGTGTACGGCGCCGTCTCCGGCCCCGCCGGAACCCGCACGGTCGAACTGCACCTGCGCGGCTCCCGGGAGCAAGTTCGGCTTCGTGCATCGAAACGGCTGTTGTGGGAACTGTGGAGGATGGTGTCGCAGGGAGTGGAGAAGAAGGAATCGCAATAAGAGGGTATCCCGACAAACAGGGCATGTTGTGACTGCCCGATCCCAGAGGCACAGCGAACACAACGTGTGCAACAGATACAGAAAGGTGAGATCATGTCCAATTTCGAAGAGTTCGCGCTGAGCCGGCGCGTGCAGCAAGCTATTGACGACATGGGGTTTGAGGAGCCGTCCCCGATTCAGGCGGCGTGTATCCCTCTGATTTTAGAAGGGCGGGATGTCATCGGCCAAGCCCAGACCGGCACCGGCAAGACAGCGGCATTTGGCATCCCGATTGTCGAGGCGGCCACCACGGAGCCGCGCGTGCAGGCGCTGGTGTTGACACCCACGCGCGAACTCGCCATTCAGGTGGCCGGCGAATTTCGGAAAATCGCCAAGTACAAGCGCGTTCGCACGCTGCCCATCTACGGCGGACAGTCCATCGGCCACCAGATCCGCGGGTTGCAGCAGGGCGTCCAGGTGGTCATTGGCACGCCGGGGCGCGTGCTTGACCACATCCGGCGGGGGACGCTGAAGCTGGGCCAGGTGCGCACGGTCGTCCTCGACGAGGCGGACGAGATGCTCGACATGGGCTTCATCGAGGACATCGAGGCGATTCTGCGTGAGACGCCCGTTGAGCGGCAGACGCTCCTGTTCTCAGCGACGTTTCCGCCCGAGGTGCGACGCCTCGCCAGCCGCTACATGCGCGACCCGGAGCACGTCACCATCAACCGCGGCGAGATGACGGTGCCGCTGACGGAACAGGTGTACTACCGCGTGCTGGAGCGCAACAAACTGGAAAGCCTTTGCCGAATCATCGACAGCGAGGAGATTGCGCTCGGTATCATCTTCTGCCGGACGAAGCGCGGCGTCGACGAGCTGGCAGAGGCGTTGCTCGCGCGCGGCTACTTGGTAGACGCTTTGCACGGCGACCTCAGCCAGGCCCAGCGGGATCGGGTGATGAAGCGGTTCCGCAACGGTGACATTGAGCTGCTGGTGGCGACCGACGTGGCGGCACGCGGTCTGGACATCGATAACGTGACGCACGTGGTCAACTACGACATGCCGCAGCACCCGGAGTCGTACGTGCACCGCATCGGCCGCACTGGCCGCGCGGGCAGGCGCGGTTTGGCGATCACGCTGGTGACGCCGCGGGAGTTCAAGCTGC
Organism: Alicyclobacillaceae bacterium; assembly: GCA_019683615.1. Lineage (GTDB taxonomy): Bacteria > Bacillota > Bacilli > Alicyclobacillales > Alicyclobacillaceae > JADGIC01. The sequence goes on along the minus strand of JADGIC010000024.1, from coordinate 8,026 downwards.
TCAAACAGATCCAGCGCGAGACGAAAGCAGCGATGGTCAGCCGGGAAGTGCCGTCGCTTGCCGATGTGGCGGAGCGGCAGGCGGAGATCTGGCGGGATCGGATTATCGAGGCGATTCAGGACGGCGGTCTCGGCCACTACCGGGCGATGCTAGGCAACATTTTCGACGAGCACGACCCCATCGACGTCGCCTGTGCCGCCTTGAAGCTGGCGGCGGCTGGTGAGATGCAGGGGTATGAGGACAGCGACTACGACTTCGGGGACACCGGGGCGACGCCGGGCATGGTGCGGTTTTTCGTGAACGTCGGCCGTGCCTCGCGCATTAGTCCGGCCGATTTGGTGCGGGCCATCTCGGACGAATCGGGGGTGCCGCGGCAGGCCATCGGCAAGATAGACATCTTCGACCGGTTCACCTTCATTGAGGTGGAGGAGGAGTCAGCGCCGTTCGTGTACGAGGCGCTGCGGCAGAGCCGGATCAACGGCGCGCGGGTGAATCTCGAGCCGGCCAAGCCGCGCAGCCGGGTGCGCTGATGGTTTCGGCCGAGCAATCCGGAGAGGGAATCACGCGGACCTTGACCTAAGGGATTCGCTTGGTGTCGTGACGGGCCGCTTCGCGTGCAGGGTTGATGGACACACCGCCTGCACGCGGGGCGGCCGTTTGACGGTACGAAACAGAACACATGTTTGCATGTGTTGTTACAGTTGATACAATAGGGAGCAGGAGTTGGCGGGTTAGGACGAGAACTACGTTCGAAGAGGACGGGCTGGTCGCAACCTCGGCCCGGGTGAGGATGGTGTGCCATGAGCGACAGACGTGCCGCGCTGGAGATGGCTTTGCGGCAGATTGAAAAGCAGTTTGGGAAAGGTTCCGTCATGCGGTTGGGCGAGGCGGCGGCGATGGGGGTCGAGACGGTGCCGAGCGGTTCGCTCGCCCTTGACATTGCGCTCGGCGTCGGTGGACTGCCGCGCGGCCGCGTGATCGAGATCTACGGACCGGAGTCGTCTGGCAAGACGACGGTGGCGTTACACAGCATCGCAGAGGTACAGAAGCGCGGAGGACAAGCTGCCTTCATCGACGCGGAGCACGCGTTGGATCCGCTGTATGCCAGCAGGCTCGGCGTGAACATCGACGAGTTGTTGATCTCCCAGCCGGACACGGGCGAACAGGCGCTGGAAATCGCGGAGGCGTTGGTACGCAGCGGCGCGGTCGACATCATCGTCATCGACTCCGTCGCGGCACTGGTGCCGAAGAGCGAGCTGGAGGGGGAGATGGGCGATTCGCACGTCGGCCTCCAGGCCCGCCTGATGTCTCAGGCTCTGCGCAAATTGTCGGGCGCCATCAGCAAGTCGAAGGCCATCGCCATCTTCATCAACCAGATCCGCGAGAAGGTGGGCGTGATGTTTGGCAATCCGGAGACCACCACGGGCGGCCGCGCGCTGAAGTTTTACTCCACCATCCGGCTGGAGGTCCGCCGGGCTGAGGCCTTGAAGCAAGGCAACGAGGTGGTGGGCAACCGGGTCCGCATCAAGGTGGTCAAAAACAAGGTCGCGCCCCCTTTTCGTCAGGCAGATGTGGATATCATGTTCGGCGAAGGCATCTCGCGTGAGGGCAGCATCATTGATATTGGTACGGAGATTGACGTGATTCAAAAGAGCGGTGCATGGTATTCCTTCCGGGACGAGAGGCTCGGCCAAGGCCGGGAAAACGCGAAGCAGTACCTGAAGGAGCACCCCGACATCGCCGATGAAATCGAACGCCAGATTCGGGATTATTTCAACGTCGCGGGTGCATCGACATTGGCTGCCGCAGCGGACCCGGACGAAGAGGCGTTCGACTTTGACGAGTAATCCGCATGTGACAGACCATCAGCAGGATCGCATCGCCGGTGTCGAGCCGGTTCCAGGCCGCAAGGAGCTGGTGAGAGTGGTGCTGGCGTCCGGCCCAGCGCTCGAAGTGACGTTGCGGGACTGGACCGACGGGCAGTGGCGCGTCGGTCAGGCTTTGTCGGCGGCGGACGTGGCCGCGCTGGAGGAGCGTGCTGCCTGTGCCGCCGCGATGGAGCGAGCGCTGCGTTGGATGGCTCAACGACCGCGAACCTCTCAGGAGGTCTACAACTATTTGCAGCGGCAAGGGGTGGCGGAGGCGCACGCCGGCCAAGTGGTGCGGGCGCTGACGGAGCGCGGTTGGGTAGACGACCAAGCGTATGCTGCCGCCTTTGTGGAGGCGCACCGGGGGCGTTGGAGCCGTGCGGAGATGGCTTGGCGGCTTCGGCAACGAGGGGTGTCGCGGGAGTGCATCGACGCGGCGTTGTCGGACGCGTCGGCCCGCGAGGCGGAGGCCCAGGCGGCGCTCAAGGCGGCCTGGAAGTATTGGCGGCGACATAGCCATCAGCCGCCGCATGAGGTGGCTGCTGGCTTGGTTGCGCATTTATTGAGGCGTGGTTTCTCCCGGGCTGTGGCGCTTCGCGTGGTTCGGCAGGTTCAACATGAGCAGGTTCAACATGATCCGAGTGATCCGACAGCAGAATGACGCCTTCCATCAGGCCCTACACGTTTTCTGACTGCATGAGTGGTGAGTCACCCAATTCCGAAAGCCTCCATGGGGAGCGAGACCCAAGGAGGCGATGCCACTGTGAGCACACCATCGGTCAGAGGATTGCTTCTCTACGCTCAAAGGTTTTTGAATTGTCCCAAATGGCCAAACACACTGACGGCCTAAGACTTGTCACTGGAAAGAAATTACGTGGGTCCTGTAACTTCCGTCCGCTTCCTTGACACTGTTTGGTACTCAAAGTTACAATTAATGTTGCGTATCATTGCGGCCTCTAGCTCGAACGATTGTCCACGCCGTTGCACATGTCTGCAGGTGGCGTTGCACGGACTTGGAGCAAGGAGGCAGTTTCGCAATATGTCGGTGGACACGCTTGAGTTGATCATCGTTGCGGTGGTGGCTTTGGTGATCGGCTCCGGCGGCGGTTATCTGTTGCGCAAATGGCTCGCAGAAGCCAAAATTGGCGCGGCGGAAGCACGCGCGCTGGAGATTTTGGAGTCCGCGCAGCGGGACGTCGAGGCCAGGCGCAAGGAGGCGCTGCTGGAGGCCAAGGAAGAGGCGCATCGAATCCGGCAGGAGGCGGAGCGCGAAAATCGCGAGCGCCGGGCTGAGATTCAGAAGTTGGAACGCCGGGTCCTTCAGAAGGAAGAGGCGTTGGATCGCAAGCTCGAGGCGCTTGAGCGGCGAGCGGAAGGGTTGCGCGAGCGGGAAAGGGCACTCGACGAACTTCGCAAAGAAATTGAGGCCCTTCACCAGCGCCAGGTCGAAGAATTGGAGCGAATCTCCGGCCTGACGCAAGAGCGAGCGCGGGAATTGATCCTTTCGGCGGTCGAACGTGAAAGCCGGCATGACGCGGCCGTTCTGATGAGGGAGATTGAACAAGAGGCCCGTCAAGAGGCGGAGAAAAAAGCGCGGGATATCATCGCAACGGCCATCCAGAGGTGTGCAGCGGATCACGCCGCTGAGATCACCGTGTCGGTCGTCAATCTGCCGAACGATGAAATGAAAGGCCGAATCATCGGCCGCGAGGGCCGGAATATCCGGACCCTGGAAACGTTGACCGGTATCGACCTGATCATCGACGACACGCCAGAGGCGGTGTTGCTTTCCGGATTTGACCCCATCCGCCGGGAAATTGCCCGTGTTTCGCTGGAACGGTTGGTGGCGGACGGGCGCATTCACCCGGCTCGCATCGAGGAAATCGTGGAGAAATCCCGCCGAGACATCGAAGACCTGATCCGCGAGGAAGGCGAACAGGCCACGTTGGAGACCGGGGTGCACGGGCTGCATCCGGACTTGGTCAAGCTCCTGGGGCGCCTGAAGTTTCGGACCAGTTACGGCCAGAACGTGTTGAAGCACTCCATTGAGGTGGCTCAACTGGCTGGCTTAATGGCGGCGGAATTGGGATTGGACGTGGCGTTGGCCAAACGCGGCGGTCTGATTCATGACATCGGCAAGGCCGTCACCCATGAGGTGGAGGGGTCTCATGTCGAAATCGGCGTGGATTTGGCGAAGCGGTACAAGGAACATCCGACGGTTGTGAACGCCATCGCGGCGCACCACGGTGACGTTCCCTTCTCTGCACCGGAGTCGGTGTTGGTTGCCGCGGCCGACGCGATTTCCGCCGCACGTCCGGGGGCGCGTCGGGAGACGTTGGAGATCTACATGAAACGTCTGCAGAAGTTGGAGTCGATCGCGGAGTCGTTTGAAGGGGTCGAGAAGTCATACGCTATCCAGGCAGGCCGGGAGGTCCGCATCATCGTGAAACCGGAGTTGGTGGACGATGCGGAGGCGGTTCGGATTGCAAAGAACATCTCCAAGAAAATCGAAAGCGAATTGGACTATCCGGGCCAGATCAAAGTGACCGTGATTCGAGAAACTAGAGCCGTGGAATACGCAAAATAGAGTAGCCGAAAGGCTACTTTATTTTTTGGCCATCCGGATGTTGTGCTATCCGGAGCTTGCGGCCGGCGGGCGATGGCTTGGGCGCGGGCGAGAGTTCCGGGCACCGGCCGGGCGTGGGCACGCGGACGGTGAAAGGAGGAGACCCGCAGGCTCCCCTTCGGGGGAACGCCGTGACGGGGCGTAGAAGAGTGCGGGTGTTGTTTATCGGCGACATCGTGGGCAACCCGGGGCGGTCGTACGTCCGGGAGCAATTGTCGGGCCTGATTCGGGAGCGGCAGCCGGACCTGGTGATTGCCAATGCGGAAAACGCGGTGGATGGCCGCGGCCTGAATCAGCGGGCGGCAGATGAACTGTACGACGCGGGGATTGAGATCATCACGTTGGGCAACCACGCGTGGGACCAAAAGGACCTCTCCGGGTGGATTAACGGGGATCATCGGATCGTACGCCCGGCCAACTATCCGCCCGGTACCCCTGGGCGAGGCTACACGTTATGCCGCGTGAACGGCTGCGACGTGTTAATTGTCAACGTGATGGGCAGAGCGTTTTTGAGCCAACTGGACTGTCCGTTTCGCGCGGTCGACGCCATCCTGCGCGAACACGCGGCGGTGCGACACGTATTTGTGGACATGCACGCGGAGGCGACGTCGGAAAAGGTGGCCATGGGGTGGTATTTGGCCGGCCGGGTGTCGGCCGTGCTGGGTACACACACGCACGTGCCGACGGCCGACGAGCGGATCCTTCCGGGGGGTACCGCGTACGTGACGGACGTCGGCATGGTCGGGCCCCGCGACGGCGTCTTGGGTATGAATCGGGATGCAGTCATACGCAAGATGCTCACACACTTGCCCGTGAAGTTTTCGGTAGCGCAAGGTCCCCGGCAGTTTTGTGCGGTTGAAGTGGACACAGACGACGAGACCGGTCGCGCGCAGTCGATTCGGAGGGTGTTCATGGCTGAGGAGTGAGCGCGTTCGCTGCGAACGGTCCGGATGGACCGGACGCGGGATCCCCGTTCCTTCGCGACGTTCATGTACAGGAATAAACCGGGAAGCGGCGAATATCGATATAGTGTCCCAGTCCCCAGGTCGCGAAGGAGGTACCTTTCGGTGGATGTGTTAAAAGTTTCTGCAAAATCGAACCCAAATTCCGTAGCCGGGGCTCTCGCGGGTGTGCTGCGCGAACGGGGATCCGCGGAAATACAGGCCATTGGTGCCGGCGCTTTGAATCAGGCCGTGAAGGCGGTTGCCATCGCCCGTGGGTTCGTTGCACCGAGCGGAGTGGACCTGATTTGCATTCCCGCCTTCACCGACATCGTGATTGACGGTGAGGAGCGGACGGCGATTAAATTGATTGTCGAGCCGCGGTGAGGGACTTCCTACAATACGCGGATGCGCCGGAAGCGTCCGCATGGAGCGCTATCGAAACCGGTATCCACTGGGCCGGGATCGGCGAACGCCGGGGAGAGGTTGGGAATGCCGAAGTGGAGGATCGCTGACGCCCACGTGGACGTGTTGTTCCGGATGGTGCGCGAAGGTGTCCCGTTCGCCCGCGGTGTTCCGGGCGGTTCCCCGTCGTCTGACCGTCCTCCTTCGCCGCCGGCTGACGAGACCGGACAGGGCGGTACGCTGCAGGCGGGAGCCGAGGCACTCCGGCAGGGCGGCGTCGCCCTGCAGTTGTTCGCGCTGTTTGCCGAGCCGGGACGGTTGGACCATGAGCAGTTCACATTTGTACTGAGAATGATTGATCGTTTTTATCAGGAGGTCGCCAAGCCGCACGGTCCTGTGTGGCCCGTCCGCACACAAGAGGACCTTTCGGCCGCCGCGGCGGCCGGGATCACTGGCGGCGTGCTCACGCTGGAGGGAGCCGGTTGCCTGGGCGGGCAGGCGTGGCTGTTGCGCATTCTTCATGCGCTGGGCGTGCGTGGGATGACATTGACGTGGAACCCGGGCAACCTTCTCGCCGACGGTTGTGCAGAGCAGCGCGACGCCGGGCTGACGGCAGCTGGCAAGGCCGTGTTGCGCGAGATGTCCCGGCTCGGCATGTGGCTCGACCTCGCCCACCTGGGCGTACGCAGTACGCACGAGGCGCTCTCCTTGTTTGACGGTCCCGTGATGGTGTCCCACGCCAATGTGAAATCAGTGTACGACCATCCGCGCAACCTTCCGGACGACGTGATCCGCGAAGTGTTCGCGCGGCAAGGGTGGTACGGGTTGACGTTCGAAACCAGCTTCGTCGCACCTGGCCCATCAGGGGTCGAGCAGCTGTTCGCCCACCTGGATCGCCTGTTAGAGCTGGGCGGTTCGGACTTCGTCGGGTTTGGTTCCGACTTCGACGGTCTGCACACGCCGTTGACGCACTTGTCTTGCGCAAGTGATTACCAGTGGTTTGCGGAACAACTGGCTGCCCGCTTCGGGCCCGGCCTGGCGCGCCGGCTGTTGTATGACAACTTGGCGGCGTTTTTACAGCGGGCCTTGCCAAACGGGGCAACTGCACCTGATTGACGAGAACGCTGCAGCTTCGGGCGAGGCCGCTCGCTCAAGTCTGTCGCTGCCAATGCCGTGTGACCCTGCCTTCGCCAAATTTCCCCGCTCTGCCGGCGTGCGACGTCTCCGGGCCTGCGCCGGAGATGCCCCTGCGCCTTCCCTTCTCGCTTGAACAAGCCCGATTTTACAGGTACACGCGCCCACCGATAGCAGCCATCGCCCAGGCGGCATAGGATGTCACGTGGGTGCCCCAGGCGGTTGCGAACGCGGGCTGATTCCGCTGTCGCCCACACGACTCGCGACTGACTCGCAATGCCTGGTAACTGACAACGGCGGTGGGCGCCGGCGGCAAAACGTGGACCAGCTGCCGCCGGCATGTCACAGCGAGAAGGAGGTATCGGCATGGTGCTCTCGCAAAAGGACTTGAGCTACCGAGAGATTATGGCCAATGCGGTGTGCGGCCGCGGAAGCAAGTACTCTCAGACGACCTACACCATTCGCCCCACCAATCGGCCCAGCACGATTGGAGGTTGCTGGGTGATGAACCACACCTACGACGCCGAACTGGTCGGTGACTACGTGGAGGTTCGCGGGCGGTTCGACATCAACGTGTGGTACTCGTACAACGGCAATTCGGAGACGGCGGTGGCCAAAGATACGGTGTCGTACGTGGAACAGATTGCCCTTCGCGATCTCGACGCCAGCTGCGTCCGCGACAGCCGCCAAGTCGAGGTGCGCGTGCTGCAGAACCCGAACTGCCTTGATGCCACGGTGACCGGCAACGGTTCCGAAATCTTAGTCCGGGTGGAGAAGGAGTTGGGCGTGGAAGTCATCGGCCAGACGAAACTGTGTGTGGTGACGTGCGAGCCTTCTGGAAAGAAAGACGATGATTACCTGGAGGAAGAAGACGTGGAGGAAGTCGAAATCGAATCTTGACCCGACACGATGGTGCCGAGGCTGGACGCCATCCTGAAGAGTGGAAGGGGCGAAAGACGCCCCTTTTTCCTTGATGAGGTGGTGGGTGCGATGGGCGGCTGGCGGGGGGAGCAGTGGCTGTCTGCTGAATTTGTGGGTGCAGTCCCGGGGAG
>JADGIC010000162.1 GCA_019683615.1 Alicyclobacillaceae bacterium | reverse complement strand
ACCGCTTCCTGAAATCACCAGGAATCCGCCTCAGGGCAGAGACGGGAACTTCTTTTGTGCCATTTTCACGGTAGACTCCGCCCATGCCGGGCGTACAACCCCAAAGCCCACCCGCATCGGCGGGTGGGCTTTTGTTTACCTTGGGAAAGCGTTCTGTTGCAAAGGCGGTGCCCGGCCCCCGCGTGTGACAGCGTGACACCGTCAGCGCACGGTCAACGTCGCCCTCAGCGTGCGCGATCCCACCCGCACGACAACCGGCCACTGGCCCGGCGTGGTGTGCGTGCCGACCATCCACGTCCACGTGATCTGCCCGTGCCCGTCCGCCTTCGCAGGCTCCAAGCCGCGCGCGTGGCTCGGACCGGACTTGTAGTCCACCTCAATGGTGCCAAGGGCGCCGGGCGTGGTTTGCACCGTGATGGACGCCTCCTCCCCTGGTGCCACGGACAGCCTCCCGCCAACCAGCCGCAGACCCGGTGCCGTATTTACGCGCGTGCCTGCGGCACCGCCGCCGCTCGCGCGTCGCGCCGCCCCGCCGGATGCCCGCTGGACGGCCTGCAAGTTGAAGCCGGTCGGCGTCACGTAGCCAGGGATGCTCCAGATGCCCAGGTGGCGGCTCTTCGCGTACTGTTCATCCCGCCGCAGCGCACTCAGGTGCATGGTGTTCGGGGGCTCCACGTACGCAACGCGGGCCAATCCGCGACGCACCACGTCCTCGTTGTACATGTCCCCCGGCTTGACGTACACGAACGCCAGCAACCGCCCGTACTTGTCCCGCTGGTGGCCGGGCACCCCTTCCTCCAGATACACCCGTTTGCCCACCGGCAGCTCCTGGCGGGCAAAAGCTGCCGCTTGCAGGCTGAACGGCTCCACCGGAGTCCCAGGCTTCACATCCTCCGGGGTGTCGATGAGCAGCATCCGTATCGTCTCCTCGCGCCCGTCCGGCATCCGCACATGAATGGTGTCGCCGTCCACGTCCCGTGTGACGACGGCAGGGATCAGACCCGCAGACCGCTTGGCGGTGCGGACGGCGCCAGACAACGCATGCACGGACGATGCCGCACGCGCGACCGGGGCAGTTGCCCTCGGCATCCCCTCCGCCGACACTTCCCACAGTCCGCACAGCGCCACAGCCAGCCCCGCCCAACGCAACCACACGTGCCTCAAACTCCGCCACCTCTGCTTCCCATGTCACGTCGATGTTGTGCCTGTACCGGGGCGGGTGCCACTCGGAATGTCGAGCCTGTGCACCCGGCCTCCATTCCACCCGGACTTCATTATACAGCCCTGACAATCACAGTTCTCCTGTCCGTTTCATTGTTTAGCGTGCAGTGTTGCTGCGCCCAGCATAAATCGGCCCGCAGCATCGCACACTTACGCGTGAAATCATTCCAACACAGGAGGCAGAGGACCATGGCTAGGAACCGAAACCGCAAACTGGTCCCGACGGCGCAAGCGGCGATAGAACAGATGAAATACGAGATTGCATCTGAATTTGGCATCCAGTTGGGGGCAGACACGACGGCCCGCGAGAACGGTTCCGTGGGCGGAGAGATTGTCAAGCGTTTGGTCGCATTCGCGGAACAACAACTTTTGGCGCGGGAGTTGCCGCGGCGCTGACCGAGTTGCGAACGAAGGAGCGGCGGATTGCCTCGCCGCTCCCTTCCGCCAGCCCGGGAGACTGCCAAAGGCGAGCCCGGTGGCCGTCGCTCACAGGACGGCCACCGTTTTTCACGTCGCCACGTAACCCGTAGTGCCCCAACCGCGCTTCATCCGGTCGGTGGCGATTCGGCGTCGCCCGTCCTCCCGGCGTAGCTGTGACGGTGCGGAGTCACGCCGCCCACTGTCGTGGCGCCGGCCATGACGTGGTAGTGGCCGCCGCCCGGCAGCGGAATGGCTGGACCGGTGCGGCCCCGGATGATGTGCGTATGCCCGTCGTCCGACGTCGTCTTCGCCTCGTACACGTGCGTATGCTGAACCCCTCCCGGCGCCGGCGCGGTCACTCCGGTGTACCGGTGCCGGTGCCCCACATCGAATGACGCCACGCCTTGGTAGCGGTGGGTGTGCACGGGCCGGCCGTCGCGACGGGCCAGGTGAACCAAAGGGTGAGTCGCCTCATCCATCTGCAACGCCAACTCCCTCCTCCGATGCTGCACCATACGAACCCGCTCCCCGGCGCGGGCATGGACGGGCGCGGATTTTCCCGGCAGGTAGACCAACGCCGTCCGGCGGCCGCCCTGTCCACGAATACGGTACAGCACGCCATGTGACAAGGAGGGTTGTGTATGTTTAGTTTGGCGGGCCCTGACCTGGCGCGGTTTCTCCTCGCCCTGGCCGCGCTCCTGGCCGCAGCCAACGTGCTCGGCTGGGTGGCAGAACGCTTGGCGATCCCGCGCGTCATCGGTGAGGTGGCAGGCGGGCTGCTGCTCGGGCAAACGGTGCTGGGCAGCCTCTTCCCGGGCGCCTTCCATTGGGTGTTCCAAGGGTTCTCGGAGGAGGGAAAGCTTTTCGGGCTGATCTACCAGCTGGGCATGATGCTGCTGATGTTCAACGCGGGGTTAAAGTTCCAGTCCCGTTTTGAACGCTCGGACGCGGGCACCGGCGCCGCGGTGATCGCCGCGTCCACGCTGATCCCGTTTGGCGTCGGCTGGTTCGCGACACGCTTGTTCGATCCGCACCCGCTGTTGGGACCGGCCGGCAACCTGGTGGCGCTCAACATCGTGATCGCCATTTCCATCGCCGTCACGTCGATCCCGGTGATCTCGAAAATCTTCTCCGACCTGGGGATCATGCACTCCCGGTTTGCGAAGATCATCGTGGGTGTGGCGGGGATCCACGACATCATCCTGTGGGTCGCCCTGGCCATCGCGTCCAGCATCGTCAGCTCCGGGCACGCGGCGGACGGCTGGGTGGTGGGCAAGAGCCTGGGGGTGACGTTCGGGTTCCTGGCGGGCTGCGTGGTCGTGTTGCCGCGGGTGCTGCGGCGGGTGACCTCAAAACGCGCGAACATCCTCTTCCGGGCGTCGTTTCTTGGCTACTTTCTGTTCATTCTCCTCGCCCTCGCGGACATCGCGGGTTATCTGAACGTCGACGTCATGTACGGTGCGCTGCTGGCCGGCATCGCCACACGGTTGACGCTGCCGCCGCACCTGTATCAGCGGATTGAGGGGAGCGTGCCGGAGATTTCGTTCTCCTTCTTCATCCCGCTGTACTTCGCGATTGTCGGATTGCAGCTGAACCTGGCGAACCACTTTCCGGTCGGCTTCTTCGTGCTGTACGTGCTGTTCGCGACCGCCGTGCAGAGCGCCGTCGTGTACAGTACCATGCGCCTGATCCGGCACGACCCGCTCACCAGCGCGAACTTCGCGGCCGCCATGAACGCACGCGGCGGACCGGGGATTGTGCTGTCGACGGTGGCGTACTCCTTGGGGATCATCAATGCCCAGTTCTTCGCCATCCTCGTGCTCTTGGCGCTGGTCACGTCGTGGATGGCCGGCAGCTGGCTGCGCTGGGTGCTGCGAACGGGCCGTCGGCTGATGCCCGGCGACGAGAACCTGGTCATTCAGCGGGTGCAGGAAGAAGCGTCGTTTGATGCCGCCCCTGCCAAGTCGTCTGCCTCCAGCTAACCAGACGGGACCGGATGCAGCTGGTCAGCGCGGCGGCCGGGGGCTGTCCGCAGCCGGCTCACGTTGGCATTGGCTGCCTTTTGCAGGCGGCCAGTGCCAAGGACGCCGTCTCCCCGGCGGCATGGCCTCGCTGGACACCGGCCGGGAGAACGTGCGCCGAGCCTGGATGCCCTGGTCTCAACGCGCCTGCACAATCCCGATGCCTGCAGCCACGACCGCGCTGTACACCCAGGTCAACCAGGTGATGTGTTCCAGGTCGCGAAACAGCAATTTGGACACGGCGGCCACCAGCAGCGGCTCAAAGCCGAGCGTAACAGCCACCACGGACACCGGAACCGCCTGGACGGCATGGAAGAACAACAGCACGCCGGCCGCAGAGGTGATACCCGCCGCCAACAGGTACGGGTTGGGCTGGCTGAACACGGCGCGGGTGCAGGTGCGCAGGCGGCCCGTCGAGACGAGCAACACCACGTAGACGAGCAAGGCCGCCCACAGATCGACGGCGGCCGACACGACGGGCAAGGTGGTCTGCACCATGCCCCACTTGCGGACGAAGTGGCCCGTGCCCTGCAGGATGGCACCGGCCACGCCGAAAGCGACACCGTTGTCCCACAGGTGCCGCTCGTGCAACATCCGGCGTTCCCAGATCAGCGCCGTGATGCCAGCTGCCAACAAGGCGACGCCGGCTGCGTCGCTGGGCCGCAACGTCTCGTGCAGCAGGGTCGCGGCGAGAACCAACGTGACGAGAATCTCCGCGCTCTCGAGGACGATGCCGCGCGTCGCCCCCAGGCGCCGAATGGCTGCGTACACCGCCATCCGACCAAACAGGGTGCCAATGACCCCGGAGAGCGCCGCGAATCCGTACGACGTCCACCCCTTGGAC
>JADGIC010000161.1 GCA_019683615.1 Alicyclobacillaceae bacterium | reverse complement strand
GCGGTGAACGTCGCGATGGCGGTCGTCCTGTTGATTGCCGTCGACAACCTGAAATCCGCCTGGTGGATGATGAGTCTCATTGGCGCCGTGGTGGGTGTCGCGACCGGCCAATTGGCGGCTGGGGCGGGTAGGAAGGCGCAACAGGCGGCGGGTTCCCCGGCCTCGCCCGCGGCGTCGCCGGCGCCAAGAAACCAGGCGGTCGCTGAAGGAGATAAGCCTCTGGAGTCGGACGGTGGTCGGGAGTGAACCCGCCTGTGCAACCATCTTCCGACTCGCTCTGCTTCGACAGGCCGGTCCCTCGCTCACGCCTCGCTCGCGGGACCGTCACAGCCCAGTGGGCTCTGTGCTGTCCACCCGGGGTTCTGCTCCGGGCGCGTTCCTCCCGGCACCTCTTTCTGACCAGCAGTTGTGCACTCACGCCCCAGAGGGTACAATCGTTAAGTTAGGAGACGACAGGCCCGAGCATGAGGCACGAGAGGGGCGTGAGCGAGCGGTGGGACTCCTCAAACAGATTTTCGACGGCAACGAGCGGGAGATCGCCCGGCTGCGGAAGAGGGTCGCTCGCATCAACGAATTGGAACCACAGATGGAACAGCTCTCGGACGACGAGCTGCGCGGCAAGACGTCCGAGTTTCGGGAACGGTTGGCGAACGGCGAGACATTGGACAGCCTGCTGCACGAGGCGTTTGCCGTGGTCCGCGAGGCTTCCAAGCGGGTTCTCGGCCAACGCCATTTTGACGTCCAGTTGATGGGCGGCATCGTGTTGCACGAGGGCCGTGTGGCGGAGATGAAGACCGGCGAAGGCAAGACGCTGGTGGCGACGCTGCCGGCCTACCTGAATGCGCTTGAAGGCAAGGGCGTGCACGTCGTGACGGTCAACGAGTACCTGGCGCGGCGCGACAGTGAGTGGGTGGGCAAGATCCACCGCTTCCTCGGCCTGACGGTGGGGCTCAACCTGCACGACATGAGCCATGCCCAAAAGCAGGAGGCGTACCGGGCCGACATCACGTACGGGACGAACAACGAGTTCGGCTTCGACTATCTGCGCGATAACATGGTGATGTCGCTGGACGAGATGGTGCAGCGGGAGCTGCATTTCGCCATCGTCGACGAGGTCGACAGCATCCTCATCGATGAGGCGCGCACGCCGCTCATCATCTCCGGGCCGGCGGAAAAGTCGGCCGACCTGTATTTCCGCGCGGACCTGTTCGTGCGCAGCCTGAAGCCGGAGGATTACTCGGTCGACGAAAAGATGCGCACCGTCAACCTGACGGACAGCGGGGTCGCCAAGGCGGAGCGGTTTTTCCGCGTGGACAACCTGTTTGACCCGGACAACGTCACCTTGATGCACCACATCACCCAGGCGCTGAAGGCGCACGGCCTGATGAAGCGGGACAAAGACTACGTGGTGTACCAGGACGAGGTCATCATCGTCGACGAGTTCACCGGGCGCCTCATGCACGGGCGCCGCTACAGCGAGGGGCTGCACCAAGCCATCGAGGCCAAGGAAGGCGTGCGCGTACAGAACGAGAGCAAGACGCTGGCCACCATCACGCTGCAGAACTACTTCCGGATGTACAAGAAGTTGGCGGGGATGACCGGCACGGCCAAGACGGAAGAGAAAGAGTTCGTCGAGATTTACGGGATGGACGTCGTCGTGATCCCGACCAACAAGCCGATGATCAGGCAGGACCTCGGCGATGTGGTGTACAAGACGGAGCGCGCGAAGTTCCACGCGGTGGTGGAGGAAATTGTGCGGCGCCACGCCAACGGCCAGCCCGTGTTGGTGGGGACGACATCCATCGAGAAGTCGGAGATCGTCTCGGAGCTGCTGAAACGGCGGGGCATCCCGCACCAGGTGCTGAACGCCAAACACCACGAGCGAGAGGCGGAAATCGTGGCGCTGGCCGGCCCCCGCGGGGCGGTCACCATCGCGACCAACATGGCGGGCCGCGGCACCGACATCCTGCTCGGCGAGGGCGTGGCGGAGTTGGGCGGATTGCACATCATCGGCACCGAGCGGCATGAGAGCCGGCGGATCGACAACCAGTTGCGCGGGCGCGCCGGGCGCCAGGGCGACCCGGGCTCGTCGCAGTTTTTCCTCTCCCTGGAGGACGACCTCTTGCGGCTGTTCGGGTCGGACAACATCAAGCGGATGATGGACCGGCTCGGCCTCGAGGAAGACCAGCCCATCGACCACCCGATGCTGACCCGCGCCATTGAGCGCGCGCAGAAGAAGGTCGAAGGGAACAACTACGACATCCGCAAGCACGTGTTGCGCTACGACGACGTGATGAACAAGCAGCGCGAGGTGATCTACCGCCAGCGCCGCCAGATCCTGGAGACAGACAACCTGCGCGGGATTGTGGAGGGGATGGGCAAGGATCTCGTCGATCACATGCTGGACGTGTACTGCTCGGAGGAGCAGATCCCGGAGGACTGGGACATCCCGGGCCTCATCGCGTACGCCGAACGCCACTTCCTGCTGGAAGGGCAGGTGACCGAAGAGGAGCTGCGCAAGTACGAACGCGGCGAACTTCGGGATCGGCTGGTGGAGCTGCTCATCGCCAACTACGACCGGCGCGAGGAGGAGCTGGGGCCGGTGTTGCGGGACCTGGAGCGCGTGGTCGTGCTGCGCGCCGTCGACAGCAAGTGGATGGACCACATCGACGCAATGGACCAATTCCGGCAGGGCGTGCACCTGCGCTCTTACGGCCAGGCGGATCCGCTCGTCATCTACCAGAAGGAAGGCTTCGAGATGTTCGAGGCGATGATCCACAGCATCGAGGAAGAGGTCATCCTGTACGTGTTCAAGGCGACGGTGGCGCCAGCGCCGCAGGTGGTGCCGATGGAGTCCATCCCGGTGCAGGGCGGCTGATGCAGTAGCCCGCCCAGTCCGGCCCGCAAAGGTGGCCGGGGTCCGTGGACGCCGGCGCCCTGGCAGTTCATGAGCGGGTGAACTACACTGTGTCAGTGTGTGTCATTCTGCTGAGACGCTGCATGCCACCGGGGCACGCAGCGCGGTAATACCAACTTGTCACTGAGGTGATTCCAATTGGCAGAGACGTTCGGCGAGTTGCGCTCTGAGCTGCAAAATATGGCCAAGCGATTGGCGGACATCAGGGGGTCTCTTTGACGTAGCCGGCAAAGAACGGCGGATCGCCGTGCTGGAGGAGCAGATGGCCGACCCTCAGTTTTGGGACGATCCCGCCCGGGCCCAGAAGATCATCGCGGAAGCGGGAAGCCTGCGCTCCCTGGTGGAGAAGATCCGCGCCATTGAGGCTGCTCAGGAAGATTTGGAGGTGACCCTGGAGCTGGCCGCCGAAGAAGGCGACATGGAGCTGTTCCGCGAGGCGGATCAAGGGGCGGCGGAACAAAGGCAGCGGCTCGACGACTTCGAGTTGGAGTTGATGCTGTCGGGCCCATATGACGCCAACAACGCGATTCTCGAGCTTCACCCCGGCGCCGGTGGCACGGAATCGCAGGACTGGGCGTCGATGCTGTTGCGGATGTACACCCGTTGGGCGGAAGACAAAGGCTACAAGGTGGAGCTGGTCGACTACCTGCCGGGTGAAGAAGCCGGCCTCAAGAGCGCCACTCTGATGATCAAGGGACACAACGCCTACGGCTACCTGAAGGCCGAGAAGGGCGTGCACCGCCTGGTGCGGATCTCCCCGTTTGACGCCTCCGGCCGCCGACACACGTCGTTCGCGTCGGTTGACGTGATTCCGGAAATTGACGATGACATCGAGGTGGAGATTCGGCCGGAGGAGTTGCGCATCGACGTGTACCGTTCCAGCGGTGCCGGCGGGCAGCACGTGAACACGACCGACTCGGCGGTCCGCATCACGCACCTGCCCACGGGCATCGTCGTGACCTGCCAAAGCGAGCGCTCCCAGATCCAGAACCGCGAACGCGCCATGCGCCTGTTGAAGGCCCGTCTGTATGAGCTGCGGCGGCAGCAGCAGGAGGAGGAGCTGGCGAAGCTGCGCGGGGAGCAGAAAGAGATTGCCTGGGGCAGCCAGATCCGGTCGTACGTGTTCCACCCGTACTCGCTGGTCAAAGACCACCGCACCGGCCACGAGGTGGGCAATGTGCAGGCGGTCATGGACGGCATGTTGGACCCGTTCATCGACGCGTACCTGCGCTGGCAGCTGGCCGTTCAGCAGGGCCGGGCGGCGGCGGACAGCCAAGCGGCGGAGATGGACGTGTAGCGCCGGCGCTGGCGCGGGAAGCGACAGGGTGGCCGGGCGGCGCCGGCGAACCGCACCGGGCGGCGGGCAGGCCGGTGGCTGCCCGCGTTCCCCGTCGGGCCGCCGGCCTGCGCCTGTGCGTGGTTGGGCGCGGCCAGACTGGCGGACGGATGCCGGACAAGCGGCTGGCTCTGCACTCTTGAAATTGCCAGTTGATCATGGCGGTTGTGCGTGCTATATTAGCAGATGTCGCCGCGGCCGCGGCGGGCCGCCGCCCCGCCGGGGGGGCCGCGCCGGGCGCGGGGAAACGGAACACGCCC
>JADGIC010000160.1 GCA_019683615.1 Alicyclobacillaceae bacterium | reverse complement strand
TTGGCCAACACCGCCATCGGCCAGGAGGACGTCCGCCTCTCCCCGCTGATGGCCGCAAACCTGGCGGCGGCCATCGCTCGCGGCGGCGTCGCCAGGGATGCCCGGCTGGTGCTGGACGTCGAGCGAAACGGGCGGATTGCCTTGTCGTTGCGGACGCCCCCGGGCGAGCGGGCGATGTCGCCGGCCACCGCCGCCTGGTTGGCGTTTGCGATGCGGCGGGCAGTTGCGGCGCCGAACGGCACCGCTCGCACGCTGGCCGACCTGCCGGTGCCGGTGGCGGTGAAGACGGGTACCGCGGAGCGGCCGGACGGGCGGGTGAACGGCTGGATCGCCGGTTACCTGCCGTGGACCCCGCCGGGCGCCAAGGTGGCCGCAAACAGGGTTTGGAACGGCAGTGCGGGGGTTCCGCGCATCGCCTTCGCGGTGTTCGCCGGCGATCTGCCGTCCCCGGCGGCCCATCAGGCGGTGCGCCAAATGGTACGAGACCTGGTCCGGGCGTACGTGCAGTTTCACCCGTCTGGGGTCATAAGCTAAGGACAGCGGCGACGGAACGTGGAGGTGACGGAATTGCCCGGACTGCTGACGCTCCTCGCGCTGGTCTTGAAAGAGGTAGCCGTCTTTGTCTCGCACGTCAAGAACAACGCCTTTCCGCAGCCGCTGTCCGCTGAGGAAGAGGCCGCCTACATCGAGCGCATGAACCAAGGAGACATGGAAGCGCGCAACAAGTTGATTGAGCACAACCTCCGGCTTGTGGCTCACCTGGTCAAAAAGTTTGAGACGACCGGCGAGGATCCGGAGGACCTGATTTCAATCGGGACCATCGGGTTGATCAAAGCCGTTGAGAGCTACCGGCCCAACCGCGGCACGAAACTCGCCACGTTCGCCGCGCGTTGCGTGGAAAACGAGATTTTGATGTATTTGCGCAGCACGAAAAAGTTCCGGCGCGACGCGTATCTCTACGATCCCATCGGAACAGATAAAGAGGGCAACGAGATGACGCTGGCAGACCTGCTCGGTTCGGACCCAGATGAAATTGTCGAGCAGGTCGATTTTGCGTGGGAACGAAAAAAGGTGTACGAGAACTTGCCAAACCTGCCGCCCCGCGAGCGGGAGGTGATCTGCAAACGATTTGGCCTGCCCGACGGCGAAGAACAGACGCAGCGGGAAATCGCCCGCCAGATGGGTATCTCGCGGTCGTACGTCTCTCGCATCGAACGACGGGCGCTCAATAAACTGTACGACCAGATGCGGGCGGGAAATCACCCTCGGCAAGCCCACTGACAGCCTCTCGACCGCCCTGGGTGTCGTTGACCTCCACGCGCCTCCGTGCCATAATAGGGTTCGTTGCTAATTATAGTCACTAAAGTATTCGGGGGAGGCGCGTCCAAACGTGAACGCAAGGCGTCTGTTGATCGTGAATATCATCATCATTCTGGTGATTATAGTAGCTGGCTTCGTCGGGTACTACCTTTACAACCAGTCGACTCTCTACTTGTCCACCGACAACGCCCAGGTCAGCGGGCAACAGATCACGATTTCGGCGCCGGCCGCTGGCAAGTTGGTCGACTGGCGGGGGACGCTCGGGTCCACCTTCAACAGCGGGCAGACGATTGGCGAAGTGGACGCGGCCGGGAAGAAAATCCCGGTGACGATGCCGCAGTCGGGGACCATTGTGTTGAACTCCGCTGTCGACAACGAATTTGTCGCTCCCGGGACTCCGCTGGCGTATGCCTACAACCTTCGGAACCTGTGGGTGACCGCCAATATTCGGGAGACAGACATCAGCGCCATCAAGGTCGGCCAGGACGTGGACGTGTACGTGGACGCATTCCCCGGCATCACCATCAAGGGAACGGTCAGTCAAATCGGGTTGGCGACCGCCGCGACGTTCTCGTTGTTGCCACAGTCGAACGATACAGCCAACTTCACGAAAGTCACGCAGGTCATTCCGGTTATCATCCGGCTTCAGGGTGACCAAGGCATCGGGCTGGTTCCGGGCATGAGCGCGACCGTCCGGATTCATAAGTGAGGAGTGGTCGGGCGGTGGCTGACAAAGAGCACACGGCAGCTGCGCAACGGGAACAGGCGGTCGAGGCCCGCGGGCACGTCGGCTCCATCATGGTCGTTCTGGTCCTGGGCGCCTTTGTCACGATTCTTAACCAAACGCTGTTGAACGTCGCAATCCCGCACCTGATGACGGCCTTCAACGAGAGCGCCAACACGATTCAGTGGCTGTCAACCGCCTTCATGTTGACCAACGGCGTGTTGATTCCGCTCTCGGCGTACTTGATTGGGACGTTCACGACCAGGCAGTTGTTCATCGCGTCGATGGCCAGTTTCACCCTTGGGGCTCTGATCTGCAGCCTCGCCCCCACCTTCACGGTATTGTTGATTGGCCGCATCGTGCAGGCGCTGGGAGCGGGCGTCATCATGCCGCTGATGATGACAGTGGTGCTCAACTTGTTTCCGCCGCAGACCCGCGGAAAGTCGATGGGCGTCATCGGCATCGCCATGATCTTCGCGCCGGCCGTCGGGCCGACGCTGTCTGGTTGGCTGGTCGAAGATTACTCGTGGCGGCTGCTGTTCTGGATTGTGATTCCGATTGCCGTCATCGACATCATCTTGGCGGTGCTGTTTTTGCGCAACGCCACGGACCGCACAAATCCGAAGCTGGATTGGCCGGGCGTCCTCACCTCGATTGTCGGGTTCGGCGCCTTGCTTTACGGATTCAGCGAGGCTGGCAACAAAGGGTGGCACGATTCGGCGGTGGTCGGGTCGCTTGTCATCGGCATCGTGTTCGTGATCCTGTTTGTCGCGCGCCAGTTGGTAGCCAAGGAGCCGTTGCTGCGGCTGGAGGTCTTCCGCTATCCCATGTTCACGCTCTCCACGATCGTCAGTTGTGTGGTGAACATGGCGATGTTCGGCGCGATGATTCTCTTGCCCATTTACATTCAGAACCTCCGCGGGTACACGCCGCTGCAAGCCGGTCTGCTTTTGATGCCCGGCGCCATCCTGATGGGGATCATGTCGCCGGTGGCGGGTGCCTTGTTCGACCGAATCGGACCGCGGCCGCTGGTGTTGTTCGGGCTTTCGGTGACCACCGTGACGACCTGGATGTTCGCGCACTTGACGGACGCGACGACGTACCGGCACGTTATGTGGTTGTACACGGCGCGGATGTTCGGAATGTCGTTCATCATGATGACCGTCATGACTGCGGGCCTGAACCAGCTTCCGCGCCGGTTGAACAGCCACGGCACGGCAGCGGCGAACACAGCGCGGACGGTGGCTGCCTCGCTCGGCACCGCCATTCTGGTGTCGGTGATGTCCACGCGGGCCAACCTGCACATCGCCGAGTACGCCAACACATTGAGCTTGGCGAATCCCAAATTGGCGCAGGCGGTCAACCAGTTAAGCGGACTGTTCGCGGCCAAGTTAGGGCAGACGCTGCAGGCAGGGCAGGCTGTGACGACGCAGCTGCTGTACGGCATGGTGCAGATGGAGTCGACCATCCAGGGGATCAACGACGCCTTCATCGTGGCCACCGTATTCTGCGCAGTGGCGCTGGTGTTGTCGGCCTTCCTGCACAAGGTGGCGCCGCGCGAAGATGCGCCCAAGCCAGTGCCACGCACGGAGGAAACCGCGTTGGCCGAAGTGCCGGAGCGGAATTTGGCGACGGCGGAATGATCCGCGTGTGTTGTCGCGGCGAGGAGCGCGGTGACGTCCGCGCTCTTTTTAGTATTTGAGGCGTGCGGGTATTTGAGGCGTTCGGGCCTTCAGCGTGCAGTTGCAGGTCGCCGACGTGATTTGCGGGTGAACGGCCGGGGCGATAACATGGAGGGTGAAGCCTGGGAGGGTGAAGTCCGAAGGACGACGCCAACCGACGTACCTGTTCGGCGGACGCGGGGTTGAAGCGAGGTGGTTCGGTGGATCCGCGGGCGGAAGTTCGGCCATGTCCCCACTGCCGGACAAGCAACAGGGTACTTTTGACCAAGCACGCCCTCGACCGCGCCTTCTGCGGGCGTTGCGGTCAGCGGTTGGCGTTGACGTACTACGACGTGCTTGCCGTGCCTGCCTCGGCGTCCGCGGCGGAATTGAAGCACGCTTACCGGCGGTTGGCGGCACGCTGGCATCCGGATCGCAACCCGTCGCCGGAGGCGGCAGCCGTGTTTGCCTGCCTGACCGAGGCGTACCGCACGTTGGCAGACCCGGCACGCCGGCAGCGGTACGATGCGGCGCTTGCCGCTCAGCGGAGGGACGGTGTGTCGGGTACAGCGGCGACGGGTGCACCCAGTGAGCAGGCGGGTGTGCACGATGACACAGACGCGTCCAGGACGGGTGAGTCCGAGGCGGGCGGCTGGCTGTACGAAGCCTTGCGCTTTGCCGGTCTGACGGCGGCGTCGTTTGCAGGATTGACTGCCTGGGCCGTGCACCATGCGGCGTACCCGCTGCTGAGCACGGCGGCGTTCGCGGCATCCTGCGTGGTGTGGATGTACGGAGTGATTGCACTGCTGCACTTTGTCGCGACCGGTCGCCGGTTGCGCGGCGTGCGGCGGGCCAAAGTTTCTGCCCGCATGGAACGGGTATAATGGATGGATACCGGGTTGGGGGTGGAG
>JADGIC010000023.1 GCA_019683615.1 Alicyclobacillaceae bacterium | reverse complement strand
GAGGAAGACATTCGGCGGGGGTTTGTGACGATGCCGGGCGGCCATCGGGTGGGCGTGGCGGGCCGGGTGGTGCTGTCCGAGACCGGTGCCATCCGCACCATTCGCAGTATCACGTCCGTGAACGTGCGGATTGCCCGCGAACACGTCGGAGCCGCCAACCGCGTGAAGACGCACCTGTGGCGCAGGGACGGGGACCGCCCGTTCAACACCTTGGTGATCTCGCCGCCCCAATGCGGAAAGACCACCTTGTTGCGGGACGTGGTGCGCCAGTGGAGCGAAGGGTCCGGCACGCCGTCCGGACGCGGCGTCAAGGTGGTGGTGGTCGATGAACGCTCCGAGATCGCAGGTTGTCTTGACGGAATCCCGCAGTTTTGCATCGGACCGCGCACGGACGTGCTGGACGGGTGTCCGAAGGCGGAGGGGATGCTGATGGCCATCCGCAGCCTGTCGCCGGATCTGGTGGTAACGGACGAAATTGGCCGGGCCGAAGACCGGGATGCAATTCTCGAAGCCACACACGCCGGAGTCAGCGTGGTGGCCAGCGCCCACGCCGCTGGCCTGGAGGAGTGGCGCGCCCGTCCGTACATGCGAGAGCTGTTTGCAGCGCGGGCCTTCCAGAGGTATGTGGTGCTCAGCCGGCGCTTGGGGCCGTGCACGTTGGAACAGATCCTGGACGCCGATGGCAACCTGGTGCGTTCGGGCAACCCGGTGCGTTCGGCCGACAGCCGGACCAGGGCGGAACCGCCGTGCTGAGGATGGTCGGTGCCGCGCTGCTGTTGGCCTCCTGCACCGGTATCGGGTTCCGCATCGCGCGAGACTTTCGGGAGCGCCCTCGCCAAATCCGCGCCGTGATGCACGCGTTGAGATTGCTGCAGGCGGAGATTGCGTACAGCGCAACGCCTTTGCCTGCTGCGCTGCGGCGGGTGGCGGCGCGGAGCCAGCCGCCGGCGGACCGGTTGTTTGAGGCGGCGGCAAACGCCCTTGGCGACGGGGAGCAGACGGTGGCAGCCGCCTTCGCCGACGGCATTCAGCGCTGCCGACGCAGCGCAGCGCTGAAGGCATACGACTACGAGGTCATCGCCGAGTTCGGCAAGACCTTGGGCGCGTCGGACCGGGCACACCAAACACAGCGCCTGGAGGTTGCGTTGCACGAGTTGGCGGAACTGGAACGTGAAGCTGTGGAATCCCAGCGCCGCAATGAACGGCTGTGTCAGTACCTGGGCGTCCTGGCCGGATTGTTGCTGGTGATTCTGCTGTACTGAGCAGCCGGGCGCAAGTCCGGCCTGCAAACCGGGAGGGGAAGCCATGACACCGGAAGTTCGCGCCGTGTTCCAAATCGCCGGCATCGGGTTCCTGGTGGCCATCCTGCACACCATCCTCAAGCAGAGCGGCAAGGAAGAATTTGCTCACTGGGCGGCGCTAGCCGGTTTTGTGGCTGTGTTCATCATCGTCATCGGCTGGGTGGATCACCTGTACAGGGACATCGAGACCGTGTTCCTGCGCCAGTAGGTGAGGCTCTTGCACATTTTGCAACTGGTGGGCATCGGGCTCACGGCGACCGCTTTGGCGGCGGTGCTGCGCCAGCAGGCGCAGCCGTTCGCGATGCTGGTCGGCATGTTGGCCGGAGTCGTCCTGCTGCTGGCGGTGGTCGACAACTTCGCGGGCGTGGTGCGCAGCATCTCGGACTTGGCGAATGCGGCCAAGGTCGATCACGCGTTCCTCGAGACGGTGCTGAAGATCATCGGCATCGCGTACATCGTGGAGTTCGCCGCCCAAATAGCCCGCGATGCGGGAGAGGGGGCGTTGGCCGGAAAAATTGAGCTGGCCGGCAAGGTGGGCATTGTCGTGCTGGCGGTTCCCATCATGACGGACGTCGTACAGTCGCTGGTGCACCTGTTGCCATGACGGCATGTCGCTGCAAGGGGGTGGTCCGCGTGTTCAGCCGCCGGCGCTGGTTGGCCGCGTTCAGGTGGGTGGCTCCGCTGTGGCTGCTCATGTGCCTGGTTTCCGCGCCGGTGGCAGCGGCGGATGCATCTGGCGCCCACGGCACAACGGCGTCTGCGTCGAACCTGCTCTCCACTGGTACGGCCTCGTCGAGCGTCCGTCAAGACGCTGAAGAGCAACTGGATCAACTGCCGACAGGTGCTATCGATTCGTACTGGCAACGCCTGCACCAGGAATACGGCGGCTACTTGCCGGACTTCGGCGGGACCAGCCTCACACGCGCCATGTTTGACGGAGGAACGCCTAGTTTGAAGGCGTTTTTCAGCGGTGTTTTACGCTACTTCTTCGCCGAACTGTTCGGGAACGCCCGGTTGTTGGGGGCGATTTTGGTCCTGTCGGTGATGGCCGCCGTGCTCGAGTCGTTCCAGGCGGCGTTTGAGCGGCAAGCGGTCAGCCAAGTGGCGTATGCGATGGTGTTCCTGGTTTTGATGGTGCTGGCCGTCGGGTCGTTCACGGAAGCGTTCGGGGCGGGCCGCCATGCAATCCAGACGATGACGGACTTCATGCTTGCCTCTATCCCTGTGTTGATTGCATTGCTGGCCGCCTCGGGGGCGGTGGCGTCCGCGGCGTTTTTCCACCCCGTGTTGGCCTTCACGGTGCACGCGGTGAGCCAAGTCGTATTCCTTTTCGTCTTCCCGCTGATCTTCTTCAGCGCCGTGTTGGACCTGACCAGTGCCTTGTCCCCGCGTTACCGCCTGACGCGGCTGGCGGGCCTCTTGCGCGGGGCCGGCGCGGCGGGACTGGGCTTGTGCATGAGCGTGTTCATCGGCGTCACCGCCGTGCAGGGGGCCGGCAAAGGGATTGCCGACGGGGTGGCGCTGCGGGCAGCCAAGTTCGGGGTACAGACGTTCGTTCCGGTGCTGGGCAAAGCGATGTCCGACGCGATGGAAACGGTCGCGAGCGCGTCCTTGTTGGTGAAAAACGCCGTCGGCATGGCCGGACTGGTGGTGCTCGCGTGCGCCGCGGCGTTCCCGGCGGTTAAGATCCTGGCCCTGTCGTTCGTGTACAGCGGCAGCGCCGCGCTCATGCAGCCGCTTGGCGACAACCCCATCGTCGGTTGCTTGGGGGCCCTGAGCAAGAGCCTGGTCTACGTATTCGCCGCCGTGACCGTCGTGGCGCTGATGTTCTTCGTGGCGGTGTGCATGTTGCTGGCGACGGCCAACCTGGCGGTGGTGATGGGATGACCGCGGTGGGGGAGTGGCTGAAGCAAATCATCCTCATCGTCTTGTTGGCGGCGTTCACCGAGTGGCTGTTGCCCACCCAGAGCATGCAGAAGTACGTGCGCACGGTGCTGGGACTGGCCGTGATCGCCGCCATTTTGCAACCGCTCGTGCCGTTTTTCCGCGGAGATTGGGCCGAACGGTTGGCGCAGTCGGCGGTCGAACAGCTCACCGGTGCGGCCTCCTCCGCCGCGGCGCCAGCGGTGGATGTCGACAGCCTGCAAGCGCAACTGCGCCGGCAGTTGTCGAGGCGGGCGGACGACGAAGCTGCAGCCTTGGTGCAGGCGGCCATCGACAGCGAGCTGGGGATTCCCGGCGCGCGGGTGCAGGTGGAGGGCGGTCTGACGCCGGAGCAAATGCGCGTCGCGGTGGTCTTGCCCCCGGCCGCGACCGGACAGACAGCGGCGGTTCGCAACCTGGTTGCGCGCCTGCTCGGGGTTTCCGCGGACCACGTCAGCGTAAGGGCGGGGTGAGGAGGTGAGGGTGAATGGACTGGAAACCGGTCGTGCAGAACCGCTGGCTGGTGGCGCTGGGCGTCGTGGGTGTCGCCTGCCTGGTCTTTGGGTCCATGTGGAATGGCGGGGGACGCTCACTGCCGGCTGTCGCGTCTGATGTGGCGGGCGCGTCCGGGCAGCCGGTGTCTGCGGGTAGCAACCCCACCATGGCGCAGGCGGTGAACGCCACGATGGCTTATGAGCACAGTCTCGACCGGCAGTTGGAAGGCATGCTCGAAAAAATCGTAGGCGTTCACAGCGTCTCGGTGATGGTGACCCTGGACAGCAGCGATGCGCTGACGGTGGCCAACAACGTGCGCAAGACGACGCAGTCACAGGTGAACGGCTCGCAGCGCACGGAGTCGACTACGGTGGATACGCAGGTGTTCACCCAAAACGCGGGCGGAAACGAGACGCCGTTCGTGATTCAGAGCCAAACGCCAACCGTCCGGGGCGTCCTGGTCACCGTCAACGCGGATGATTTCTACGTGGCGAAGGCAGAAATCATAGACGCGATCGCGAATGTGTTGGACGTGCCTGCATATAAAATTAGCGTGGAACCTCAAAAAGGAGATTCGTAGACACGCGAGGCCCGCAAAGTGAGGAGGAATGGGAAGTGGTAAAGCGGCAAACGGTTTGGCTGTCGACCATGATGGTGCTGTCCCTGATGCTGATTGGCTACTACACCATGAACAGCGGCAGCGAAACAGCGTCGAGCGCGGGGACGGAGACTTCGCCGCCGGTCACAGCCGTGAACAATCCCCCAGCGTCCCACTCGTCCGGCGCCAGTGGCGACACCGGCGGGACCCAGGCGACATCTGCCAGCGACGCCAGCAGCCCGGCAAACGCCGAAGGCGGCAGCTCAGACGACTTCTTCGTGATTCAGCAGACTTCTGTGACTGCGCAGATCACGCGCAACGAGGACCGCTTGATGCAAGTGCTGAGCAACGACAACGCATCTCAAGCAGACATCGCCAACGCCGAACAGCAGCTTAAGAAACTGCAGAGTTGGCAAGGCGGCATCGAGAGCGCCGAGGAGGAGATCAAGGGAGACGGTTACCTCGACTGCGCGATTGTGCCGAACGCTGATTACAGCGAGGTGAAGGTGTACGTCCGGTCGAAGTCGCCGCTCACGAAGCTCGACGCCGCGAAGATCATGGACATCGTCAGCGAGCAGTTGAATTTCCCGATGGAAAACATCGTCGTCAAGAGCCACGGCTGAGAGGGGATCCAGGGTCTGCAACTGCCAGTTGTGCAAGTCGCCATCGGCGGGGGAATGCGGGGCGGGGTCTGCATGCAACCCGCCCTTGCCCTGTGTTATACTAGGGCGAGCGATTGGACACGGGGCGGGAGTGACTGGATTCCATGTTGAAGATGGGAGACATCCGGGAGTTAATCCGGTTGATGGATGAAACATCGTTGCATCACCTTGAATTAGAAATGGAAGGATTCAAACTGCGGTTAGGCAAGGCGGATGCTCCGCCTAATTGGGTGCCGGCGGCCGCTTCGACACCGCCGGCGGCTTCGCCGGCCGCACTGGTTGCACCGGCTCCGGCGCCGACAGCGGTACCGGGCACGGGCACTGAGGCACCGGTGAGCACCGCCGAGCCGGACGCGGTTGATTCGGCACAGATACATATTGTTCGGTCGCCGATGGTAGGCACGTTCTACCGGGCGCCGGCGCCTGATGCGCCGCCGTTCGTCGAGGTCGGGTCGCGGGTTGACGGAAAGACGGTGGTGTGCATCGTCGAAGCGATGAAGTTGATGAACGAGATTGAGGCGGAGGTGTCTGGCGAGATCGTCGAGATTCTGGCGGAGAACGGGCAGCTCGTGGAGTACGGACAACCGCTCTTCAAGATCAGACGGGCGTGAGGGGGGCGAGCATGTTTCAGCGAGTACTCGTCGCAAACCGCGGGGAGATTGCTGTCCGCGTAATTCGCGCTTGCCGGGAATTAGGCATTGAGACGGTAGCAGTGTTCTCGGAAGCCGATCGCGATGCCCTGCACGTCCAGATGGCTGATGAGGCGTACTGCATCGGCCCCACGCCCAGCCGCCAGAGCTACTTGCACATTCCCAGCATCATGTCGGTGGCGACGCTGACCCGTGTTGACGCTATCCATCCGGGATACGGGTTTTTAGCGGAAAACAGCGATTTTGCCGAGGTTTGCGAACAGTGCGGGATCACCTTCATCGGTCCGAGCGCGTACGCGATTGAGACGATGGGCGACAAGTCCCGGGCCAAAGAGGCGATGAAACGGGCCGGGGTGCCGACGTTGCCGGGCAGCGACGGGCTGGTGGCGGACGCGGACGAAGCGGTGCGCATTGCGCGCGAGATTGGGTACCCGGTGATGATCAAGGCGACCGCCGGCGGCGGCGGGAAAGGGATCCGTGTGGTGCGGGACGAGGACAGCCTGCGCAGCGCCATCGTCACCGCGCAACGGGAGGCCGAAATCGCGTTTGGCAACGCTGGCGTGTACTTGGAAAAGTACGTTGAACAGATGCGCCACGTGGAAATCCAGGTGCTCGCAGACCGCCACGGGAACGTCATCCACCTTGGGGAGCGCGACTGCTCCGTGCAGCGTCGGTTGCAGAAGCTGGTGGAAGAGTCGCCGTGTCCGGTGCTGTCTGACCAGACGCGCCAGGCAATGGGGGAGGCGGCCGTCGCCGCCGCCAAGGCAGTCGATTACGTGGGCGCGGGTACCGTCGAGTTCATTTATGCGCCGGACGGACGGTTTTACTTCCTGGAGATGAACACTCGCATTCAGGTGGAACATCCGGTGACGGAATGGGTGACCGGCGTGGATTTGGTGCGCGAGCAGATCTTGACTGCGGCCGGGGAGCGCCTGTCACTTTCACAGGATGACGTCCAGCTTCGCGGCCATGCCATCGAGTGCCGCATCAACGCTGAAGATCCCGAGCGCGGTTTTCTGCCCTCGGCCGGGCGCATCACCGAGTATCTGCCGCCCGGCGGCATCGGCGTGCGCGTGGACAGCGCGGCCTATCCGGGGTGGGTGGTACCGCCCCACTACGACTCGATGATCGCCAAGCTGATTGTCTGGGCTCCGACGCGTGAACAGGCGATCCGCCGGATGCTCCGGGCACTGGGCGAGTTTCGCATCGAGGGAGTCAAGACGACTATCCCGTTCCACATCCGGTTGTTGCAACACGAGCGCTTCCTGTCGGGTGACGTGACGACGCGTTTCTTGGAGGAGCACGATGTGATGGCGTCGCAGTGAGCGGTGTTGGCCAGGCGCTGGCGCAGGTAGAATGAGGAAGGCTGAGGGGCGGAAGCAGGCCGTACAAATTCACCGGAACGGGGGATTGCGACGTGCAGGACATGGAGTTTGAGTCCACAGAGCTGGGGAAAATTCAGATTGCGGATGAAGTGATTCAGATTATCGCGGGTCTGGCAGCCAGTGAGGTTGCCGGCGTGGCCGGCATGAGCGGCGGCTTTGCCGGCGGGTTGACGGAGACGTTATTAGGCCGCAAGAATCTTTCCAAAGGCGTGAAGGTGCAGTTCGTCGACGAGGACAAGAGCTGCGCAGTGGACCTGTCGGTCGCACTCGAGTTTGGCGTGAACATTCCGGAGACGAGCCTCGCCGTCCAAGAAAACGTGAAACAGGCGATAGAGGGGATGACCGGGCTGCGCGTGGTCTCCGTCAACGTCCACGTCACAGCCGTCGTATTCCAAACCGACAAGCAGAAGGAGTTGACGGATTCAGCCGGGGAGCGGAAAGTCCGGTGATGTAACGGCCGGTTGGCCTGCCTGGGCTCCCGGCGGGCCGGCTGTGCAGGGCACTGGCCTGTCGACGCAGCGTTGGGCCGGCTGAGGAGGGGTTCTTGTGAACGCGTTGGACCGCGTACTGTTGATCCTGCTTTGCCTGGCGTCGTTTGCCGGCGGGGTGGTGGTGTGCCTGGCCGGTGCCGCCGTGTTGGCGGGACCCGACGTCGACGCCGTGCTGTCGCACGCTCACGCCCGCACTGCGGCTATCGTGGCGGGGGTGGTATGGGCACTGCTGGCGGTGCGGTTCTTCTTGTACCGGTGGGGCCGGCGGCGACTCGATTACGTGACTCTGCCCGGGGAACACGGCCAGGTGCGGATTTCGTACGACACCATTCAACAGTTGGCCAACCGTGCGGGCCGGTCAATTCAAGGGGTGTTCGACTTGGACACCAGGGTCGCGCCGGGGGTGTCGGGCGTGTGTCTTGCGCTGCGCGTGCGTGCGCTGCCGGATGTGGAACTCAGTCGCATGAGCACCGACATCCAGGCGGCTGTCAAGTCGTACGTGGAGGGGACGGCCGGAGTCGGTGTCGAACGGGTGACGGTCAACGTCATGGAGGTGTCAGGTTCTTCGGGTAAATCGGCCAAGACGCGGGTGGACAAGCCATGAGCTGGCTACGGTCCGTCCTCCTTCAGGTCCTCACGATGCGGCGGCGCTGGCAAGGCCTGTTGGCGGGTTGTGCCGTTTGGTTGTTGTGGATGATTGTCGGGTTTTGGGCGACGTTGCTGTTGTTCGTATTGGCCGCCATCGGCTTCGTGGTCGGGGCTGTGCTGGAGACGCCCGGGGCCTGGAAGGCGTGGGTAGAAAAACTGCTGTCACAGCGGTTTGGAGAGTGAGCGGGATGAGACGTCATGAGGCAAGGCGGTGCGCATTGCAGGCCTTGTATCAAGTGGACGTGGGCAAGGCGGCTCCGGATGAAGCGGTGTCCCATGTGCTGGAGGAGGCGGGTCAGGCGACCCCCGCGGACCAGGCGTACGTGCAGCGGCTGGTACGGGGCACCCGGTCGAACGTGGAACGCATCGACCAGCTTCTTGCCGCGCATGTCCAAGGGTGGCGTCTGGATCGGATTGCGAAGGTGGAGCTGAATATTCTGCGCCTGGCACTGTACGAGCTGCTGAATGAACGGGATGTGGACGTCCCCACGGTGATTGACGAAGCGGTGGAGTTGGCCAAGGCGTTCGGGACGGAGGCTTCCGGCAAGTTTGTCAACGGCGTCCTTGCCCGCGTGTTGCCGGCTGTTGAGCAAGCGAGGCGATGACATGCGGTTGGTTTTGGGAGTGGATACGAGCAACTACACGACGTCCGTGTGTGCCATCAGTTACGAGAACGGTGCGGTGGTGGCGGAGGCGCGGCGGTTGTTGCCCGTACGGCAGGGAGAGCGAGGGCTGAGGCAGTCCGAGGCGCTCTTTTTTCATGTTCGCCACCTGCCCGCGCTGATGGACGAACTGATGGCCGGAATCGCCCGGCGGCCCGCCGGGCAGGCGGACAAGGACGGCGCAGAGTGGGCGGCCGTAGGCGTGTCGGTGCGGCCGCGCCCATGGGCGCGTTCGTACATGCCGGTGTTCTGGGCGGGTGTCAGCCTGGCGGAATCGATGGCGCAGCTGTGGCGCATCCCGCTGGTGCGGACCTCCCACCAGGAAGGGCACATCGCAGCCGCCTGGTATCATCTGACGGGCGGCCGGTTGGCTCCCAGGCTGCACGAGCCATTTCTCGCAGTGCACCTGTCCGGAGGGACGTCAGACGTACTGTGGTGCACGCCGACCCGGTTCGGCTACGCCATCGAGCTGATTGGCGCAGGAGCCGACCTGCACGCGGGCCAGTTCGTCGATCGGGTCGGCGTTGCCTTGGGCGCGCCGTTTCCCGCCGGCCCGTGGCTGGAGTCGCTGGCGGCGCAGGCGCAGGCGGAGCCTTCATTGCGGTTGAAAGTGAGTGTGAGGGAGGCGTCCATGAGTTTCTCCGGTCCTTGCACGGCGGCGCTGCGCGCCATCGAGCAGGGCATCCCCGCCAGTGAGGTCGCTCTGGCGGTACAGGTGTGCATCGCCGACTCGGTTGCGAAAGCGGTGCACCGGGCGTGGCATGGCCGGCCGGTGGGGGATGTGATCATTGCGGGGGGCGTTGCGTCGAACCGCTACATCCGGCAGCGGATACGACAGCAGTTGGCGGAAGCGGCGCCGGGGTTGCGGGTGTCGTTTGCAGAGCCCCGGTTCTCTTCCGACAACGCGTTGGGCCCGGCGAGCATTGCCCGGCATTTTCTGCGGAGCGATTGGAAGATGTCCGGCGGTGCGGTATAATGAGCGGGTGTTCATGTGATGGGTTCGTGCATTCGTCAGGGGGGACTGATGTTGACCGCCACAGAGGGGTTCGCGCGGGACGAACAGGTATACGACATCACGATCATCGGCGGCGGGCCGACGGGCCTGTTTGCTGCGTTCTACTGCGGCATGCGGGACGCGACGTGCAAAATTATTGACAGCCTCCCGCAGTTGGGAGGTCAATTGATAGAGCTGTATCCGGAGAAGTACATCTACGACGTCGGCGGGTTTCCGAAGGTTCGGGCGCGCGACTTGGTCGAGCAATTGAAGGAGCAAGCGTTCCAGTACAACCCGAAGGTGCACTTGAACGAAAAGGTGATCGGTCTCACGAAGCGTGAGGACGGCATCTTTGAACTGACCACCGACAAGGGCGTACACTACTCGAAAGCTGTCATCATCTGCGCCGGTATCGGCATGTTTACGCCCCGGCCGCTGCCGGCCGAAGGCGCGGAGGCGTTCGTGGGGCGCGGGATTTCGTATTACATCGACGATCTCGAGAAGTTTCGGGGCAAGCGGACGCTGGTGGTGGGCGGCGGGGATACGGCCGTCGATTTCGCATTGATGCTGGAAGGAGTCGCAAGTCAGGTCACGTTGATTCACCGGCGCGACCAGTTCCGTGCACACGAGGAGACTGTGAAGCGGCTGTTTGCTTCGTCGGTTGACGTCAAAACGTTTGTGGAGTTAAAAGCGGTGAGCGGGGACGAGTGGCTGCGCCGTGCGACTCTGGTGCACAACCGGACAAAGGAGACGTGGGAGGTCGAGGTGGACGCCATCGTCAGCGGGCTCGGCTTTTCCGCATCGCTCGGACCGATGCAGGAATGGGGATTGCACATTGAAAACAACGAAATTGTCGTCAACACGCGTATGGAGACCAACATTCCGGGCGTGTACGCGGCAGGTGATATCGTCACGTACCCGGGCAAGGTAAAACTGATTGCGACAGGGTTTGGCGAAGCGCCAACCGCCGTCAATAACGCGAAGACCTACATTGATCCGACGGCCAAGCTGAGCCCCGGTCACAGCAGCAACCGCAAAGAGTGAGGGGGCAGTTGGCGGCGCGGCCAAAGTTCACACTCCGGTGTGAACTTTTTCTTTACGGGCGTGATGTCCTCACTCTGGGTCAGTTCCTGCCCAGGGTTGGTTTTTGGCACATCCTGAATGCGTACCGTTCGGAAAGGAGATTTTGGCGGATGGGGCGAATTCTTGACGGGAAGCGGATGGCAGAGGCGATTCTCGCAGATGTCCAGGGGCAGGTTGCCCGCTTGGCGGAGGCAGGGCAGCAGCTGCAGCTGGCGGTCATTCTGGTCGGGGATCACCCCGCTTCGGCCACGTATGTTCGCAGCAAGCAGCGCACAGCCGAACGGGTCGGGCTGCGCAGCCAACTGGTGAAACTGCCGGCGGACGTGAGCCAGAACACCTTGTTGGCGGAAGTCGACCGTTTGAACGCGGATCCTGCCGTCGACGGCATTCTCGTGCAACTGCCGCTGCCGGTCCACATCGACGAGCACGCGGTTCTCCAACGCATCTCGCCGGAAAAGGATGTGGATGGGTTTCACCCGGTCAACGCCGGGCGGAATTTCGTGGGCCTGCCGTCTGTCTGGCCGTGCACGCCGGCCGGCGTCATGGAGATGTTGCGTCGGGAAGGGATTGACGTCGCCGGGCGCCACGCCGTGGTGGTCGGCCGCAGCAATATCGTCGGGAAGCCGATGGCCATGTTGTTGCTGGCTGCCAACGCCACCGTGACAATTGCCCACTCGCGCACGCCCGATTTGGCAGCCGTCACCCGTTTGGCCGACATCTTGGTGGTGGCGGTTGGGCGCCCGGGCCTCATCACGGCAGACCACGTCCGGCCCGGGGCGGTGGTGGTCGATGTGGGGCAAAACCGGGTGGACGGCCGTCTCACGGGGGACGTCGACTTTGAGTCGGTGGCACCGGTGGCATCTTGGATTACGCCGGTACCGGGCGGCGTCGGGCCTTTGACGGTGGCGATGTTGATGGCAAATACGCTGACGCTCGGCTGCGCACGCAGGCAGGTCCGGGCGTAGAAAGGGGGCGCCCGATGGGTGCGACGGCTGTCGCCGTGTGGACAGTCACCGAGTTGACCGAGGTGATTCGCGAGCGGCTGGAGTCGGACGAGCGCTTGAGCGGGTTCCTCGTCGTTGGTGAGATTTCCAATTTCAAACACCACACGAGCGGGCACATGTACTTCACGCTCAAAGACGACAAGAGTCGGATCCGCGCGGTCATGTTCGCCAGCCGCAACCGTTCCTTGCCATTTCGTCCGGAAGACGGGATGCGCGTGATCTGCCGTGGCTCCATCGGCGTCTTTGAGCGCGACGGGCAGTATCAGCTGTACGTCGAAGAGATGCAACCGGACGGCATCGGGGCGCTTTACGTGGCGTTTGTCCAGTTGCGTGACCGTTTAGCCGCCGAAGGGTTGTTCGCACCCGAACGCAAACGGCCGCTGCCGCCCTACCCGCGCCGCATCGGCGTCGTGACGTCGCCCACCGGGGCGGCCGTGCGCGACATTTGTTCGACGTTGGCCCGGCGCTACCCACTGGCCACCGTCGTGATCGCCCCGGCATTGGTGCAGGGACCGGGTGCCGCTGCCTCCATCGTACGCGCCCTCGGCGTGGTGGCGGAGCGCGGCCAGGTCGACGTGATCATCGTGGGCCGCGGCGGAGGGTCGCTCGAGGAGCTGTGGCCGTTCAACGAGGAGATGGTGGCGCGCGCGGTTGCAAGCTGCCCGGTTCCAGTGGTCTCGGCGGTCGGGCACGAAACCGACTTTACCATCTGCGACTTTGCCGCTGATGTACGGGCTGCGACGCCCACCGCTGCAGCGGAGTTGGTGGCTCCCCACGTTGACGAGATCCGCAGTCAACTCGCCCAGTGGGAGGGCCGTGTGCGCCGGGCGGTGCGTTGGCGCTTGGACGAGCAGGCCGCTCGCGTGCAGGCGCTGGCCGCATCTTCGGTTCTGCAACAGCCGCTGCGCATGGTCGACGTCCGCCGGCAGCACGTGGACTACCTGGAAACCCGCTTGCGTCAGTCGGCCGCCATCCCCGTGCGATCCGCCCGCAGGCGCCTGACAGCGCTGTGGGAGCGCCTGTACCGAACAGACGTGGACCAGCGCGTATCGAGGGCCGGCTTCGCGGTGGAGACGCTGCGGTCTCGGGCGGAGGCATCCGTGCGGCGGCGGGTGGCCGAGGCGGAAGCCCGTTTGGACAGGGCCATCGTCGCGCTGGAGACGCTCAACCCGTTGACCGTGCTGCGGCGCGGTTACAGTGTCGTCTACAAAGACGACGGGTCCACCGTGATCACCTCGGCGCGGTTGGCGCGTCCAGGCGAGCGCGTGCGCATCCGCTTGTCGGACGGGATGTTGCGGGCACGGGTGGAGCACCTCGAAGCGTTGGCGTCGGAAGGCGAGCAATCCGGGGAGGAGGCGAGCAGGCGTGTCACAGGAAGGGGCGGACAAGCCATTGGCGCCGAACAGTCCAGACTGGACCTTTGAAACGGCGATGAAGGCGCTGGAGGACACCGTCCGGAAACTGGAGTCCGGCGAGTTGTCGCTGACAGAGTCAATTGAGCGCTACAAGCAGGCGATGCAGTTGGTGCAGTTTTGCCGCCAGCAGCTCGACCGGGCCGAGCAGGAGATTGAGCGGTTGTTGGAGTTGGAGCCGGAAGCGGCAGGCGGGGCCGCTTCCGAATGGGCGAAGGAGGAAGCGTGAGTGACCAGTTTGCAGCCTTTGGACGTTGTCGAAGCACAAGCCCGCCGCTACCTGGAGGAACGCGGGCGGCGAGTGACGGAGTACCTCGCCGGCTTGTTCCCCGCCAGTGAGCGACCGGGCCGGCTGTTCGCCGCGATGAACTACAGTCTGTTGGCCGGCGGGAAGCGGCTGCGGCCGGTCTTATGCCTGGCCACGGCGGCGTCGTTCGGGGCCGACGAAGAGGCGGTGCTGCCCGCGGCCGCGGCGTTGGAGGTGTTGCACTGTTACTCGCTGATCCACGACGACCTGCCGGCGATTGACAACGACGACATGCGCCGCGGCAAGCCCACCAACCACAAGGTGTTCGGCGAGGCCACCGCGTTGCTCGCCGGCGACGCGCTGCTCACTTATGCGTTTGAGCTGCTGTCTCAGCCGCTGGGGATTCCGGCGGAGCGGCAGTTGGAGATGGTGCGTGTGTTGTCGCGCGCGGCCGGTTGCTACGGCATGGTCGGAGGGCAGATGGAGGATATTCTCGCCGAGCGGTCAGGCGGCTCCTTGGACGACCTGCAGTTTATCCATACCCACAAAACGGCCAAGTTAATTCAGGCGTCTGTAGTGATAGGGGCCGTATTCGCAGGCGTCCCTGCGCCCGTGCGCGCGGCGCTCGAGCGGTACGGGCTGGAGGTAGGGCTGGCCTTCCAGATGGTCGACGACCTGTTGGACGTGACCGGCACGACCGAGGAATTGGGCAAGACGGCAGGATCCGATGAGCGCTTGCAGAAATTGACGTATCCGGCGCTGGTCGGAGTCGAGGAGACGCGGAGGTTGTGCCACGAGGCAGTCGAGCGGGGCTTGTCCGCGCTGGCGGAAGCGGGCATCGAGGCACCGCTGTTGGCCGGAATGGCCAGGTTCATCGTGGCGCGGCGGCACTGACGGCGATGGTCGCCGGACGCGGGGGTCCGACCCAGCAGTGTGCATCGGCGAGACACCGTGCGCGCGGACGACCTTCCCTGACCGCGGCCGAGGCAACCATCCATGAACCGATGCGGCCGCGGCCTGCGGGGTTTGGCGGCGTGTGCAGGCATTATATCAGCTGGAGTTCGTATGCTATAATAGTTGACGAAACACGGGTGGCGCAGTATTCTAGTCGATCGCCCGTCTCTGAAGGCGGGGCTAAAAATCCGCCAAAGGGCACAGCGATGAAGTTCCTGGTGTTGGCTTGGGGCGCCCAGCCTTGGGCTGATGCTGGGAGTTAAGAAAGTTGGGCGGTCCGCAATGGCATGCGGGTGCTGTCCCAGCTTTCGCGGAGGCCCAAGTGCGTGGTCCGCATCGACAGGGACTACGGCTTGGGGTATGAACCTGCATGCGGAGGCCATCTGTGTGCAGTGTAGCCTGCCTTGAGTGGTGCCGAAGGATCGCGGGAAACAGGCGATGTCTCCCTGGCCAGGAAGAGTCGCCGGTGCTGCGTGAAATCTGTACTGCAAAAGAGGCTAGGAGACGCCAGCGATCGTTGCGGAAAACGCCTAGACTGTTCGCGGAAACGCGTGGCTCTTTGAGGATTATAGTGTGGACTAAGTGGTAATCTAGTCTGGCAGATGGCGACACTGCCAAGGGATGCGTAAAGGGAAACCGCCCGGGCGGCGACGCCTGGGTGCGTCCTTGGGAAAACCTACTAGACCTAAGCCACAGCGTTTACTCAAGGAGCTGCCACCCGGCCCCTTGCGGGGTCAGACACGCAGGCTGCAGCGGCCCGCCCGCAGGGCGGAGTTGCTGACAACGTGGGGAATGACGTGTTGCTTTCCGACCGCAGTCGCATGAGAACCCAGAGGCTTGACTCAGCCTATGTTGTACATACACAGCTGCACGGCTGGTGCCGCCGGAATGCGGCGGGTGCAACCCAGCAATTGCCGTGTGCGGGGGAAGCGGCATGAAACGGTCCACTTGGCGCCGGTCTGTGCGGTTCGCGTCGACCATTGCGCTGTTGACATTTCCGATTGGCGGCATCGTGGATACGTCCACCGTTTTCCTGAACGAGGTAGCGTGGTACGTTGGGGCACTGGTGGTGGTGTGCATCGTCGTCATCGGCGTGATGTTTGACATGCTCGGGTTGGCGGCGGCGGCTGCGCGCGAGACGCCGTTTCATGCCATGGCTTCAAAGCGCGTGTTCGGTGCACGGCGCGCTATTACCATCGTACGCAACGCCGAAAAGGTGTCCAGCATCTGCAGCGATGTGGTGGGCGACATTGCTGGCGTCCTCAGCGGTGCAGGGGCGCTGGCGGTGGCAACGCAGTTGATCTTGGCTGTGGGAGCGACGGGGTGGCATCGCGAACTCATCGTCATTGTTTTGACCGCTTTCATCACCTCGTTTACGGTGGGGCTGAAGGCGGTCGGGAAGGCCATCGCCATTCAGTCGCCGACGCCCATCGTCCTGTTTGCGTCGCGGGTGTTGGAAACCGCTCTCGTCCTTGTCGGGCGGGCGCGGAAATAACCTGCGGGCCAACGGCCCCGGGGATGGGTGGAGGTGGGCGTCACGCTGCTCGAACGGGTGAATTCGCCGAGTGACTTGAAGCAGTTGGACGAGCAACAGTTGGTGCAGCTCGCGGCCGAGGTGCGGGCATTTCTGATTGACACCGTCTCCAAGACCGGAGGGCACTTCGGAGCGAACCTCGGCGTGGTGGAGCTGACGCTGGCGCTGCACAAGGTGTTTGACAGCCCGCGTGACCGGATCATCTGGGACGTCGGCCATCAGGCGTACGTGCACAAGATGATCACCGGGCGGCGGGATCGCTTCCCGACGTTGCGCAAGTACAAGGGGTTAGCCGGCTTCCCCAAACGCAGCGAGAGCCCCCATGACGCCTTCGGCGCCGGGCATGCCAGCACGTCCGTGTCTGCCGGTTTAGGCATGGCCGTTGCCCGCGACTTGGCAGGGGACGACTACGCGGTGGTGTGCGTCATCGGGGACGGCGCACTGACCGGCGGTATGGCGATGGAGGCGTTGAATCACGCCGGCCATCTCGGCACAGACTTGTTAGTAATCCTGAACGACAACGAGATGTCCATCAACGCCAATGTGGGAGCAATTGCCAAGTACCTGACCCGGCTTCGGACCGATCCGACTTACTCCCGGGCCAAGGCGGAAATTGAGCAGACTTTGCGGAAATTGCCTGGCATCGGCGAGAAGTTGACGAAGACGCTGGAGCGCGTGAAAGATTCGATGCGCAGCCTGGTGGTCCCGGGCGCTTGGTTCGAGGGGTTTGGATTCAAGTACCTTGGGCCTGTCGACGGGCACGATTTGCCGGGGCTGGTGCGAGTGTTGCAGGACGCCCGTGCGCTGCGGGGACCGGTGTTGATTCACCTGGTCACCAGCAAGGGCAAGGGGTACGCGTCTGCAGAAGACGCGCCGGACAAGTTTCACGCTTGGCCGACGGCGGCGAAAGAGAAGAAGGCGCCGTCGTACACCGACGTGTTCGCTGACACCGTCATTGAGCTGGCGCGCCAGGACGAGCGCATTGTGGCCGTGACGGCGGCAATGGGCTCTGGGTCAGGATTGAACAAATTCGAAAAAGTGTTCCCGACCCGGTTTTTCGATGTCGGTATCGCGGAGCAGCACGCGGCGACGTTCTGCGGCGGGCTGGCGACGGCCGGCATGAAGCCGGTGTTTGCCGTCTACTCGACGTTCTTGCAGCGTGCTTACGATCAGTTCATTCACGACATTTGCATTCAGAACCTGCCGGTGGTGTTCGCCGTCGACCGGGCGGGCATCGTGGGTCCGGACGGCGAAACCCACCAGGGCGTGTTCGATATCGCATACATGCGCACCGTGCCGAATATCACGGTGATGATGCCGAAGGACGAAAACGAGCTGCGTCACATGCTGTACACGGCGTTCCGGCTGAACGGTCCCGTGGCGGTTCGCTATCCGCGGGCGGACGGCGTGGGCGTGCCGCTTGAACCGGAATTCCGCGAAATTCCGGTCGGGCGCGCGGAAGTGCTCCGGCGCGGGAACGATCTGGCGATTCTCGCGCTCGGCCCGATGGTTCAGGTGGCGACGGAGGCGGCGGCGGTGCTGGCCACCCAGCACGGCGTGTCGACGACCGTTGTGAACATGCGATTTGTCAAGCCGATAGACGCTGACCTGATTCGTTCCATCGGCAAGCAGGGGCTGCCGCTGATCGCGATTGAGGAGGCGGCACTGGCGGGCGGGATGGGGTCCGCTGTGCTGGAAGTGTTGACCGATGCAGGGATCTCCGTCCCGGTTCTGCGCAAGGGCGTACCCGACCAGTTCGTGGAGCACGGCTCCCGCGAGCAATTGTTGCAGGCGTTCGGGCTGACGGCTGCACAGTTGGTTGAGGACGCGTTGGCTTTTTTGGCGAAGCTGCCGAAGCGCACCTACACCATCCCGGGCTGAGGGGGGTCGGCGGACTCTCCGCCCCGGTAAGAGGGGTGGCCGATGCACAAATCGGGTAAAGTCAGGCTCGACACGTTGTTGGCTGAACGCGGGCTGTTTCCCAGTCGGGAGGCGGCCCGTCGTGCCATTATGGCCGGGCTGGTGGCGTCCGGGGGAGCGGTGATTGACAAGCCAGGGACGTTCGTCCACCCTGATGCCGAGGTGCAGGTGGCACGGCCCGAACACGGGTATGTGAGTCGCGGAGGGCTGAAGCTGGAGCGCGCCCTGCGGGTGTTCGGAGTCAGTCTGCAGGGCCGCATCGTGGTTGATGTGGGCGCCTCCACCGGGGGGTTTACCGACTGTGCTTTGCAGCACGGGGCGTCCAAGGTGTATGCCGTCGACGTCGGGTATGGACAGCTCTCTTGGAAACTGCGCCAAGACCCGCGGGTGGTGGTGATGGAGCGGACCAACTTCCGTTACGTCGATCCCGCCAGCTTCCAGCCTCGTCCCGATGCTGCCGTGATGGATGTGTCGTTTATTTCAATTCGCTTGTTGTTGCCGAAACTCGTCGAGGTCCTGGGAGCGCCCGGAGACATCGTGAGTCTGGTGAAACCGCAATTTGAGGCCGGGCGGGACAGGGTTGGCAAGGGTGGCATCGTGCGCGACCCCAGGGTGCACGAAGCGGTGCTGTTGGACGTCATCGGGGCCGCATCCTTGCTGGGTTTGGAGTGTGGCGGTGTGGACTACTCGCCGATTCAGGGCGGCGACGGTAACATCGAGTTTTTGGTATGGTGGCGGCTCGGTCACGGTGGTGCCTGCGGGTCCGCGGAGCCGGAACGGGTGCGTGCGGTGGTGGTATCCGCTTGGCACGCGTTGAAGGGAGAGGACGTGTCTCACCTTTTGGTTTGAAGGAGAATGCCCATGGGTTGGTTGGACGGGCTGGCCTGGTTGCTCTGCGGCCTGTTGGTGTTGGTCGTGGTCAGGTCGCTGTTGGTGCGGACGGGGGCGGAACGCGTGCCGCTGCACGGACGCTTTCATGCGGCCCGGGAATGGTTGGAAGGCAACGGCTACCAGGTGGTTCGCGTCCGGGAGCGCGCGGAGTGGCTCGGCTACTACGACGACCGCGAATTTCGCAAGCCGCTGGTTGCAGACTTCATCGTTCGCAAAGGGTCTCGCTACTATGCGGTCAAGCTGGTCAGTCCGCGCGATCCCGGCGTCAGCGGGGCACGCTTGCGGGATCAGTGGTATCCCTTGTGGACTGCGTTTGATGTCAGTGGCATCCTGCACATTGACCTCGACAGTGAACAGGTGCACATCATCGACTTCGAACTCAAACGACCCCGCTATCTGCATTGGCGAACCGTGCTCAACCGCGGGTTATGGCTGATCTCTGGCGTGGTCATTACATATGCTTGGCTGTACCGTGGCTGAGCAGGCGGAGGAGGGTTGGCGTGAGGACGATTCTCCTGGTCGTGAACCAACAAAAGCCGAAAGCGTGCGGGGTCGCCGAGCAGATTGTCCGCCAGTTGGAGGCGGCCCGGATTCGGACGGTTGTCGCCGAGGCGGGGACGAGAGGTACTCACCACTTGCCAACCGGCGTGCTGGAAACCGCGGAGTTGGCGTTCGTTCTTGGCGGCGACGGCACGATGTTGGGTGTGGCGAGGGAGTTGGCGCCGGCGCGCATTCCGATTCTCGGCATTAACGTCGGTCACCTCGGCTTTTTGACCCAGGCCGAACCGCACGACGTGGAGGAGACGGTGCGGCGGGTAATTAACCGCGATTACGACCTCGAGCCGCGGTTAATGATCCAGGCGAGCGTGTGGCGCGGGAGCAAGTGCGTCGCCCAACTGACCGGATTGAATGACGCTGGCATCGCGAAAGGTTCCTTTGCCCGCATGGTCACGGTGGAAGTCTACGTGGACGGCGTGCTGGTTGACGCGTACAGCGGCGACGGCGTGATTGTGTCGACGCCGACCGGATCGACCGCGTACTCGTTGTCTTGCGGCGGACCCATCCTGACGCCGCGCCTGCAAGTGATGCTCATCACGCCGATCTGTCCGCACACGTTGTTCTCGCGCCCCTGTGTCATCGATGACCGTCAGGAGGTGCGCATGGTGGTGCACGCGACCCACGACGACTTGGGTTTGACCGTGGATGGCCAGGTCGGGGTACGGCTGCAGTCGGGAGACGTGGTTGAGGTGCGGCGGTCAGAGGCGCAAGCCATTCTCGTCAAATGGCGGGACCGCGAGTTTTTTTCCGTGTTGCGCCACAAGTTGCGGGAAGGGGTAAACCACGGCCGCGTGTGACGCGCACACGGGTCGCGCGGTGAAGCCGCGTGGTCGATTCCCATGGAACGCCGTGGCGCCGTGGATGGCGGATGAATGTGTCGCACGAGGGACGATGTCACGGAGGGGAAGCCAGGTGTTGACAGCGCTGACGGTGGAGCGCATCGCCTTGCTGGAATCTGTACACGTTGAACTGAATGCCGGGTTGCTCGTCTTCACCGGGGAAACGGGTGCCGGCAAGTCGTTGTTGCTCGACGCCATCGGCTTGTTGCTGGGCGGGCGGGCTTCAGCCGACTGGGTGCGAACCGGAGCTGACAGCGGTAGAGTTGAGGCGTTGTTCCACGTTCGCAGGGAAACGCGTGAGCGGCTCGGCCCGTGGCTGGCTGCGTCAGGATTGCCGGACAACGGCGAGGAGCTGTTGCTCTCCCGGGAAGTGCATCGTTCCGGACGGAGCGTATGCCGCATCAACGGCCGCATGGCCACAGTGCAAATGCTGCGCGAGTGCGGACAGCACCTGATCCAGCAGCATGGTCAGAACGAACAACTGGGATTGCTGCGGGCGGACGAGCAGTTGCGGTTGTTGGATTTGTACGCGGGCCATGGAGAATTGGTGCAACGCGTGCAGCGCGCGTACGACGAGTGGGCCGCTGCACGCCGTCAATTGGACCAGACGTGGATGGATGAACAAGAACGCATGCGTCGGGTCGACGTGCTGCGGTTTCAGATTGAGGAAATTGAACGGGCCGATCTGAAGCCCGGCGAGGAGGAAGCGCTGCGCGAGGAGCGCTTGCGCTTGCAGCATGTGGACAAAATAGTGAGGGCGCTGGAGACTGCTGCAGCCGCACTGGAAGGGCGCGATCACCAGCCGGGCGCCACCGATCAACTGGCATCGGCCGAACAGGAGTTGTCGGCGGCGCTCGCGTTCGACACGGGGTTGGAGGAGGTCGCCTCGCTGCTGGCGACCGCACAGGTCCATGCTGAGGAGGCAGCGCGCGCGCTGCGCCGCCGCTTGCGGGAGGTGGATGTTGACCCCTGGCGGCTGGAGGCCATCGAAAACCGCTTGGCCGACATCCGTGCCTTGCAGCGAAAGTACGGTCCCACGGTGGAAGCGGTGTTGGCCCACCTGGCTCGGTGCCGCGAGGAGTTGCAGCAACTGCTTCACCACGAGGAGCATATGGCGCAGCTCGCCGCCGCCGTTGAGCAAGCCGAAGCCCGTCTGGGCCGGTTGTGCGGGCAGTTGCACGAAAGTCGCCGCAAGGCGGCGCTGCGTCTGGCGACAGAGGTCGAGCGGACCTTGCGCGAGCTGAACATGCCGAACGCCGTGTTCCGAATCGATGTTCGGTCACGGCGGGCCGCCGAAGTGGCGGGGGGCACCGAACCGTCCGCAGAACGAAGTTTGGACGTCGGCGAGAACTCCGGCGAAGAGGGCCGCGCAGACGGGCAGCAGTCCGGCGTTGCCGCGCGGTTTCGCCGGGACGGGTGGGATGACATCATATTCCAGTTCTCGGCCAACAAAGGCGAACCGCCGCGGCCGTTGCAAAAGGTCGCTTCGGGCGGGGAGCTGTCACGAGCGCTGTTGGCCTTGAAGGTGGCGTTGGCCGAGGTCGACGACGTCGACACGCTGGTGTTCGACGAAGTGGACGCCGGGGTCAGCGGTGTCGCGGCCCAGCGGCTCGCGGAATTGCTGCGCCGCTTGGGCCGGCGGCGCCAGGTGTTGTGTGTCACCCACTCTGCCCAAGTGGCGGCGGCCGGTGACGTCCATTTTTGCATCGAAAAGGTAGAAGGAGATGCCAGAGCGCAAACACAGCTGAAGGCGCTCGACGAATCCGGGAGGGTTCAGGAAATCGCGCGGTTGATTGGGTCTTCCGGGTCGGACCGCACCGCGCTGGATCACGCACGCGCTCTGCTCGACCGTTTCCGGGAACACGGTGCTGCCGGTGCCGGTGGCATGTTTTGCGCGACATAAAGCCAATCCCCCGGGGCACCTTAACACCACGACCTTAGTGGGAGGTGCCTCATAAGGGGGGACGGGGGAGCATGCCGGACAACCAGGACAAGGGGCGCAGGTTTCGCAAAGCGCGCTGGGCGTGGGGCGTTTGCGGCGGACTGCTTTCGCTGTCGGCCGCCTTGGCGGTGGGGAATTCCGACAGATTCAGCGGCGACGCGTGGAGCCGTTTTCCCTATGCCGACAACCACGCGCTTGGACCACTGATCGCGAACCGTGCGCCGGTTTACTCGTCGCGCTTTGGCGAGCCGGCCGTGTCGGCGTCATCGGCGGATGAGGCTGGGGAGTCCGCCGGTTGGACGAAGTTCCTGCCGTGGACCCAGTCTTCAGACAACCATTC
>JADGIC010000022.1 GCA_019683615.1 Alicyclobacillaceae bacterium | reverse complement strand
CCCGTGGCCTGCACAGGGTCCCTTGTTTCCACGCCAGCACCAACACCGCTCGTATCCACGAGACACCTTGTGGCCTCCAGCCGATCACGCCCGCATCCCCGCTTTCCATCCTCTTCAATCACGTGGACGGCGCAGCGGCAGCCGTCATTGCGGGGGCGTGTAACGTTCTTCGGGTTCTTCCCTGGAAGGAAGCCGTCCAACCGCACGTTGGCATTTGTGCCAGCTGTATAGTAAACTTGGCATCGTCAACAAGTTGATTACATTGAGTTGACGTTGGGGCCCTTGACATCGGGGCGGTGAACGTTGAGGCGGGAGGCGAGGCGAAGGCCAATCCGCCGAAGGCCGGGTGGAAGGCTGGCGTGATCGGCCGCCCGCCCGAATGGAGAAACGGAGAAGGGGTGATGTCATGGACATGCAGACGGACGCCAAGGCCGAAGACCGGTATGCCGACTTGTTGGAGAAAAACCGCCGCCACCTGTGGAACCCGTTCACGCAGATGAAGGACTACCTGGAGCACGAGCCGGTGATCATCGAGCGCGG
Source organism: Alicyclobacillaceae bacterium (assembly GCA_019683615.1). Taxonomy (GTDB): domain Bacteria; phylum Bacillota; class Bacilli; order Alicyclobacillales; family Alicyclobacillaceae; genus JADGIC01. The sequence continues at coordinate 22,064 of JADGIC010000022.1, read as the reverse complement.
GGAAGGCCGGCGCCTCATTGACGTGCGCGGGCGGGCGTACTGGGACGGCGTCTCGTCGCTGTGGCTGAACGTACACGGCCACCGGGTGCCGGAGATTGACGACGCCATCCGCGGGCAGCTGGACCTGATTGCTCACGCGACACTGCTCGGGCAGGCGAACGTCCCCGCAGTACTGCTCGCGGAGCGGCTGGCCGGCATTGCCCCGCCCGGACTGACCAAGGTGTTCTTCTCCGACTCGGGGGCAGAGGCGGTCGAAATCGCCCTGAAAATGGCGTTTCAGTACTGGCAGAACCGCGGCGTCGCGGGCAAGGAGAAGTTTGTCACAATGCAGGAGGGGTACCACGGTGACACCATCGGCGCGGTGTCGGTTGGGGCCATCGAACTCTTCCACGCCCGCTACGCGCCGCTGTTGTTCCCGTCGTACAAGGTGCCGTACCCGAACGCGTACCGCAACCCGTACCTTGACCATCCGGCCGATCCCGCCTCCGGTGCCCTGGCCGCGCTGGAGGCGCTGTTGCGGGAGCGGGCGGGCGAGATCGCCGCGGTGATTGTCGAGCCGGTGCAGGGGGCAGGCGGCATGGTCCCGGCACCGTCCGGGTTTTTGCGCGGCCTGCGTGAGCTGTGCAGGCGATACGGCGTCCTGCTCATCGTGGACGAGGTGGCCACCGGCTTTGGCCGTACGGGCCGCATGTTCGCCTGTGAGCACGAGGGCGTGTCGCCCGACATCCTGACCGTGGGCAAGGGGATCACGGGTGGCTATTTGCCGGTGGCGGCGACGCTGGCGACGGACGAGGTATACGACGCGTTTTACGGCGAGTTCGAGGAGTACAAGGCGCTCTACCATGGCCATTCGTACACCGGTAACCCGCTGGGCTGTGCGGCCGCGTTGGCGAACCTCGACCTGATGGAGCGCACGCGCCTGGTGGAGGAGGTGGCCGCCAAATCGCAAGTGCTGGCGGGATGGCTGGGCGAGTTGGCGCACCATCCCCACGTCGGCGATGTGCGCCAGGCGGGGTTCATGGTAGGCGTCGAGCTGGTGGCGGACAAAGCATCGAAGGCGCCCTTTCCACCCGGCGATCGGTACGGGTGGAAGGTGTGCTGGCGCTGCCGGGACCTCGGCATGCTGCTTCGCCCATTGGGCGACGTGGTGGTGTTCATGCCGCCCCTGGCCAGCACCCTCGACGAGCTGGCGGAGATGGTGCGGATTCTCAAGCAGGCGCTGTGCGACGTGCTGCCGGCGTGAGGGCACAAGCGGGCGGCAAGCTTTCAGGCCCTGGCCAGGGACGGCCGCGGCGCGGGGACGGTATGGTGTGTCGGCGCATGCCGGCCGAACCGGAAAGAGGCGCGGCATCAGCAGGGGGAGGTGACGTGTGATGGGTTGCGCGGCAAAGGGGTTGTTTGTCACCGGGACGGACACGGATGTCGGCAAGACGTTTGTGCTTGGCGGTCTTGCAGCCGCCCTGCGCGAGGCCGGTTGGGATGTCGGTGTATGGAAACCGCTGCAGAGCGGTCACCTGGTCCACGATCCGGACGGCGATGCGGCTCGCTTGCGGCGGCTTTCCGGAGTGCCGGACGACGTGGCGGACATCTGTCCGTGGGCGCTCGCGGAACCGCTGGCGCCGCGGCTGGCGCTGGAGCGGGCGGGGCTGGACGTGTGCTTGGCGGACGTCCTCGACCAATGGCGGCGCATCGCCGGACGCCACGAGGCATGGTTGGTGGAAGGTGCCGGCGGCGTCGCTGTACCCTATACGAAAGACGCGCTGGTGGTTGACTTTGCGGCGGCGCTGGGGTTGCCTGCCTTGGTTGTCGCGCGGGCAGGTTTGGGCACGGTGAACCACACGGTATTGACTGTGGCCTACCTGCAGGCGCGGGGTGTGAAGGTTGCGGGCATCATCGTCAACGGGGCCCAGTGGATCCAGCCGGCCGCGTCCGGGCAGGCGGGCGCCGCCGGGGCGGCCGGCGCAACAGGGACTGGTGGGGCTGGCGGGGCAATGGCAGAAGCGGTGGTGGAAGCACACAACCCGACCATGATGGAGGCGCTCACGGAGGTGCCGGTGCTTGGCGTGGTGCAAAAGCTGCCGGACAGCCACACCGATGCAGACGTGCGGCGGGCGGTGGCGTCTGCACTGGACGTCGGGCAGCTGTGGGCACGTATGGCGTGAAACCGAGCAGGGAGGTCGATGCAGATGTCAGTGAGGGAGCCAGGACCGGTGGCTGGCGGGCTGGACGTGGGCCGGTCTGCCGCGGACCGGGTGGACGGCGCAGCGGATGCCAGCCGGTGGGCCACTGTGGCTGATCAAGTGCTGGCCGGCCGGGAGGTGACTCGCGAAGAGGCTCTGGCGATGCTGCGGGTGCCGGACGACGAGGTGCTGGCGCTGTTGTACGCGGCCTTTCGCATTCGCCGCCACTACTACGGTCGGAAAGTGAAATTGAACATGATCATCAACGCCAAGTCGGGTTTGTGTCCTGAGGATTGCGCGTACTGTTCGCAGTCGGTGGTGTCCGAAGCCCCTATCGACAGGTATCCGCTGGTGTCCAGGGAGACGCTGTTGGCGGGGGCCCGGGAAGCACAGGCGCGCAAGGCCGGGACGTATTGCATCGTCATGTCCGGCCGGCGGCCGTCCAATCGCGAGGTCGAAGAGGTGGCGGCAGCCGTCGAGGAGATCCGACGGACCACCGACCTGAAGGTCTGCTGCTGTCTGGGCTTGCTGACGCCGGAGCAGGCGGATCGCCTGGCGCAGGCGGGCGTGCACCGGTACAATCACAACCTGAACACCAGCCGCGAGCGCTACGCCGACATCTGTACCACGCACGGCTACGACGACCGGGTGCAAACGGTGACGCTGAGCAAAGCGGCCGGGATGTCACCTTGTTCAGGAGCCATCTTCGGCATGGGTGAGACGGATGAGGAACGGGTCGACATCGCGTTCGCCCTTAAGGCGCTGGACGCCGACTCCATCCCGTGCAACTTCCTCAACCCGATTGACGGAACACCCCTTCAGGGCCGGCGCGAACTGACGCCGTACACGTGCCTGCGCATCTTGGCGATGATGCGGTTTGTCAACCCGGCCAAGGAGATCCGCATCGCCGGCGGCCGCGAGGTCAACCTGCGCAGCCTGCAGCCCCTCGGATTGTACGCGGCGAATTCCTTGTTTGTCGGCGACTACCTGACGACGCCAGGCCAGGCGCCGGAGGCGGATTGGCAGATGATTGAGGACATGGGCTTCGAGATTGAGGTGTGTGCACTGGACCCGATGCCGGCGCGCTGAATCGCTCCGCTGGCGTGCCCTGCATGGTCGGCCGCGAACAGTCTCCGCGGCGGCGAAAGGGCGGGCATCTGGCGAGCGAGCGCGGTCAGGCAGGGGCAAGCGTATGGTCAGGAAAGGAGTGTGGGGCGTATTGCCTATCCGCACAGCTGCAGACGGTGGCGCGGTGCAGCCGTCTGCCGGGGCGGCGCCGGGCATTCGCAGGGTCTCCGAGTTTCAGCGCACGCTGACGTTCTGGGACCTCCTCGTGTACGGTCTGGTGTTCATGGTACCGGTCGCCCCGATGGCGGTCTACGGCCAAGTGGTCTCGATTGCTCACGGCATGGTGGTGCTGGTGTACGCCCTCGGCGTCGTCGGCATGGCGGCGACCGCCCTCAGCTATGCGGCCATGTCGGCCGCGTTTCCTGTCGCCGGCTCCGTGTACAGCTACGTCGGGCGGGGCTGGCACCGGTACGCCGGTTTTCTGGCCGGTTGGATGATCATATTGGATTACGTGCTGTTACCCGCCTTGCTGTGCCGAATTTGCGCGGCTTGGCTCGGCGCCTGGTTGCCCGGCGTGCCGGGTTGGGTGTGGGTTGTGTCACTGGCCGCCGTGTGCGCCGCGGTAAACGTCGCCGGGATTCAGGTGACGAACCGGGTGAACTGGGTCATCCTGGCGGTGGAATTGGCAGCCTTTTGCACTTTCTGCGGAGCGGCCGTGGCCTACGTGACCGGCGGTCACGGTGTGGCATTCACCACCCGGCCTGTGTTTGACGCCAGCCGGTTTCAGCCGGGCCTGGTCGGGTCGGCCGCGTCGGTCGCGGTGCTCGGCTTTCTCGGATTTGACGGCATCAGCACATTGGCTGAGGAAAACCGCGGCGGCCGCCAAGCCGTGGGCCGTGCAACGGTGTGCTCGCTGCTGTTGGTCGGCTTGATGTTCATGGCACTGACTTACTTGGCGGCCGTGGCGGTTCCGGGCGCCGAACACTTTGCCGATCCCGACACCGCCTTTTACCGTGTGGCCGGCATTGTCGGAGGACCGTGGCTGCGCTTGGTCTGCTTGGCAGTGACGGTCACCGCCTGTGCCGCCAATGCGATGACCGCCCAGGCCGCCATTGCGCGCCTGTTGTTCGGCATGGGCCGGGACGGGGCGTTGCCTCGTTGGTTCGCCCAGGTCCATCCGCGCTTTCGCACCCCCGCTTTGGCGACGTGCCTGGTCGCGGCGGTCACCGTCGCGGTTGGCGTGGCGTTGTCGCTGACCACCCTCAGCACGCTGGTGAACTTCGGCGCCCTTAGTGCGTTCCTGTTGTTGCACGCAGCGGTGTTTACACACTTCATCGTACGCAGCCGATCCCGCCGCTGGTTCCGCCACCTCCTGGTGCCGGCGTTTGGGTTTGCGGTCCTGGCGTACGTCTGGCTGCACTTCGACCATTCAACCTTGGCAACGGGCCTGGCGTGGGCATTGGCCGGGGCGTTGACGCTGGCCCTGCGGGCGCGTCGCCAGACGTGGGACGTCTGGGCCGGGGAGGCGGTTCCGTCTCAGCCTGACGACGATGCCGCTCATGGCCTCGGCGGAGGGAACATGATACAATCATGATACAGTGCAGCCATCAGCGGCAGGCCGCGGGAAGCCGTCGTCCGGGCGGTTTTTCCGGCCCGTTTGCAGACGGAGGGAGGGGAGTGGCCGCTTGCTGACACACATCGTCCTGATGAAGCTGAAAGACCCGAGCCCGGCGACGACGGAATGCACCTTGCAGGTCCTGCGCGGGCTGAGCGGACGCGTGCCGCAGCTTCGCCACCTGGAGGCGGGGGCGGATGTGGTACGTTCGGATCGGTCGTACGACATTGCGTTAGTGACCCGCTTCGATTCGCTGGCGGACATGCAGGCGTACCAGGTTCATCCGGCGCACGTCGAGGCCGTCGAGTACCTGCGCACGGTGCTGGAGCGGTCGGTCGCGGTCGATTACGAGTCGTGATCCGTGCGGGCGTTGATCCGTGCGCAGGCACGGACACACCGGGCGGGCTTCCAGTGCCGCGGGCGGAGGCGTCCGGAGGGTTGCTATGGTGTATCATGACGACCTGGTGAAACTGGCGCTGTCTGCGGTGATGGGTATTCTGCTTGGACTGGAGCGGGAGATGAAGCGCAAGCCGCTCGGATTGCGCACCTGCCTGGTGATTTCCGTGACCAGTTGCCTGCTGACGATAGTGTCGGTCGACACCGCCGTGCTGTCGAACCAGATGGCCGGCGTGGTCCGGTCGGACCCGATGCGGTTGGCGGCGCAGATTGTCAGCGGCATCGGCTTTCTCGGCGCCGGCGTGATCATGCGCCGGAACAACGAGGTCATCTCCGGCTTGACGACGGCGGCCATGGTGTGGGCCTCGGCCGGGCTGGGCATCGCGATTGGCGCCGGTTTTTTCATCGACGCCGTGGTGGGATTGTTCTTGCTCATCATCAGCGTCGAATTGATCCCGTTCATCCTGCGCCGGACCGGGCCGCGCGTGCTGCGCGAGAAGGAGGTCGAGCTGACCCTGGTGGTCAGTTCCGACGTTGACTTGCGCGAAATCGCGGAGAAGATTGCGGTGCTGGAGAGCCGGGTGGAGCGGATTCGCACACGGGAGCTGGGTGACCACACGCGCGAAGTCACGTTGGTCTGCGTGGTGGACCGGCTCGCTCAGCTGACCGATTTGTTCCACGCGGTGGAGGGTATGCCGGGCGTGCTCAGCGTTGACGCGCTCAGCTTGTGACTGCGCTGCCGCCGGCCCATGGTCGCCGGCCCACGGTGCGCCGCGGGGCGTTTGGAGCGAGTGAACGAATGTGACAGGAGAGGGAGGCCGCAGATGCCACAGGCGGGATCGGAACGGGTGCCGGTTTGGAGACAGGTGTGGGGATGGGTGTATCCCATCGTTGTGGGGATTGCCATCGCGTTGATCTTGCGCCGCTGGGTTGTTGACGCGGCGATTGTACCGACGCCGTCGATGGATCCAACGATTCCCGCACCTTCGTACATTCTCGTGAACAAGTTGGCGACGGAGTTTGGAACCCCGTACCGCGGCGAGGTGGTCGTATTTCACTTCCCTGATGATCCGTCCCAGATCTACGTCAAACGCATCATCGGCCTGCCGGGGGACACGGTCACCGTGACTGAGCACGCCGTGTACGTGAACGGCAAACAGCTGTACGAGCCGTACATCCACGTGTCGAACGGGTCTGCCCTGGGTACTTACCACGTTCCGCCCGGCTGCTACTTCATGATGGGGGACAACCGGCCGGTCTCGTACGACTCCCGTTTGTGGGTGCACCACTACGTGTCCCGGTCCGCCATCATCGGCCAGGCGGAATTTGTCATCTTTCCACTGTCGCAGATTCACCACATTTCTCAGTGACACACATGGCTCATCCCACTCGTCACTTGGGGTGAGAGGGTGATAAGCCTGTGAAACAAGGGAAGCTGGAGCCAAGACAATGGCGGCCATGGATCCGGGAGCAAGCGCAGCCAGGCCGGCCAGGGGGCCGGCGGGCGCGCTGCCGGGGCGCAGCAGCGCCGGTGGCCGCCGCGGTGGCGTTGCTGAGCGCAGCCTGGCTGGCGGCTGGGTGCGGGCCAGCGGGTACGAGTGGCGCCGTCAGCGGGTTGGATGCGGAATCGCGAGGTGTCCTGCAGCTGCACAAGCCGCCGCCGGGCTATCACTTCAATTCTGTGGATTTTCTGACAAAGTCCACGGGGTTCGTGGCGGGCTTTGTGGACGACGCCAGCGGGGTATCGGCCGGACTGTTGTGGGTGACGACCGACGGCGGGCGTACCTGGACGGCCCGCACAACGCCGGCGGGGGCTGCCTTTTCGTACATTCACTTCACCTCCTCGCAGGCCGGTTGGGCCATCCGACTGAATGGCGAACGGCCGGGTGCGCAGCGAGCGGAGCTGTGGGCCACCCGGGATGCGGGCCGCACATGGAGGCGGGTGGTGGCCAACGCAGTGACTGCCGACATTGGGAGCTGTGAGGAGAGGGTCGGTTTTCCCGGAGGGGCAACGGGCGAGGGGTTTGCCGTGTTGGGCGGGCGGCTGTGGATGACCTCAGACGGCGGCACCCACTGGCGGATGGCGCCGCTGCCTGCCGCTGGCTTATGGGTGGCCGCGGCGGACTTCGCGACGCCGCATATGGGTTGGGTGGCCGCCGAACGGTTCGGCGCGGCAGACCCGGAGACCGGTGCCCGTTCTGCCACACTGACCGTCTACCGGACCACGGACGGCGGTCGGACCTGGCGCGCCGAGTTGACCCGGTCCCGGCCTGATCCGGTGTTCCGGAACGTCAGCTTGCAGTTCACGGACCAGCATCACGGATGGCTGATGGTGCAGACGACCGACGACATGGTCACCACTCTCAGCCGCACGACCGATGGCGGCCGCAGCTGGGCACTGGTGCAGCCGAAGTTGTTCCAGGCGCGCTTTGCTCCAGGCGCGTTGGACTTCGTCTCGCCTACCACCGGCTGGATTCCCGTGTCGTCCGGGGCGTCGCCGCTGGCGGGGTTGATTGCGTTGACGACGGACGGGGGCCGGACGTTCCGTACCTTGGGCGCGAACCGGTACTGGAGCATTCTGTCCGCGGACCTCGTGTCGGCGTCCGACGGTTGGGCGGCGGGGGAGTACGCGGGCACCACCGGTTATCTGCTGCACACGACGGACGGCGGCCGGAGCTTTGAGCAGGTCTTGCCGTCGCCGTATCCGGTGGGCCCCGTTTCCTTCGTGGACGATCACACGGCCTACGGTGCCGCGAGTGTATCCGACCCGGCGGCGGTGGTGCGAACGGACGACGGCGGACGCACATGGCGGGTGGCGGGTCGGATGCCTCTGTCAGGAGACTCCTACCGGCTGCGGTCGTTGGCGTTCGCGTCAACCAACGACGGGTATCTGCTGGCCGCCCCCGCCAACCCGTACCAAAAGGGAGCGGCACCCTCTTTGTATCGCACGGGGAACGGCGGTGCTTCGTGGGCGCTCGTGTCCTCCCGTTTTCCGCAGGGGTTGGATTGGAACGGCTCCCAAATGCGGGCTTGGCCCGGCGGCCGCCTGATGGTTGAGGCGCAGATGTACCCGTCCGTAGTAATCTTGGTCTCCAAAGACGGCGGTCACACGTGGCACCGGTATGCCACTGTGCCGCACGTCAACAGCAACGCGGCCGGCGCCGCGTTCACGGCGTTTGGCTCCGGCTACGTGCTAGCCAACAACCCGTCCTTCCGGCGCGCGGAGCTGTGGCAAATCCAACCGCGGTCGGGCAGTGCGGGTGGGGTGGCGGATGTCAGGCTGGTGCGGTCGTGGGCGGGCCAGCAGTCCGCCCTCGCCCTGTCTGCCACCGCTGACCAGGTGGCCGCGGCCTTGGCTGCCTTCAGAGACAGGCACACCGTGGTTACACTGTGGAGGCTCCGCATAGCCGGCGGCACCCTCAAGTGGTCCGTCTTCCAATTGCCCCATCCCGCATCGACAGCATCAGCGGCGCTGGCGGACGTCTTCACCCAGCCGTCCGTCACAACGGCATCAGCCGATGCCATGTGGTGGTTCACGTTCCGCGGACCAATGGTGTCAACGGACGGCGGAGCCACCTGGCAGGGACTTTTATCCGGTTGATACGGCGCGGCCGTCCTACGCGGGCGTGCCGCGGGGGACTTGGGCGGCGGTACTGGTGCGCCGTCTTGCGCGGTGACCGGCCTCACCTGGCGAGGTCTGGTCGCCGCCGGGCTGTGGTTCGGGATCCTGCACATCGGTGTGCAGGTCATTCTCTATCGGCAACCATTGGTTCCCTCGCCGGCCCGCATCGCAGTGGGCGTCCTGCTGTTTATCACCGCCAGCATTCTGAAATGGACCGGAAATGCCTGGGGGATGTTGGTGTTCTGGACGGTCAGCAATTCCTGATGGGACGCGCGGGTTCGGCGGGTTAGCCGGGGCACTTTCCGCCGACGCCAGCTGCCGGCTCGTTGACAGTGTTCCGCTCCATGGGATTCAATAGACGTTGGGACCCGGGTGCGCCCGCCGTACGGGCCAGGGCCGCCGGGCCGCTTGGCATCTGTCGAACCAGAGGGTGTGTGATGCGCGAGTTACACGTGGAAGTCAGCCGCTGTGTGGAACGGACGGTGCGGATCCTGGATTGCTTCAGCTTTGAGCGGCCGATGCAAGCAATTGACGACATCGTCCGCTGCACCGGCTTGCCGAAGACGACTGTGTACCGAATCCTGTGGACTCTCGAGAAAAACGGGTTAATCCACTACGACGAGCGTGACAACAGGTACCGGCTTGGCTTCAAGCTGTTGGAATACGGCGGGATTGTGTTGCAAAACCTGGACATTCGCCGGGAGGCGGAGCCGTTCTTAGAGGAGCTGCAGAGGGAGACGGAGTGCTTGGTTCTGCTCGCGGTCCGGCAGGGCGACACCTTCCAGTACGTTCTGCGGTTGGACAGCGACGACGATTTTCAGCCCCAGTCGTATTTGGGTCGGAGGCGGGTCTTGCATTACGGGATCATTGGGCGGATGTTGATGGCTTACCTGCCCAGAGACGAGGTTCGCCAGATTGTGGAAGTCCATCCGCTGGAAGCGTCCACACCTGACACCATCGTCGAGGAAGAGGCGTTTTACGCGCAGCTTGACGAGATGCGCCGGCGCGGATACGGCGTCGACGTGGGTGGCACGTTCCCGGGCTTCACCGGGATCTCGGCGCCCGTGTTCGGGCCGGGGCAGGAAGTGGTGGCGGCCATCGGGATTGCCGCGCCGACGTTTCGGCTGGAGACCAAGGAGGCGTTGGAAGGGGCGATTGCCAAGGTGGTTCGCACCGCCCGCCAGATCTCGCGGCGGATGGGCGGGGCGACGGACGAGCCGCCCGTCCAGGGCTGACAACCTGGCGGCTGGGGCGGGTTGTCGTCGGCCAGCCGATTGACACACGCTCGTGTGGTGAGGGATAATCAGGTTAGAATCGTGAAATGGATTGCGAATCCAACAGGTGGATTGGGATTCGGACGTCCATGACATCCCGCGGAAGGGAGGTAGTCCGGAGAAAGCCAGGGTGGATTGTGAATAATGAGTACGGGTCAAGAGTCGGTCCTGCTGACGGGTTTTCACGAAAGGAAGTGGCGAGATGCGGATTGCACTGTTCAACGGAAACCGACTGGGCGTGGTGCAAGCGGACCGGATTGCGGACGTTACGGAAGCGGTCGGTTGGGACGCAACGGACGCCCACCGTTCTTTGGTCCGGTTGATCAGCCGCTTCGGCGAGCTGCGCGGTACCATCGAACAGGCGCTCGCGAAGGCGCCGACTGTGCCGTTGTCGTCCGTGTCGCTGGACGCACCGGTGCCCAATCCCAGCAAAATCGTGGCCGCTCCTGTGAACTACCGGGCGCATCAGCAAGAGATGCAGGAGGAGTTCACGGTTGAGCGGCTTGGCTTTTTCCTCAAGGCGCCTTCGTCTATCATCGGGCCGGGGGGAACCATCCTGCTCCCGTACAAGGACAGGCGCACGGATCACGAGGCGGAGCTGGCGTTTGTCGTCGGCAAGACGGCGAAGGACGTTCCCGCATCGCAGGCGGCGGAGTACATCTTCGGCTACTTCGGCCTGATGGACATCACGGTGCGCGGGCGTGAGGACCGTCCAATGCGCAAATCGTTCGATACGTTCACCCCGATCGGGCCGTGGATTGTGACCGCCGACGAGGTCGGCAATCCGCATGAGTTGGACATCCGGTTGTGGGTCAACGACGAGTTGCGCCAGTCAGCCAACACGCGCGATTTGATCCAGGACTGTTACAGGTTTTTCGAAACCGTCTCGCGCGTGATGACACTCTATCCCGGCGACATCATCACCACAGGAACCCCGGAAGGCGTCGGCCCGATTCAAGCGGGGGATCGGGTACGGCTGGAGATTGAACGGATTGGGGAGCTGGCCGTCGGCGTGGCGGACAAATCCTGACCGGCACTTGGCGCCGGGCCGGCGGCATGGTGAGGCGACGCAGGCCGGAGACGCCGCAGGTCGAACGTGTGCGGGCGTCTGGACTTGGCCTGCGGAGATGGAGAGGAGGAGATGCAGATGGGCTGGAGCGAGGAGCTGTTGGCATTTCACGAGGAGATCGCCAAGTACAACCTTGGTCCCTTGTGGGACGTGATTCACGAGATTATCACCCGCGAACCGGTCGAGACCGCGGTGCCGTACCTGTGGAAGTGGCCGGTCATTCGGGAGCGCGTCATGAAGTCCGGCCAGCTCATCACACCCGAGCGGGGCGGCGAGCGGCGCGTTGTCTTCCTGGAGAACCCGGGGTTGAAGGCGCGCGGGTTCCGGGCGGCGGCGACGCAGACGTTGTACGTCGGGATCCAGCTGCTGCTGCCGGGTGAGATTGCCCCGTCGCACCGGCACTCGCAGTCGGCGGTCCGGTTTATCATTGAAGGCAACGGGGCCTACACCGCCGTGGACGGCGAAAAGATCTACATGGAGCGCGGCGACTACATCCTTACGCCCGCGTGGACGTGGCACGACCACGGGCACGAAGGCTCAGAACCGATGATTTGGATGGACGGGCTCGATTCGCCGTTTGTGCAGCTGATCAACGCCTCTTTCTTCGAGCCGCACGCGGAGAAGCGGCAGCCGATTACAAAGCCGGACAACTATTCGGTCAAGCGCTATGGTGTCGGCATGCTGCGGCCGCTCGGCGATCGCCATCACGGCTATCCTTCGCCGCTGGCCGTGTACCAGTGGACGCACACGTGGGCAGCCTTGCAAAACTTGAAAGCGTTTGACCCGGACCCGTTCGACGGGTACGCTGTGCAGTTTATCAACCCTGCCAACGGGCAGTCGGCCGACCCGCGCATCGACGGCGTGATGCAACTGTTGACTCCGGGCATGCACACGCGGGCGCACCGGCACCTCAGCAGCGCCGTTTACCACGTTGTCCAGGGGTCCGGGTACACTGTGATCAACGGGACGCGCTTTGACTGGGAGAAGGGCGACTTCCTGGCTTTGCCGGCCTGGGCCTGGCACGAGCATGTGAACACCGGATCGGAGGACGCGGTGCTGTTTTCCATTACCGACACGCCGTTGATGGAACTGTTGGACCTGCAGCGGGTGCAGGAGTGGACGGAGGCAGACGGGCATCAGCCGGTGAAGTCGGTATTTGAACCGCTGCGGTGAAGGCTTTGCCAGAGAACGAACAGGCGGAGAGGATCTGACCGTATGGAACGCTTGGCAGAACAGCAGACCATTGCGGACATCGTCGAGTCGGCGGCGAACCGGTTTGGCGATCGCACCGCGGTCGTCGACGGAGCGACCCGGCTGTCGTTCCGGGACGTCCGCCACTTGGCCCGGCGATTGGCCAAACAGTTGGTCCGGATGGGGATCCGCCCGGGCGACTGTGTGGGTGTCCAACTGCCAAACAACTGGCATTACGTGGTCACTCACCTGGCGCTGACGTACGCAGGTGCGGTGTTGACGCCCTTGAACATGGCGTACCGCCGCAAAGAGCTGGAGTACATGTTGCGCCACAACGAAGCGAAGATGCTGGTGGTCAGCAGCAGTTACCGTGGCTTCGACCACGCCGGCTTGGCGCGCGAGGTGGCTGGCGCGGTGCCGAGTTTGAAGCACTTAGTCATATCCGGCGGCGGTGCGGCGAACGGCGAGGTGTCGCTGGAAGAGCTGTTGGCCGCGGACCCCGACGGGGTGTCTGACGCCGATCTGGATGCGCTGCGCCCGAAGATGTCGGACACGTTTGCCATCATGTTCACATCGGGCACGGAGTCCGACCCGAAGGCCACGCGGCACACGTACGCGACGTTCGTGCCGGTGCATGTCTTGCAGTCTTACGAGTACCAGTTCAGCAGTGACGACGTGCTCGTCTGCCTCGGCTCGTTCAGCCACATGTTTTCCATTCCCATGATCCTGGAAGCGTTGCATCACGGGATTCGCCAGGTGCTGATGGAGACCTACTCGCCAGCTGCTTTCCTCAATCTCGCTGAACAGGAGCGCATCACGGTCGCCCTTGGCGTTCCCTCGATGTGGCTGGACATCCTGCACACCGCGGGTCAGGTGGGCAAGCGTCCGCGGCTGCGGTTGGTTGTCACGGGCGGATCGAAAATTCCTCCGCACATGGTGCACCAGTTGCGCGAACAGTTCGGCTGCACAGTGGCCGCCCAGTGGGGGATGACGGAGGTGTGTGCCGCTTCGTACACCAGGCCGGACGATCCCGCCGAGAAGTCGTGGGAGACAATTGGCCGTGCCTGCCCGGGTGGCGAACTGAAGATCCTCAACGAGCAGCTGGAGCCGGCGCCCGTCGGCGAGGTGGGCCAGTTGGCGTTCCGCGGGCCTTCGGTGTTTGTGGAGTATTACAAGAACCCGGCGGCGACGGCAAAGTCGTTCACCGAGGACGGGTTCTTTCTCACAGGAGACCTGGCCTGGTTGGACGAACAAGGGTACGCCCACTTCGTCGGGCGCATCAAGGACACCATCAACCGCGGCGGCATGAAAATCTACGCGGCGGAAATCGAGGACCTGTTGCTGCAACACCCGGTCATCCGGCAGGCGGCGGTCGTCCGGATGCCGGATCCGCGCCTGGGCGAGCGCGCCTGCGCGTTTGTGAGCATTGACCCGGGTGCGACGTTGACGTTGGACGACGTACGGGTGTTCTTGCTCGACAAAGGCTTGGCCAAGTTTAAACTGCCCGAGCGCTTGGAGATCCGCGACGCCTTGCCGGCCACGCCGTCGGGCAAAGTGCAGAAGGCGGCTCTCGTGGCGGAGGCGGCGGCGCTCGTGGAGCGCGAACAGGCGGAGCTAGGGGGGAGCGGGCAAGCGTGAGGAGCCACGTGTTAAACGCCAGGGTGCGCTGGGGTGAAACGGACGCCGGCGGCATCGTGTTCTATCCAAATTACTTTCACTGGTTTGACTGGGGCACGCACGAGCTGTTCCACTCGATGGGCTTGCCCATACAATCCCTCTTGGAGCAAGGGATCCTGACCCCCATCCTGGGAGCCGCCTGCGACTTTTCGGCGCCGCTGTACTACGACGACGACATCACCATCACCTCATCGTTTGCGGAGTTGAAGACGAAGACGTTTCGGATTGAACACGTCGTCCGCCGCGGCGACGTCGTCACCGGCCGCGGCCACGAGTGGCGGGGCTGGGTGGTTCGGGAGAACGGCAACCTGCGGGCAGTCACCATTCCCGAAGAGGTACGCCGGCTCATGCAAGCGGACGGTTGAGCGGCTCGCCGGCCGCGCCTGACCGTTGACAGGGCGGCAGATTTTCTGGCAGGACGTGATGGGAGGAAGTAACTTGAACACACAAGCGATCACATCCAGCATTCATCCTGTGTTAGTAGTCGGTGCCGGTCCCGTAGGAATGACCACAGCCCTGGCGTTGCGCCGGCACGGCTTGCCCGTAACGATTTTGGAGGCCGAGCCTCAGAACCGGATTCGGCCGGGGAGCCGCGCCATCTACATTCACCGGGCGACGTTGCAGTTATTGGAGGAGATTTCGCCAGGGCTGGGCCACCGGATGGCGGAGCATGGTGTCATCTGGCCGGTGAAGCGGACATTCTTCCGCGGCCGCCAGGTGTACGTGCGCCATTACCCAACGCCGGAACCGGGTACGATCCCGCCGTTCACCAGCTTGCCTCAGGTACAAATTGAGCGGCTCCTGTACGACGCCTGTGTTCAAGCGGGTGTGCAGTTCGTGTGGTCGACGCAGGTGGATGGCCTGGAGGTATCCGAGGATGCTGTCACTTTGGTCACGGCGACGGGGGACCGCTGGCAGGCGCGCTACGTTGTCGGCGCCGACGGCGCCCGTTCGACGATTCGCCGTTCGTCGGGGATCAAGATGGAGGGAACGCGTTCCGTCAACGCGTTTGTCGTGGTTGACATCGCGGAGGACCCGGCCGCCCCGATGCCGCTGGAGAGGGTGTTTCACTACCAGCACCCGGCCATGGACGGGCGCAACGTCTTGTTCGTGCCGTTTGCCGGCGGCTGGCGCATCGACCTGCAGTTGTTTGAGACGGACGACGAAGAGCAGTACAGCGGGGAGGCCGGCGTGCGGGCCTGGCTGCCGCGGGTGATGGACGCGAAGTACGCGGAGCGCATCACCTGGGTGTCGACCTACCAGTTCCTGCAAGTGGTATGCGAATCGTTTGCCGACAATCTGCGCCGTGTGCTGTTGGTCGGAGAGGCGGCCCACCTGTTCGCGCCGTTCGGAGCGCGAGGCTTGAATTCGGGCGTCGTCGACGCCGTGGTGGCAGCGCGGGCCATCAGTCAAGGCTTGCAGGCGGGCAGTCTGGACGAGGCGCGGCGCGCCATTGACGCGTTTGCAGAGGAGCGCCGCACGGCCGCGCGCTACAACCGGGATGCGGCGGGTGTGGCGCTGGAACACATCCAGGGTGGTTCTGTCGGCATGCAGCTGAAGCGGTATGTGGGAGCGTCGCTGTCGGGCGCGTGGACGGACCTCGGCCGCTGGTTGGACGAAGGGCCTTACGGGCCGAAATCCGGGCCGCCGACGGGCACGAAGTACTAACGGGCTGACATTGCACACACTTGCGACGACCACGAGCGTGGCGAACAGTTGGAGGATGAATCACATGGAAACGTTGCCATTCAGCACGTTTTACCAACAGATTGACACGAAGCGGCTGGAGGCTGTCTACGAAGGATTTGCCCACGAAACGGTGGCGCGGCTTCGGGAGCGGCTTCAACAAGGAGAATCCGCCGACGCCGTGTTGCGGGACTTCTTGGCCCAGCTTCCGTCCGTCGTCTTGGATGTGGCGGCAGTCATGTGCACGCATCTGTTGCACGAGTATCACGACTGGTTGGCCAGCCAATCGGCGGAGGGCGGCGACCGCCGCTGACCGGGTCCACAGGCACGGGCCCAGGGGAATAAGGGCGCAGGTGATAGGCAGAGGCGGGGGGGGGGGGGGGGGGGGGGGGCCGACCACCCCCCCCCCCCCCCCCCCCCCCCCCGCCGCTCTTGTGAGGCCCGGCCGCATGGGGCCGGTGATAGGGGAGCGATTGTGTCTCGTCGGAGATTTCGATATGATTCCATTGTACCCACAGTTTGTACCAGGGAGCGCGGGCGTTGTCCGGAGCCGGTCCGCAGAAGCACGGACCGGTGTGGCCGGATCAGCGTTCCCGGTGACGAACGGGCGGGTGTGTATGCGTTTTCAACCAGGTGAAGCGGGTGTTACCGCGGCGGCGGATCCCGCCATTTCAACATTGGGGGGACGCAGATGATCCTGAAAGACAAAGTGGCGATTGTGACAGGCGGTGCCAGCGGCCAAGGCCGGGCGACGTCGAAGCTGTTGGCGCAGGAAGGCGCCAAGGTCGTGTTTGCCGACGTGAACGAGGCGAACGGGAAGGCGGTCGAACAGGAGATCCGCGAGGCCGGGTATGAAGCCCGGTTCGTCTGCCTGGACGTGACCGACGAGGCGGCGGTTCAGGCGATGGTCAAAGGGGTCGAGGAACAGTACGGCCGCATCGACGTCCTGTTCAACAACGCCGGCATCGGCTATGGGGCGAAGTACAAGATGGCGCCGGTGCACGAGGCGGACACCCGGGACTGGAAAGGCGTCCTCGACATCAACCTGAACGGCGTGTTCTACTTCAGCAAGTATGTTTTGCCGGTGATGATGCGGCAGCGTTCCGGCAGCGTCATCAACAACGCTTCGGCAGCCGGTCTGATTGGACAACCGGGGGCCGACGCGTACACGGCGTCGAAAGGCGCCATCATCTCGCTGACCCGCTCCTGGGCGGTGCTGTACGCGCAGTACAACATCCGGGTGAACTGCATCTGCCCGGGCGGTATTGACACGCCGATGATGAAGGTGCTGACAGCAGCGCCGGGTGCGGAAGAACGGATCTTGTCCGGCGTGCCGATGGGCCGTTTCGGGAAGCCGGAGGAAATCGCCCACACGGTGCTGTTTCTGGCGTCGGAAGGCGCGGGCTACATCACCGGGGCCATCATCCCGGTGGACGGTGGATTGGTGGCGCGGTAGTTCACGCTGCGGCCGGGACGGCGGCGGACACAACCGCCCGTGCCCGGCTTTTTTCAACCGCAAGAGGAGGTGTGCGGATGGGAGAACAGCGACAGGCAGGGCGCTTACCCTGGGAGCCGACCGCCGCCGACGTGTTGATGACGACGCTGCACGAGTTGGGTGTCGATTGCATCTTCGCGAACCTCGGCAGCGACCACCCGGCGTTGATTGAATCGTGGGCGAAATTCCGGGCTCACGGCGTCCCGATGCCGGAAGTGGTGGTATGCCCGCACGAGATGGTGGCGATGAGCGCCGCGCACGGTTATGCTCAGGCCACGGGGCGGCTGCAGGCGGTGTTGGTTCACGTGGACGTCGGCACGCAAAACGTCGGCGGTGCCCTTCACAACGCGATGCGCGGGCGGGTCCCGGTGCTGATGGTGGCAGGCGCATCACCGGTGACGTTGGACGGCGAGCTGGTGGGCAGCCGGAACGAGCCGATACACTATTTGCAGGACGTGTTTGATCAGCGGGGCATCGTCCGGGAGTACGTGAAATGGAACCTGGACCTGCACTCCGGGCAAAACATCGACCTTGTGGTCAAGCGGGCGGCTCAGGTGGCGCTGTCGGAACCGCGCGGGCCGGTGTACCTGTTGGCGCCGCGCGAGATGCTGGAGGAGAAGGTCGTGTCCGCCTCCCGGCCGGTCCGTGAACTGCTGCCCGTGCGGCCTGCCGGTCTCGATCCCGCCGGTGCCCGGGAGATTGCAGCCGCCTTGGCGGAAGCGGAGTTTCCGTTGGTCATCGCAAGCTATGCGGGACGAAACTGGGAAGCGGTGGAGGAGTTGGTCGGTCTCAGTAACGATTGGGCCATTCCGGTCGTGGAGTCGCGCCCGTTCTATATGAATTTTCCAGGTGATCATCCGCTGCACCTCGGGTTCGACGTACAGACGTACCTGTCGCGCGCGGATGTGGTGCTGGTGTTGGACAGCGACCTGCCGTGGATGCCGCAGACGGCCGGATTGAAACCGTCCGCAAAACTGTACTGGGTCGACTCCGATCCAATCAAAGAACGGATTCCGCTGTGGTACTACTCCGGTGAGTCGGCCTGGCGCGCCGATGCAGCTGTGGCGTTGCGGCAGATCCGCGAGGCGCTGTCCCACGTGCAGGGGGATGCGGAGCGGGTGCGCCGGCGCCGGGCGTTCGCGGAGGCAGAGGCCAAGCGATTGCGCGCCGAGTGGGCGAGCCGCGAAGGGGATCCGGGGAACGGGGTGATCACGCCCGAATACTTGACAAGCACCCTGCGCGACTTTATCGACGACGACACGGTGGTGGTCAACGAGACCGTCTCGAACTACGGCGTCGTCTGCAAACACCTGCGCTTCCGCAAACCCGGTTCGTTCCTCGGCAGCGGCGGGAGTTCGTTGGGGTGGCACGGCGGCGCTGCCATTGGCGTCAAGCTGGCTCGTCCGGACCAGACGGTGGTGGCGCTGACCGGCGACGGGTCGTACGTATTCAGTGTGCCGTCCGCCGTGCACATGGTGTCGGCGAAGTACCGAGCGCCGTTTCTCACCGTCATTTACAACAACGGCGGTTGGAAGTCGCCAAAGCTGTCGACGTTGGCCGTGCACCCGCAAGGTACCGCGAGCCGCCGGTCCGACTTCCGGGTGGAGTTTGATTCCGAGTTGCGGCTTGAGCGAGCGGCCGAGGTGGCACCCGGGGTGATGGGGCTGCACGTCTCACACCCATCAGAACTGCGGCCGGCGTTGTCCGCGGCGTTTGAACACGTCCGCGGCGGGCACTCGGCGGTCGTCAATGTGAAGATCCAGCCTCTGTAAGATACCCCCGTGATCATCACGGCAGAATGCAGGGAAGGCAGGCCATCAGGGCCTGCCTTCTGCATGGGCGGGGAATCCTCCGTCTGTCAGATGGACGTGCCGAATTCGGAAAGCTGCGCTTTCTGTTTGATGGGAGCGCTTTCTTTCAGGAACAGGCAGACGATGAATCCGAAAATCAGCCCCGCCAGTGCCAGGTACGGCGTGGACTGGATGCCGAAGTGTTGCGCCACAAACCCGGCCACACCCGGCAGTGCGCCGCCGCCGAAAATCTCGCCGACGCCAATCGGGATACCGGCTGCGGATGACACCAGGGCGGGCGGTACCGACTCCGCGACGATGGGGCCGGCCATCAGGCACAGGCTGGCAAACACGCACATGGCCGTCAAGAACAGCCAGATGAACAATACGGTCGGATTGTGGCCGGTGTGCCGGAACAGCAGCAGGAACACCATGCCGGCGATGAACGACCCGCCGACGGCAACCTTCCGTCCGATCTTGTCTGACAGGGCCGGAATCGCAATGTACCCGACGGTGCCGCCGAAGCCCAGAGCGGACGTGACAAACCCCATCTCGGACACTGACAGTTTCACGTAGTCGGTCAGGTAGTTGGGGACCATCGCACTCAGCACGAAAATGCCCGTCATCGCGCCGAACAAACCGAGTGCGGTGAGAATGACGTTGCGGTAGCGGAACACTTCAAACCAAGACCGGCGGTCTGACGGCTGCTTCTTCTCCAGGTGCAACGGTTCGCGGATCACCCGGAACAGGAGGAACGCGATGATCAAGCCCGGAATTGCCACCAGGCCAAACACCCAGCGCCAAGAGGGTACCACGCGCAGCAGCTGGGTGGCGATGATGGGGCCCAGGCCGAGGCCGAGGAACGCGAACATGCACTGCTGGAAGCCCATGTTGAACCCGCGCCGGCTCGGCTTCGACGCCTCCGTGGTGCAGGCCACCGCAGTCGGCGTGAAGGCACCTTCGAATGTGCCCATCAGCGCGCGGCAGACCAGCATGGCAATCAAGCCGTTGGCGAGACCTGTGAAACACGACATCAAGGAGAACACGACAGCGGCAGGGATGAGTACTTTCCGGCGTCCGACTTTGTCCGACACGCCGCCCATGATGACGGCAAAAGCTCCCCAAAAGATGGCGAGTGTGGCGACTATCATGCCCAGGTCTTGATAGTTCATGTTGAGGTCGTGCATGAAGACTGGAAACAATGGCGTGATGATCCACCGGTCCAGCCCGACCAAGCCAAACCCGATGGACAGCAGGAGGACCGCCTTCCACTCATACGATGTGTCCCATTGCTGACGGCCAACCTCGTTCATGCTGTTCAACATACATTCCTCCTTTGCCACGCATCTGCATCGCTCACCAGCGGCAGACACCGCCCACGATGCAAGAAAATTATGCTATATTGTCCTATGCTGATCAAGTCTGAATCAATGCCCCAATTTCGCATGAATCAAGCTGTTTATGACGGAATTTCCAGAACTCATTGGCCGGATCGGCCGGAACAGGGGAACGGACGCCGCGTGGGCTCAGCCGCGGCAGCAGAGCAGATTTTTGGCAATCGGACCTCCCGTGAGGTTCCAGGCATGCGTCTGCATGGCTTGAACCTCTCCAGAATCGGTCGGCAGTCTGAATTTAAGGATACCCAAAGACCGCCTGGTTGGGAATGACGGGAAGCGAAAATTCAGGAGGCAAAGTTGAAGACCGCCAGGGAAGGCTTCAGGCAGTTCGTGTTCGCCGTGGTGGCGATAGAGGGTGATGTCGACAACGGGTGATTCGCCAGTGCCGCAGAATCACTGCCGTCTGCGCCGATTTCACGGCATTCTCAACGTGAAACAGGCCGTTTCAAAGAGGCGCGTCACCTTCCCCGTGTGCGAGCATCGATGTCAGTGGATGGACCGCCGCTTCAGCCGTCCACCGCGCATCTCGGCGATGGGGGCAATGGCGAGGAAGGCGTCGGGATCGATATCCTCGACCAAAGACTTGAGTTTGGCCTCTTCGAGCCGCGTGATGACACTGAACAGGACGCGCCGGTCCTCGCCGGTGAAGGCACCTTCGCCGCGCAGGAACGTGACGCCCCGGCCCAAACGGTACAGCATGGCCTCGCCAATCTCGCGATACTTGTCACTGATCACCCACACAGACTTGGTTTCTTCGAAGCCGGTGGTGACCACGTCGATGGCTTTGAAGGCGATGAAGTAGGCGATCAGCGAGTACATCGCGCGGTTCCAACCAAACACGAACCCGGCGCTGCCGAGGATGAACACGTTGAAGAACATGATGATCTGGCCGACGGACCACGATGACCGTTGGTTGATCAGGATCGCCACCACCTCGGTGCCGTCGGATGATCCGCCGTTGCGGATGATGAGACCGACGCCGCCGCCGAGGATGATGCCGCCGAACACGGCCGCGAGCAGCGGGTCATCCGTGATGCCGGGCACGGGTACCAGAAGGGTGGCGGTGGCGGACAGCACCGCAATCGCGAACAGCGTGGAGACTGCGAAGGTGAGCCCAATCTGCCGGTACCCGACGAGGATGAACGGCAGGTTCAGGCCGAACAGGAACACGCCCAGCCGCCACCCCGTGAAGTGGGACAGGATGATGGAGATGCCGGTGATGCCGCCGTCGATAATGTTGTTGGGCACCAGGAAGATCTCCAGGGCCACGGCCGCCAGCACTGCTCCCAGCCACAGGAAAAAGGCACGCTCCAACGTCTTCAGCCAGCGCCGTGGATGCGGCCGGTGTTCCGTCCCGCGGGCCGTTGCGGCGGATACGGGTTGTGCGCGGCCAGGTGCGGATTGGCCCGCCACTGACACCCATTTCGACTTACGAAATATCGTCATCGGCATTCCCTCCTTCATGGGCTGTTCCTCCTTCTGGATGGTGTCCTCTCCCTGGGCGGCTGTGTCCAAGCCGGGAGATGGATGGGGCCGGGCGGGCTTCCGCTGGTACGGGCGGGTATACCCGGCCGCCGCCCTCGGAGCAGCGGGTGATGTTGCGA
>JADGIC010000159.1 GCA_019683615.1 Alicyclobacillaceae bacterium | reverse complement strand
CTCTTGTTCGACGGTCGCAAAATGGACCCGATCGGGTTTTGGCCCGGACAGCAGCGACACATCCCGTCCATCGTCGATACCTTCGTCCAGATCGTCGATGGCAAGACCAGACAGCACCCCAAGCGCGTCGCGACGGATCTGTTCCGTCGTGCGGTAGTTGATGCGGAGTCGGCGGGAACGACGGCCGCGGATGTGGATGCCGCAGCGACTGAGCACTACGCGCGACCCGTAGATTCGCTGGTGGGCGTCACCAGTGATAAACAGATCGTTGTCACCGGGCGGTACGAGTACGCGTAACAGGCGGAATGCCTCGGGATGGAGGTCCTGTGCCTCATCCACCACGGCGGCGCGAAAGACAACGATGCCAGGGTGGCTCTCCAGCCACTGGCGGGCGATGCGCAGGATGTCCGTAAACGTGTAAAGCCCCTCCGCCTGCGTGATCGTACGGAACTTCTCCACGACCCGCCAAAGAGAAGCGCGTTGCGGGCGACTCAGGCGAACCCCACGACCCGTACGCGGCGTCGCGACGTACTCGTCCCAGGTATCTATGCCATGGAACTGGATCACTTGGACGTATTCATCAATCACGAGGCGCCGCTGCGAAAGGTCCCACCCTTCCTCCCGCAGAGCTGCATCCCAGTATGACAGGGCGCGTCTATCGGCCGGATCGAACAACTCTGGATGACTGACGCTTCTCCCGTTCTCTCGTAGGGCCAGTTGAAACACGCGGTACGCCAGTTGATCGATACCGCAGACCTCCAGGCGCTCCAGCTCATCCGGCGTACACATCGACTCGAGCTGTTGCCGGAGGGTTTCGGCGAGGTTGCGGTTGAACGTGGTGACGAGAATGCGCCCGCCCTCCAGGTGTTGGGCCAGCCAACGTGCGCGGTGCAGCGCCACCACCGTTTTGCCTGTACCTGCGCCTCCCAGAACGCGGACCGGGCCGTGAAAATGGCCTTCGACCAGCGAACGCTGAGAGGGGTGAAGGAAGGTGCGCCACTTGGCGAGTGGCTGATCAAGCATGGCCTGGAGCTGTTCGTCCGATGTCACGACGGCCACCCGCCGACTGCCGTGGCGCGTCAGCGCATCCAGGAAACTGCCCGGCGCCGGGTTGGCCTCCCGAACCGGCAGAACGTTGGCAGTGGCAACACCTCCCCCCTTGGCATTTGATGCGGACTGCGGGCTCGCTCCGCCGCCTTCCAGCTCGTTAGCCGCCGCCGGGACAGGAATGTGTCCGCCGGTCGGCTCACCGTACGTGGCCTCATCTGCCCCGGCCCCGGCGCCAACCCCGGTGCTCTCCAGCACCCACTGTAGCACTGACTCGTACGGCTCCCCGATGGCGAGAAACTGCAGTGCCTCGCCCGCCTCCTGCGGCAGCACAGCAACCAGTTGCTCCAAATCTGACTCGCTGTGAATCCGGCGCAGACGAGGCAAGAAGTCGGCTGGAATGCCCAGGCGCAGCAACATCTCATCGGTGAGCGCGTCGAGCCAAGCCACCTTGTTCTCGGCTTCGGCTCTTTCTCCGATTTCACTGTCCACTTGTGCTCGGTGATGTGCGACTGCTTCCGTGCCTGTCCCCGGTACCCCCGTCTCTTCCACATCCCAGACCTGCAGCGTTCGCGTGTACGGATTCACCTCAAAGCGGCGGCGGCGGGCCCAGCGGTATGCTTCATCGTGGTGATCAACCCACGCCAACAGGTACACATTCTCCCCCGGGGGTCGTACCACGATGGCCCGATACGCGTCGCTAAGGCGAATCGAATAGACCTTGTCGTCCGCGGCCTCAAGATAGCGCTCCAGGCGGCGGGACCCGCCCACCCGATCCGTCCGCAAGTCATCGATCAACCGTTTGACGCGCTTTTGCTCGGTATGTGGCAAGCGCGCGTAACTCTCCAGAAACGTGTCGTGGATGGCCACTGTCGCCACCTCAACTCACCTCCTCCTGCACGTGTGTCTGCCACCAAGTGCGACATTCATCGGCGAGCGCCTGCAACGCCGGCGTGCCGGCCTTGAGCGCGTCCCCCGGCACCACCCAGACGTGCCAGCCGGCTCGTTCAAAGGCAAGACGTGCGTCTACCTGCTCACCGACAAGAACGCACAGTCGATATTCAGGCCAGGCCAATTCCGCTTCGCCAAGGATCTTCTCTTCGCCCATCTCGTATCCCACCTCGGGCTCCGGCACCCCATGGGACAGCAGTCTTTCCGCGAATGGGCGCAGGCGCGGCTGCACCCAGCGGACCCAATCGGGCGTACGGCGGGCCTCTGGTGCGGAACCGGCACCTTGTGATACCTGAAACACCTGCAACACGCGCAGCGGCAGTGGATCCGTCCCCGCCATCTCCTCCAACTCCGTCCACAGGCCGGCCTCACGCCGGCGCGAGGCTTGGCTAGTAAAACGGACGCTGAGCGGAGCGAATTGGAGCACGTTATGCCAGTGCCAGAAAGCCCGCCATGCCCACTCGCGTGTCTCCGCGGACACCTGGAGAAACGCGTCGGTAGACTCGTCCCGCAGCAAAATCTGTCCTTCCATTTCACACCGCCCGTTCGGTAAGGGCAATGTAGCCAACCGGACGTGCAACGCGCCCGCTGGACCCATCGGGACATCCGCCCAGCGGACGGGGGTCTCCATCAAGCGGGACAGGCGCTGGTCCAGCGCGTGATACGCCGGTCGTCGTTCCGCCGCATGGAGCGCATCCGATCCATCGCCACCGCCCAAATACGCCAGTGCTTCCGCCAACCGCTCAGGCCGGGTGTGCGGCGCAGTACCCACGACAATGGACGTCACGGCGAGGTCAGCCCACGCCGAGAGCAGCGGCCGTTGCAGGTATTCGGCCACCATCTCGAGTGCTGTCCAGCTCCAACGGTGCAGGACAGAACTGGTGCCCGGTGCCGTTTGGGGACCCGTCCAGGCCTCGTACAACCCCTGCGTGAGCAACGCCACCGTCCGGTCCGGCCAGCGGATTTCGTCGGCCAACGCGGCCTGTACGTCCGCCCATGTCACCGTGAACACCACCACCTCGCTGGCACGCCGCCACGCCTCGCGGACCAGGATGTCGCGCGCCAGGCGTACGCCGTTCTCCCCCAGGTGGTATGCGACACCGTCGCAGTAGACCATCACCGGCTTTGGTGCCTCTGCCCCTGTCCAACGAACCGGTCGCAAAGCGAAATCTGGCCGCGTACGCACGGACAGCGGCAGTTTATCATCATCCGGCTGATGGATGAGTCGCCACCACACCTCGCCGGAGCGCTCTTGCCAACGAATGTCCACGCCCGTTCGCACGCCATCGTGAAACGGTTGCCAGGTGAGCGCCCCCGGTCCGAGTCGACGTTCCAGGGTACGGCGAAGCGCGTCCTGGAACAGTACCTCCAACTCGCTCTCCAGAAGGGCGGATCGGGGCTCCGCCTCGCCACCGACGGCGGGGAAGGCGCCATCTGTTCGAGCGACCCCCGTCACCGGCGTCCATTCTGCCTGCTCGGAGACGAGCGGCGCCAGCATCTCCAGCGCCAGCCGGCGCGAGATATGCTCATGATGATACTGCGTCTCGTACCGGTACAGACACCGGTAACACCCGTCCCGTCCCTGCGTCGCGCAGGCGCAGTCGCGGATGTGCTCGTATGCCTCGCGTAGGGCGCTACGCATCTTACCGGGCTCCGCCAACTGCCGCAGATGGCCTGTGCCGCCCGGAACCAGGTCGTACACCACGAGAGAGCGCGTGCGGTAAGGAGTGCCTGGAATCGGGGCGTCATATGGGGCGATGCCCATCTGCTGAGCGGTTCCCCCCAAGCGCAGCCTGAGCGCCAACCGTAAGATGGCCTCCCAGGTGGCCATGCGAGGTTCCACCAGCGCCTGTTGCACGGGTAGCGTCACCCGAAGCGCCTCCGACTGCAAAGGCCGGTACAGGTAGACATGGAGTTCCTCGGCCCGCGCAACGGGGGTGTGCTCATGTACTCCGGTCATCGCCGTCTGCAGGCTGTGATCGGCGCGACGACCGCTGTAACATGGAAAGCCGCGCACGTGATGAATCGTCGGCTGCCCGTGCGCGTCCCGTTCCTGAGCGGCGCCGCAGACGCTGCACAGGACAAATCCCTGCCGCGGCACCTTGTCCCCCGCCACGGGACGATATCCAGCTTGGGCATTCTCCGGCCCGAAATTGATAGTCCGGATCTGGACGCGCTGGAAGTACTCCACCGCAAACACGTGCCCCGCAACCGACTCGCCGGTGGCCGGCGAGTCGGGGAATTCGAACAGTGTCTTCTCTATGCCCTGTCTCCGCGCGCGCTCCTCGCGCTCATCCCTGATCAGCGCGTCCTGTTCCCGCCCCCGCGAGACGGCGCGTTCCAGGCGGAGCAGCTGCACCACCTGGCCGGCATCCTGCCAGCCAAGGCTGCCGCACGCCGGACAGGACTGTGTGGTGACCTCTGATTCCCGCTCCATGTGCGAGCACTCTGGGCACATGCGCCACGTCTCCAACTCGCTCCGCGTCGCGGTGAGCGGAATCTGGTTGATGACGGACTGACGTCCTTCCGCATAAAACGTGTTGCCGGGTGCCAGGTCCTTCAGCGCAGGGAGCGGTGGCCGTGGGTACTCGTCGAGGCGCGGTTCTCCGTCGTCCCGGGACAGCATCCGGCGGAGCAGCACCGGTTTGTCCGGGAACG
>JADGIC010000158.1 GCA_019683615.1 Alicyclobacillaceae bacterium | reverse complement strand
GGCTGTAGACACTACGCGAGTTATCCACAGGCCCCGCGAATCCTTGCCAGACTTGGGTTCGCGGGACTTTGTATGACTACCAACTGTCGAAGTCGGGTGTTTGCTTTCCATGTTATTCAAGAGGACGTCCGGATTTGCGTTGTACCGCAGGCGGTTTGCTGGAGGCGGTGGCGGGGGTCAGGCGGACAGCGGGCGGTGCTTCGGGAGCACGACCGTGAACGTGCTACCGGCTCCCAGCCGGCTGTGGACGTCGATCCTTCCGCCATGAGCTTCCACGATGTGGCGGACGATCGACAATCCCAGACCGGTGCCGCCGGACTGGCGGCTGCGGGCTTTGTCGACGCGGTAGAAACGCTCGAAGATGTGGGGCAGGTCAGCCGGCGGGATGCCAATGCCCGTATCCCGGACGATGAGCCGAACCTCCTTCCCGCCGTCTTCGACCGCCAGCGTGACGATGCCGCCGGACGGCGTGTAGGCAAGCGCATTGGCGACCAGGTTGACCAGCACCTGGAGCACGCGCTCCCGTGCCACCTCCGCCAGAACAGGGGTGTCCGGGATGGCGGTCACCAAGCTGATGCCGAGTTTATCCGCTTGGTGGCGAAAGCGGTCCGAAACCTGTTGGATCAGGTCGCGCAGGTCGTGAGGCTCGAAGTGAAACACGGTGTGACCCGACTCCATTTTCGACAAGTCGAGCAAATCTTCCACCAGCCGGCCAATTCGCACAGATTCGTCGTAGATGACCTGGAGAAACTGACGGGACGCTTCCGGGTCGTCGATGGCACCGTCGAGCAGTGTCTCCGCAAACCCTTGGATGGCCGTGATGGGGCTGCGCAGTTCATGCGAGACGTTGGCGACAAATTCGCTCCGCATTTCCACGACGCGCCGCCAAGCGGATACGTCGTGCAGGACCACCACCACGCCCGCCACGCTGCGGTGACGGCCGCGGGCGGGTGCGGCGTGAACGTCGAGCGTCAGACCGCCGGACCGGGTCCCGCACAACTCGGCATGCGCTGGTTCGCCGCGGCTCAGCGCGTGGTCCACGAGTGCGGACAGCTCGGGCCAAGCGAGTGCCTCGCGGTGGTCGTGGCCGCTCTGCAATCCGCCGAGCAGGCGGGTGGCGGCGTCGTTCACGAGGGTGATGCGTCCCGCCCGGTCGACCAAGATAACGCCGGAGCCCATGTTGGCGATCACGCCGTCGAGTTTGCTCTTCGCTTCCTCCAATTCTTCCGTCTGCATGGCCAGCCGGTCGGCCAACGTGCCAAGTGCGTGGCTGAGCTGTTCGACCTCGGCCACGCCGTCGGGCCACGGCCGCGGTCCGGGTTCGCCGGCCGCCAAGCGGTTTGCGGCGGCCGCGGCCTGCTCCACCGGGCGCGAAAGGTGACGTGTCAACAGGCGAATCGCTGGCAACGCGGCAATGCCGATGGCAGCCAAGGCGGCGGTGTATTCTCCCCACATGGCCAACAGGTTTACGTTGGCTGGCCGGAGGGGAGCCGCGACTGTCACCCAACCCTGAATGCGGCCGTCTGCCCGAACCGGCACTTGCACGGCGACGACAGACTCAGGATATTGGAACCATGTGCCCTTGCCGATCCCCTGGCCGTACGCGACACCTTGGCCCTCACCGGCGGAGGGAAGTCGTTCCCTGCCGGGGGCAGCGGAAGGGGCCGGCAGGCGCAGCCACACCCGGCCGTCTGCATGTTGCACGACCACCTGTTGTTCGGCGGGGAGCGCGAGTGACTGCAGAACGCGGGCGGCGGCGGCCGCGGACGGTTGTCCGGCCGACGCACGGAACAAGCGGGCCAACTGGCGGCTGCATGCCACTGCCTCCCCGGTCAGCAGGCGCCTCGTGGTGCTTGTTTGCACCCGTTCCAGAAACGGCAACACCGCGAACGCCGCCACAGCCAGGCAGCCGCCGACCAGCGCAGCGCACAGGAAGGCGGTACGGGTGCGCAGCCGGATCACAGCAGCGCCTCCTCGCGCGCAAATTTGTAGCCGACGCCGCGAACGGTCCGGATGTAGCGCGGGTTTTTGGGGTCTGGTTCAAGCTTGTCGCGCAGGTGGGAGATGTGGACGTCGACAATGCGAGTGCCGCCCGGAAAGTCGTATCCCCAGATCTCTTGCAAAAGCTGATCCCTAGTGAGTACGCGTCCGGCGTTCTCCATGAGGTGAACCAACAGAGCAAATTCCCGTGCCGTCAGCTCGACCACCTGGCCATCGACGGTCACTTCGTGTTCCGCAGGCCGCACGGAGATCCGGCCGATGCGGAGGACGTCGGGCGCCCTCGGCAAGCTGTCGGCATCCGCCGTCCGGCGCAGCACCGCCTTCACGCGGGCCACCAATTCCCGAGGCGAGAACGGCTTGGTGATGTAGTCGTCCGCGCCCATTTCGAGTCCTAATACCCGGTCGATTTCGTCGTCGCGGGCGGTCAACATGATAATCGGCGTCTTCACACCGTCCGCGCGCAGCGTTCGGCACACGTCGAGTCCGCTCATGCCGGGCAACATCAGGTCCAGGACAATCAGCTCGGGTGCGTGCCGCCTCGCCAACGCCAGAGCTTCCGGTCCGTTGTCCGACGTGATGACGTCGAATCCGGCTTGGGACAGGTTGTACGCCACGAGCTTGACGATGGACGCTTCGTCGTCCACCACCAGAATCGGTGCCACACCATCGCCTCCGTACTGCCGGTCCGTGGTCGGCGGTTGGGGAACGGTCCGCTGTCTCCACCGTAACTCTATCAGACCGCCGCGCTCCCGGCAATCAAGCGCCTCGATGGCGCCTGTGGCCGTCTTGACGCCGCCTCCGATGGGCGCGCTCGGATGTCGGATGACGGCCGCAACCAGGAGCAGTGCAAGCGTCTCTCAATCGGCTTTACAGAAACTTAACATTGCACTCACGGACCGTTTACAAACCCTCCATATGATGTCCTCAAGAGCAAGCTACACAAAGACTAAGCTGCACGCATGTGCAGCGGCTGGTTTCGATGGCAGCCGTTGGAGGGGTCAGAGACGTGGCAAAGCGGTCGCAACAGTTGTTCGAGTACCTGGTCCGCATCGCCGAAAACGCCAGGGAGGCGTCGGTGTTGTTTGTACAGGGTCTGCAGGATTTGTCCGACACCGGCCGGTTCGCAGACCAGGTCAAAGCGTTCGAGAGCAAGGGAGACGAATTGGCGAGCGGACTCGTGAATCTGCTGCACGCGACGTACATCACGCCATTGGATCGTGAGGATTTCCTGGAACTGGCAATGAAAATGGACGACATCGTCGACCAGCTGGAGGCCTGTGCGGTACGCTTTCATTTGTTCCACATCACCCAGGCCACGCCGGCGATGCTCGAGTTCGCGCGCAACATCCAGGACTGCGTGAACGAGGTGACGGCTGCCGTGGAGCGCTTGCATGCCCGCAAGCTGGCCCAGTTGCGGGCGCATACCGTGCGCATCAACGAACTGGAGAAGACTGGTGACGAACTGTTGCGCAATTCCCTGCGGGCGCTGTTCAGCGAAGGGCATGCCGACGTGCTAGAGGTGATCAAGCTCAAGGAAATCTACGAAATCTTGGAAAGCGTCACCGACCGTTGCCAAGATGTCGGCGACGTGCTCGCTTCAGTGTCGGTGAAAAACGCGTGATGGGTGAGAGCGGATGTTGACGTTGATCGTGTTTGTCGTGTTGCTTGCACTCGTGTTTGATTTCACCAACGGATTTCACGACACGGCGAACGCCATCGCCACCACCGTCTCCACCCGGGCTTTGTCTCCGCGCCGGGCGGTGCTTTTGGCGGGCGCACTGAACTTGGTGGGTGCGCTCACGTTCACCGGTGTGGCCAAAACCATCGGCGGCAAAATTGCCGACCCGCTGAAAGTGCCGCACGGGATGTGGGTTGTGTTGGCGGCAGTGATCGCGGCTATCACGTGGAATCTGGTCACGTGGTATTTCGGTATCCCGAGTTCGTCATCCCACGCGTTGATTGGCGCTTTAACCGGCAGCGTGATTGGTGCCGCCGGTCTGCACGCCATCAATGCCAGCGGGTTCGCGTCTATCGTGCAGGCGTTGATCCTGTCGCCGGTCAGCGCCCTCGTCTTCGGTTTCGTGGTGATGTGGATTCTCCGCCTGGCATTCGGCAACCGTTCACCTCACAAGGTGAACCGTTGGTTCCGGCTGTTGCAGATATTCTCTGCAGGATTTCAGGCGTTCACGCACGGCACCAACGATGCCCAAAAGACCATGGGGATCATCACCTTCGCGCTGATTGCCGGGGGATTTCAATCCACCATGGACATCCCGTTCTGGGTGAAACTGTTGTGCGCAGTGGCCATGGGGTTGGGGACTGCTTCGGGAGGATGGCGGATCATCAAGACGGTCGGATCTAAAATCATCAAGTTGGAGCCTATCAACGGGTTTGCTTCCGACTTGACGTCCGCCGCCGTGATCCTGTCCGCGACCTTGTTGCATCAGCCGGTCAGCTCCACCCACGTGATCTCGTCGGCCATCATGGGGACGGGCGCGGCGAAACGGTTTCGCCAGGTCAACTGGGCGGTGGCGGGAAACATCGTCCTGGCTTGGCTGATCACGATCCCGGCCAGCGGCCTGTTGGCGCTCTGCCTCGTGCGCATCCTGCTTTGGCTGGGTACGTAACGGCAGCTGCTGCACACGGCTCACGGTCC
This sequence comes from Alicyclobacillaceae bacterium, assembly GCA_019683615.1. Lineage (GTDB taxonomy): Bacteria > Bacillota > Bacilli > Alicyclobacillales > Alicyclobacillaceae > JADGIC01. The sequence continues at coordinate 16 of JADGIC010000158.1, read as the reverse complement.
CCGGCGGGTGCGTCGG
>JADGIC010000021.1 GCA_019683615.1 Alicyclobacillaceae bacterium | reverse complement strand
TCCTCTACGAAGGAGTTGGTGTCACTTACGTAGATGGCACTCGGTGGCTTTCTCGTCAATTCAGGCAGCGAATTTTACACCACTACCTGAGACTCTAACAAGCAGGGCGAGGGTACGGCATGCGTACGGTGTGGACAGTCATCCTTCATGTCCTTCCGAAACGGTTGTTGACGGCGTTGGCCGGGGCGTTCCTGCACCATCCGGCGAGCCGCCGGTCGATTCCTTGGTTTGTCCGGCGGTATCAGGTGGACCTTGCCGATGCGGAGCGTCCGCTCGATACGTACGAAACACTGGCCGCCCTGTTTGTCCGCCGCCTGCGCCCGGGTGCGCGGCCGGTGGCACCGGACGGCGTGGTTTCACCCGTTGACGGGACGGTCGGGGCGTTCGGCGAGATCGACGAAAACGTGTTGTTTCAGGTGAAAGGTTCTTCATACACTTTGGACGCACTGCTCGCGAACAGAGAGGAGGCGCGTTGGTTCCGTGCCGGAAGGTACGTGACTTTGTACCTCAGCCCGCGTGATTATCACCGCATTCACATGCCTGTGGACGGGCGGATCACAGGGTGGCGGCACATTCCCGGGAACCTTTACCCGGTCAACTCGCACGGCGTGCGTCACATTCGGGGCGTGTTCACGCGCAACGAACGGGTGGTCACACACGTGATGTCGGCGCATGGACGCATGTGTCTGGTCAAGGTCGGGGCGACGTTGGTCGGTTCCGTCCGTACGCCCTACCTTCCGCAGTTGGGTCACCCTTGGAGCCGGCGACGCCGGTCTGTTGTGTCGGGTCAGGCGGATGTCCGTTTGCAGCGGGGCGACGAAATCGGCTGGTTCGACTTCGGGTCGACGGTCGTCTTGCTGTTTGAACCCGGCGTGATTGGCCCGTGGTATGTGGAAGCGGGGCAGCGGGTGAAGATGGGTGAGCCGATTGCCGGGTGGCGCTCCGGAGAGAACGCGTTTGCGGCAGGCATACAATCATAAAAAGACTGGCTGCACGGGCATACTGGACCTGAGGTGATGGCCATGCGTCCGGTACGCTTCGTGTTGCGGTTGTGCGGCAAAGGCTTGAGGAAGTACTGGGAATGGATGATACAGGTCAGTGAAGCGATGGGAGACTATCATGGTCCCTGGTGAACCGACTCTGCGCCGGGCCGGTGGACGTGGCGCCTGCGCGCACCCGCTATCAGCTGGCTATTGAAACTTCGGAAAGGAATGCTTGCCCGCCTGCCGCAAAACCTGTACATTGGAGGAAGTACAGGACATCAGGTTATGAAGGCAGTCTTCGGGGTGAGTTCCAGATGAGGATTTTGATTGCCGGGGGCGATGGGTTTTGCGGTTGGCCAACCGCCCTGCACTTTTCTGCACGGGGACACGAGGTGGCCATTGTCGACAGCTTGATTCGCCGCCAATGGGACGAGGAGCTGGGGACGCAGTCGCTCACGCCTATTTACTCGCTGGAAGAGCGGGTATCCGCTTGGAAGGAGCACAGCGGTCGAGAGATCCGCACGTACATCGGGGATCTGACCGATTACTCACTCGTCGAACGAGTGTTCCGGGACTTCCAGCCGGAAGCGGTGGTTCATTATGCGGAGCAGCGGTCTGCGCCGTATTCGATGATTGACCGGGAGCACGCTGTGTTCACACAGGTAAACAACGTCGTGGGAACGCTGAACGTGCTGTACGCGATCAAAGAGATCACGCCTGATTGCCATTTGATTAAACTGGGCACGATGGGCGAGTACGGCACGCCCAATATCGATATTGAAGAAGGGTACATACGGATTCAACACAAGGGCCGCGAGGACGTGCTGCCTTACCCGAAACAGCCATTCTCGTTCTATCACCTTTCGAAGGTGCACGACAGCCACAATATCATGTTTGCCTGCAAGGCGTGGGGGATCCGGGCGACCGACCTCAATCAAGGGGTTGTGTACGGCCTCTGGACGGACGAGACCCGCGTCGAGGAGCGGCTCTTCAACCGCGTCGATTACGACGGCGTGTTTGGCACCGCGTTGAATCGGTTTTGTATTCAAGCAGCGGTCGGACACGACCTGACTGTGTACGGAAAGGGCGGACAAACCCGGGCTTTCTTGGACATTCGCGATACGGTACAGTGCGTGGAACTCGCCGCGCTTCATCCCGCGGACGCCGGGGAATTTCGGGTATTCAACCAATTCACGGAACAGTTCTCGGTCCTCGAATTGGCGCAACGCGTCAAACGAGTGGCGGAGGAGATGGGCATCCGTGCCAACATCGCCCACCTCCCCAACCCCCGCGTGGAGAAAGAAGAGCATTATTACAACGCGGTGCACACGAAGCTGATCGACCTCGGGTTGAAACCGCACTTGTTGTCCGACGACATCATCCGCGAGTTGATTCTGACGGCACAACGGTACAAGGACAGGGTCAACTTCGACGTCATCAAACCCACAGCCAGCTGGCGTTAAGGCCAGAGTCCCTCCGGCCTGCTCCGCCTCGCACGACGCTGGCGGACGTCAGCCCGGCTGCTGTGGCTCAGGGTGGGCGCGCGCAGCCGAGCCGGGTGTAGGCCGGCTTGGTTCGTGCACGGTTGGGGCAGGGGAGGTACCCCGGTAGTCGGGCGCGAGCGGATCCCACTCGAAGACGCGCTCCCAGTGCAGTGCGGCTGCCAGCACGGTGACGTCCCCGAACGGAGGTCCGACCAACTGGAGCCCCACCGGCAGCCCGTCGGACGACGGACCGCAGGGTACGCTTATGGCAGGCAGTCCGCTCAAGTTCCACGGGCTGGTATTGCGCGTCAGATGCGGCCGCACCAACACTTCCTGCATGCGGACGTGCGTCTTCCACTGCCCGATGTCGGTGGCGAGCAGTGGGGTCGCCGGCATCGCGAGGACGTCGACGGAGTCAAACACCGTTCCCAGCGACGTTTGAAAGCGGCGGCGAAACCACATCGCTCTCACATAGTCCGGGCCGCTCACGCGGTGGCCACTTTCCAGCCGCTGACGCACGTCTTCCCCAAACAACCAAGGTTGGTTCTCCAGCCTTTCCCGGTGAACGGCCAAAGCCTCGGCAGACAGAATCGCCGCTTGCGCCTCCGGAACTTCGTCGATGTACGGCACTTCGACGTCGACGAACGACACTGTCGGTGATTTCGCCCACTGGTGCAGAGCAGCCTGGACGACCTGGACGACGCCGGGGTGGCAGCGCTCAAAGAAGTGCCGGCGCGGGACGCCGATGCGCAGCGGGCGATGCGACCGGCGTACCGCATCGTTCAGCAAATCGTCCGGCAAAGGGACGCGGGCACTGTCCGGGTCCTTCGGGTCATACCCAGCCATGGTGGCGACCAGCAGGGCGGCGTCTGCGGCCGACTTCGTCATCGGTCCAACGTGATCCAACGTGGGCGCCAGCGGCAACACGCCTGCTTTGCTGACCCGACCGTAGGTGGGCTTAAAGCCCACGTGGCCTGTCAAGGCGGCAGGGATGCGGATGCTGCCACCGGTGTCGGTGCCCACCGCCGCGGCCGCCAGACCGGCCACCACCGCCACCGCGCTGCCCCCGCTCGATCCGCCCGAGATCTTCGCTCGGTTCCAAGGGTTGAGAGCGGTGCCGTAATGCGGGTTTTCGTTGGTGGTGCCGTATGCGTATTCGTGTAAGTTGGTCTTGCCGAGAATCACCGCGCCGGCGTCGCGCAACCGCTGCACGACCGTCGCCGACTGTTGCGGACGGTGGCCGGCGAAGTGGCGGCCACCGTAGGTGGTCGGCTGGTCGGCAGTGTCAATCAGGTCTTTGATCGCAACGGGCACACCGGCCAAAGGGCCGGGCCGGCGCCGCTGCGCAATGCGCCGGTCGATCGCGCGCGCCTCTTCAAGGGCGTGATCGGAAATGGAAATGTACGCGTGCAGAGCGGGGTTGTAGCGGGCGATGCGCTCAAGAAAGTGGCGCGTGATTTCTTCTGCTGAGCACACGTGCCGCTGCACGGCCGATGCGATTTCGGCCGCTGTCCAATGGTGAGGATCCTGGTGGCTCCTGTCCATATGTGGTTCATCCTTCCCGTCCCGTTGAATCAAATTATACATGCCATCCCTGCCGATGGGGATACCGCGTTTGACCATTCGGGGACGTCAGCGGCGCCTGAAGACGCAGAAAACCCACGCCCGGGTACGCGTGGGTTCTGCCGCGGCAACAGGTGGATGCCCGATGCCGCGCATTCTGGGAGAGGAGAAACCGGAGGAAGCGCTTATGGGGAAACCTAAGCCTTCGCCCGCGGTTGCCTACAACAGCTCTCGCCGTTGCTGTTCATATCCTCGCCCAAATCACGCAAAGATATACGTGTCATCCACAATTTTTAACCGTGTGGTACAGTAGTGGAGGGAACCCTGGCATGAGTATTGCAGCGCGTGCGGACAGACGCTGGATTGGGGTGGACACTCATTGCGGATCATCGCCGGTGAGTGGAAGGGGATCCGGCTGACGGCGCCAGCCGGGCGGATCGCTCGCCCGACGACGGATCGCGTCAAGGAATCCATGTTCAACCTGATGGGCTGGAATTGGCGCGGTGGTCTGGCCATCGACCTGTTTGCGGGGTCGGGGGCGCTGGGGCTGGAGGCTTTGAGCCGCGGCGCGTCAGGGGCCGTGTTGGTGGACGTGCATCCCAAGAGCATTGCAGCCATCCAGGACAACGTTCGACGGTTGCGTGCAGAGCAACGGGTGCGGATTTGGCGGATGGATTGGCGGGCGGCCTGGAACCGCTTGTCGGAAGAGCAGCCGGTCGTCGGATGGGTGTTTGTCGACCCGCCGTACACCACGGACCTGTGGGGTGCGGTGTTGCAGGCCGTGGGCACAGGCGCACTCCCGGTGGTACACGGGGTGGTTTGCGAACACCCGGGCGACGTGGTGTTGCCCGACAGGGTGGGTCGCCTGGTGGCGGGGAAACGCCGTACCTACGGAGATGTGGCAGTGACGCTGTATGCTCCTGATCACGAGGTGTCAGATGAGAATCGCGGTCTACCCAGGCAGCTTTGACCCGATCACGAACGGGCATTTGGACGTGTTGTCCCGAGCCTGCGGACTGTTTGACCAAGTCATTGTGGCGGTGCTTCAGAATCCCGGCAAACACCCTTTGTTCAGCGTCGAAGAGCGGATGGGCCTGATCCGCGAGGTTACGAAGGGGTTGCCGAACGTCGTGGTCGACAGTTTCATGGGGTTGTTGGTGCACTACGTCGAACTGAAGGGCGCATCCTGCATCATTCGCGGGTTGCGGGAGATTAGCGACTTTGAAAATGAACTTCGCATGGCGCACATGAACCGCAAGTTAAACGAAGCGGCCGTCACCGTGTTCATTCCCACGAGTTACAACTATTCATACCTGAGTTCTTCTTTGATCAAGGAGATAGCCATCCACGGGGGCAATATTGCGGATTTTGTGCCGCCGGCAGTGGAACAAGCGATGTACGCGAAGTTTCGCAATGTGTGACGGAAACAATCGGACCTGTGCGCGGATGACCGGGTCCAGCGGTGGGGGCGAAGCGGCGTGGCACAACCGGTCATGGGCGTCGCCTTGGGTGCCGGCGGGGCGAAGGGGCTGGCGCACATCGGCGTGCTCAAGGCGCTCGAGGAACACGGTTTGAAACCGGAAGCGGTATCTGGGTCGAGCATGGGCAGCTTGGTAGGTGCGATGTACGCCACGGGCATGACACCCTGGTTCATGGAGCGTTTGGCGTGTGCTTTACACCGTCGGCAGTGGATTGACATGAAGGTGAGCCGCTTGGGCTTGATCGCCGGGGAAAAGGTGCGCGAAATGGTGGCTTTGCTGACGCGCCGGCGCCGCATTGAGGAGGCAGACATCCCGCTGGCGATCGTGGCGACAGACCTGATGGCCAGGGCCCCGGTGGTGTTCACGACCGGTCCGATTGCCGATGCCGTCCGCGCCAGCATCGCCATTCCCGGCGTGTTTATTCCGGTGATGCGTGAAGGCAGGGTGTTGGTGGACGGAGGTGTGCTCGAGCGTGTGCCGGTGTCGGCCGCACGCTGGCTGGGAGTTCAGGTTGTCGTCGGCGTGGACGTTTCTGCTTCGTCCCGCTCGCGCCGCCCCACGACGCTGATGGACGTTGTGTTGCAGTCGATAGACCTGATGCAGGACGAGGTGTTCCGCATGCGAGGTACGGAGGCGGACGTTCTGATTGTACCCGACTTGTCCGGGGTGGGTACGTCCGAGTTTCACAAAGCACAGGTGGCGATTCAGGCGGGTTACCAGGCGGCGCTGGAGCGCATGGCAGACATTCGCTCGGCTGTGCAGGCAGCGCGGTAAGTCACACTGCCGAGTCTGGACAGCAGTGATGGCGTCCAGCGATTTCATTGACACGGCCCAGGTGGGCACAGTATACTGAAACTCGTTGCATCGGAGTGGGTGCCGTTGCTGGTCGATTTTCGCGAGGTCCGCAGTGCCAACAACCTGTTGCATATTCACGACACGCTGGAGCTTTCGCAGATTGCGGAAATGAACCGCGACGTCGAGTCGCTGCAGCCTGTCCAGTCTGACCTGACGGCCGAACTGGCGGGACACCTTTGTCAGGTTCACGGGACGGTGCACACGGTCGTCAGGTACTTGTGCGCCCGTTGCCTGGAAGCGTACGACGCGCCGCTTACAGCCGAGTTTGACGAGTCGTTCACCGATATCCCGGAGCAGGCCACCGACGAGGTTCACCCGGCCGAGGGCGGCGTGGCCGTGTTGGACCCGTTCGTGGCGGAGGCGGTGCAGCTGGCGTTGGTTTATCGCCCGTTGTGCCGGGATGACTGCCGGGGGCTGTGTCCGGTGTGCGGTTGCAACCGGAATCAGCAGGTGTGCGACTGTGAGCTGCGGTCACTGGATCCGCGCTGGGCTGCACTGGCGCAGCTGCGCGATGACCACCAGCAGGGTGAAGATGGGTAAAGCCTGCCGGCGGATTTCAACACCGGCCGGATAATGGGATGCCGCGTGCGGTGAATGCCGGGCAGGTGTCGTGGCGGTGGCAGTGCTTTGGGCCTTTTGCGAAGGAGGTGGACGACATGGCTGTACAACAACATAAGGTGTCGAAGACGCGCAAGCGCCTGCGCCGGACTCACTTCAAGCTGGAAGCGCCCGGTTTGGTGCAATGCCCGCAGTGTGGTGAGTACAAGCTGTCTCACCACGTGTGCCGGAATTGCGGATATTACAAAGACCGCGTCGTCGTGCAGGCCCGGTGATGGCGCGGCAGGGCAGATGAGTCCGGCGTCCGCGATGCGGAGGGCGGCGGCTGCAAAGCCCTGTTCGCTCAGCCGCCCGCGACCGGGTGCGGGCGAACAGGTGTGGTAAAGGCGGGCGAGCCGGCCGTGAGGGCCGGCTTTTCGCGCACTTTGGCTTGCTTTCTCAGTTCGGCTGAACGGTATTGCGGCATATGGTAAAGATATCGAATCGTCGGCAGACGGCAGACCGGTGTCGGCGTACGGGGAGAGGACGGCATTCTGAAAAAGTCTGAACGGCGCATGGCCCTCGTTCGCTACCTGTCGGAAAACCCATTCGCAACGGATGAGCAACTGGCCGACCAGTTTCAGGTCAGCATCGCGACCATCCGCCTGGATCGCCAGGCTTTGCACATCCCGGAGGTGCGCGAGCGCATTCGGCGCGTCGCAGAAGACCGGACGGACGCCGTTCGGTCGTTGGAGCGGGAGGAAGTCGTGGGTGAAATCGTGGAGTTGTCTCTAGGGCGCCACGGCACTTCCGTGTTCCACGTCCTGCCAGCGCACGTGTTTGCGCGCACCGGTATTGTCCGCGGCCATTTTCTGTTCGCGCAGGTGAACTCGTTGGCGATCGCGGTGATGGACGCAGATGTCGCCGTGACGGCGAAGACGGAGTTGCGCTTTCACCGCCCTGTCCGGCTGGGCGAAACGCTGCGCGCGCACGTGGATGTCGTCGCGCAGCGCGCCAATGTGGCCCGCTGCCAAGTCTACACGAAATCCCTGGACGACACGGTTTTGGACGGGACGATTTGGGTCGCGGTGGAACCCCGCGGTTTGCGGAAAGATCCCGCGGGCGAGCGCGGCGAGTAAGCGGCGGGTGGGCCCCGGCCGGACGCGAGGCGTTCTGGCGGCGCAAAACCGTATGCCAACATGCCGCTGGCGGGGAGTGAGCCGATGAGAATTGCGGTCGATGTGATGGGTGGAGACTGGGCTCCGGCAGCACCCGTTCGCGCCTGCCTGACCTTTTCGCGAGCACGCCCCGATGTCAGGCTGACGCTGGTGGGCGACGAGCCTCGCATTCGCGGTTTGATGGGAGAGGCTGTGGGTGATCGGATCGACGTGATACATACAACCTCGGTGATTGGGTCCGGCGAGGACCCGGTCCGGTCTGTCCGCCGCAAGCCGGATTCTTCACTCGTCGTGTCGGCGCGGCTGGTCAAAGACGGGCGGGTCGACGCCATGATTTCGGCCGGAAACACCGGAGCGCTGGTGGCGGCGGGCCTTTTGGTGATCGGGCGGTTGGAAGGTGTGGACCGACCCGCTTTGGCGCCTGTGTTGCCCACGTTCCGCGGACCTGGCGCGTTGTTGGTAGACGCCGGGGCGACCATGGATGCTTCTCCGCACAACTTGGTTGAGTTCGCTCGCATGGGGGCAGCGTATTCGCGCTACGTCCTCGGAGTCAGGGAACCGCGGGTGGCGTTGTTGAACGTGGGCAGTGAGGCGTCGAAGGGCAACCATGCGGTCAGAGAAGCGTACCATTTGCTTCGGGAGTCGCTGCCTGAGTTCATCGGCAACGTGGAGGCTCGCGAGATATTAGACGGTGGCTGCGACGTCATCGTCTGCGACGGCTTCGTGGGCAACGTGGTCCTGAAGTTGGTCGAAGGCGTGGGTCTCGGCGTGTTCGCGGAACTGCGGGAAGCGCTGACGGCGAATTGGCGGACGAAGCTGGCGGCGCAGGTTTTGAAACCGCGGCTGCGGTCGTTTCGGCAACGGTTCGACTACGCGGAGTACGGGGGCGCGCCGTTTCTGGGCGTCGCCGGCGGGTGCATCAAGGCTCACGGGAGCAGCGGCGAGCGAGCGTGGTACAGGGCTATCGAGCAGGCGGTCCGCTTTGTCGAGCAGGGTTTGCTGGCCAAATTGTCGGAAGCCCGTTGACTGCTGGCGGAGGAGGCGAACGCGATAACGCTACGCGCCGGCATCATTTTAGTCGTGCGCCGGTGATCAGGCCTGTTCCGCAGTCAGCGCAAAGGAGTGTGCCCGAAACTGGAAGGAGATGTGGCTGGTGAAAGTGGCCTTGGTCTTTCCGGGACAAGGTGCCCAGTATGTGGGCATGGGCCGGGAGCTGTACGGTCGTTACGAGGCGGCGAGGGCAGTTTTTGACGAAGCCGACCGGGTCCTCGGTTATCCGCTGTCGCAGCTGTGTTTCGAAGGACCCGAAGACACGCTGCGCGTGACATACCACACACAGCCGGCCCTGTTGGTCGCGAGCGTGGCCGCCTACCGGGTGCTCTGCGAAGTAATGGGTGCGCATCCAACGGCGGCGGTGTGGCAGCCGGTGGTTGCCGCGGGCCACAGTCTGGGCGAGTACACAGCACTGGTGGCGGCAGGCAGCCTCTCCTTCGGCGACGCCGTGCACCTGGTGCAGCAGCGCGGCCGCTGGATGGACGAGGCCTGCCCGGCGGGGCAAGGAGCGATGGCTGCCGTGCTCGGGATGGAGCCGAGTGAATTGGAAATCATTTGCAAACACTGTTCGGAGGGAACACAGGTCGTCGAACTGGCCAACCTGAACTGCCCGGGCCAAATTGTCATATCCGGCAGCGCCCCGGCTGTCGAACGAGCTGCAAAGATAGCTCGGGAACGCGGGGCAAGGCGGGTCGTGCCGCTGCAGGTGAGCGGGCCGTTTCACAGCAGCCTGATGCGTCCGGCGGCGGACAAGCTGGCCGCCCTGCTGGACCAGGTTGAGTTCCGTCCTGCGCAGATACCGGTAGCGGCGAACGTGGATGGCCGGCTGTTGCGTGAGCCGGCCGAGATTCGCGATGCGCTTGTGCGCCAACTGTGTGCCCCCGTGCGGTGGGAGGACGACGTGCGCGCGATGCTTGCGGCGGGCGCGGAAGCGTTCATCGAGGTCGGTCCCGGGACCGTGCTGTCCGGACTGATTAAGAAAATCGGGAAAGGAATCCGGGTGTTTCACGTCGAAGACGAGGCGTCGCTGCGAGAGACAGCGGCGGGGCTGGGAGCCCGAGCCTGAGGAGGGTGTGGATTTGGACAGTCGGGTGGCCATTGTGACGGGCGCCTCGCGCGGCATTGGCCGCGCTGTGGCAGTCGTACTGGCGCAGGGCGGCGGCCGCGTGGTTGTCAACTACCAAGGCCGGTCGGCCGACGCGGAGGAGACGGCGAGGCTGGTTCGCGCGGCGGGCGGCGAGGCGTTGGTCGTTCAGGCGGATGTCAGCCTGGAAGCGGATGCCAAACGGTTGGTGGATGCCGCCTTGGCCGCGTGGGGGCGAGTGGACATCCTCGTGAACAACGCGGGGATCACGCGGGACACGTTGATATTGCGGATGAAGGACGAGGATTGGGACAAGGTGGTCGCCGTCAACCTCAAGGGCGCCTTCCACATGATTCGCGCGGTCAGCCGTTCGATGATGAAGCAGCGCCACGGCCGCATCGTCAACGTGACGTCAGTGGTGGGCTTGACAGGCAACGCGGGGCAGGCGAACTACGCAGCCGCAAAGGCGGGTCTGGTCGGATTGACGAAGTCAGCGGCGCGCGAGCTGGCATCTCGCAACATCACTGTGAACGCAGTGGCCCCGGGTTACATCGACACCGACATGACGCGGGCGTTGGGCCCGGAGGCGGCCGACCGCTTGTTGCCGCAAATCCCGCTCGGCCGTTTGGGAACCGCCGAGGACGTCGCGTACGCGGTTCGCTTCCTCACGTCGGACGGCGCAGCGTACATCACCGGGCAAGTTATCCAGGTCGACGGCGGCATGGTCATGTAGTATACTCTCTGCAGGAGGTGAAAGGCATGTCCGACACGTTTGAACGCGTGAAAAACATCATTGTGGACCGACTCGGTGTCGAAGAGTCGAAAGTGACGCCGGAGTCCACGTTTAAAGACGATTTGGGGGCAGACTCTTTGGACGTCGTCGAGCTCATCATGGAGCTGGAGGACGAATTCGATATGGAGATTTCCGACGAGGATGCCGAGAAGATCAGCACCGTAGGAGATGTGGTTACATACATCGAGCAACACAAGTGAGCTGAACCGCGCTGAACGTGTGCCTGACGGCCACTTTTCCAAACAAGGCTCGGATTCAGCCAACGGAGTCCCGTGCGGTTGCCGGGGCTTTCTGTTATGTAGGGGGTGACAGCGTGACCCGACGAGTGGTAATCACAGGTCTGGGCGTCGTGACGCCAGTCGGCAACGACGTCCAGACATTTTGGCAAAGTCTCGTCGAGGGCAGGTCGGGCATCACCCGGATCGACACGTTCGACGTGTCCGAATACCCTACCCAAATCGCCGGTCTCGTCCGCGGTTTCGATCCGGATCAGTACATTGATCGCAAGGAAGTTCGGCGCTTCGACCGGTTCACCCAGTTTGCCGTGGCGGCGGCGCGCCAGGCCCTGGAAGACGCCGGCCTGACGATTACGCCGGAGAACGCCGAACAGGTTGGGGTGTACATCGGCTCGGGCATTGGCGGTATCGGCACATTGCTCGAAAACCACCGGGTTTTGCTCGAGCGGGGACCTAAGCGGGTTAGTCCGTTCATGATCCCGATGATGATTGCCAACATGGCATCTGGACAGGTGTCCATCCTGTTAGGCGCAAAAGGCCCGAACAGTGCGCCTGTCGCTGCTTGCACAACCAGCACCCTCGCCATCGGCGACGCCTTCAAGCTGATTCAGCGAGGGGCTGCCGAGGTCATGATTGCCGGAGGCACGGAGGCGGCCGTCGTCGACTTGGCGTTGGCCGGGTTCAGCAACATGAAGGCGTTGTCGACGAGGAACGACGAACCTGAACGAGCCAGTCGGCCGTTCGATGCAAACCGGGACGGATTCGTGATGGGTGAAGGGGCTGGCGTCGTGATCCTGGAGTCGCTCGATCACGCCCTCGCCCGCGGTGCCCGCATCCGCGCGGAGATCATCGGATACGGCATGTCAGGCGACGCCTTCCACGTCACGGCCCCCGCACCGGAAGGGGACGGGGCGTACCGGGCCATGAAACTGGCCTTGGAGGACGCAGGCGTACAGCCGTCGGATGTCGACTATATCAACGCCCACGGGACGTCGACCGACTTTAACGACAAGTTCGAAACGCTCGCCATCAAGCGGTTGTTTGGCGACCACGCGTACCGGCTGGCGGTCAGCTCGATTAAGTCGATGACCGGCCACCTGTTGGGCGCGGCTGGCGCGGTCGAGGCCATCGCCACGGTGAAGACCCTGGAAGATGGCATCATTCCCCCCACCATTAATTACGAGACACCGGACCCCGACTGCGATCTCGACTACGTGCCGAACCAGGCACGCCGCGCGGATGTCCGGGTGGCGTTGTCCAATTCGTTCGGGTTCGGGGGGCACAACGGCTGCTTGGTGCTGCGCCGCTACGAACCGCAGCGATGAACCGGTGCTGGCGGCGGGGCCGAAGCCCGGTGTCCGCCGCACACCACCGCTAGCGTGGACCATGCTGGATAGGAGCATCACAGGTGCCGAGCAAATGGGATGAGCTGCAGAACGAGCTTGGAATTCACTTCAAAACCCCCTCGCTGTTAAGACAGGCGTTCACTCACGCATCGTACCGCAATGAACACCGGAAGACGGCGCACGAAGACAATGAACGGTTGGAATTCCTCGGCGACGCCGTGCTCGAGCTGGTGGTTAGTGAGTTTCTGTACCGAAGCCATCCGGACCTCCCTGAGGGGGAGTTGACCCGGATGCGCGCCTCCATCGTCTGTGAGGCGTCGCTGGTGCAGTTCGCAAAGAAGCTCAACTTTCATCAATTTGTTCGGCTCGGCAAGGGTGAGGAGCGATCCGGGGGGCGTCAGCGCCCGGCGCTGCTCGCCGACGTGTTCGAAGCGTTCATCGGTGCGCTGTACCTGGATCAGGGCCTGGAGGCGGTGCAGGCGTTCGCCCGGGACCACATCTTCTCCGAGGTGGAATCAGACCGGGTGACGACCGACTACAAAACGTCACTGCAGGAGTGGGTGCAGCAACACCTGGGTCAGGAACTGCGCTACGAGACGCTGGAAGAGCGCGGTCCCGCCCACGCTCGCGAGTTTCTGGTCGATGTCGTGGTTGGCACGGAAGTGATGGGCCTGGGTACGGGTCGATCCAAGAAAGAGGCGGAACAGCAGGCAGCTTGTCAGGCGCTGCAAAAACTCCGCGAGCGTTCAGGCAGGGGGAGTTGACGTGTTCCTCAAGCGGCTCGACGTGATGGGCTTCAAGTCGTTCGCGGACCGCACCAGCATCGAGTTTGCTCCGGGTATCACGGCGGTCGTCGGCCCCAATGGCAGCGGCAAAAGCAATATTGCGGATGCCATCCGCTGGGTGCTCGGTGAGCAGAGCGCACGAGCGCTGCGCGGCGGCAAGATGGAGGACGTGATCTTCGCGGGCAGTGAGCACCGGCGCCCGATCAACTTTTGCGAGGTGTCGCTCACGCTCGACAACGCCGACCACCAGCTGCCGGTCGTGTACGACGAGGTGACCATCACGCGCCGGGTGTACCGCTCCGGGGAGAGCGAATACCTTTTGAACAAGCAGCCCTGCAGGTTGAAAGACATCGCCGAGTTGTTTATGGACACCGGTCTTGGCCGGGAGGCGTATTCCATCATCGGGCAAGGCCGGATTGAAGAGATGTTGTCGACCCGGCCGGAAGACCGCCGGGGCCCGTTTGAAGATGCGGCTGGCATTGTCAAGTTCAAATTCCGACGGCGTGAGGCAGAGCGAAAGCTGGAGGAGACCGGGGCGAACTTGGTCCGCATCGACGACCTGCTTGCTGAGCTGCGGCGCCAGGCAGAACCGCTGGAGCGGGAAGCAGAGCGGGCGCGGGCGTACATTGCCCTGCGTGACGAGCTGACGGCCCTCGACGTCTCCCTGCTGGTGCACGACATCGATGTCTTGCGCTTGCGCTGGCGCGAGGCGGTTGAAGCTGCACAACAACTCGGGCGCCTCCGCGCACAGGAGGCGGCCGCCCTGGCGGCCCTGGAGGGCGATTTCCGGGCACGCCGTGAACAACTGGATGCCTGCATTCGCACTGTGGAACAACGCCAGGCTGACTGGGTGAAAGCGGTCGAGGAGCGAGAGCGGGCGGAAGGTCAGCTGAAGCTGTTGCAGGAGCGCTTGCAGCATGTGCAATCAACCATTGCGGAACGGCACCGGCAGTTGGAGGAATTGGCGACCGAGCAAGCCGCATTGGGGAACCAGGTACAGGCCTTAGACAGGCAGTTGGCGCAGGCCGAGGCTGAGCTGGAGGCGAAGGCGGCCGCTGTGGAGGCGGCGGCTGCCCGGGTTGACCCGCACGTGCGCGAGCAGCTGGAACGGGAAGTTGCCCGGCGGCAAGCCGAGTTAATTGAGGCGCACAGCCAGTCTGCCCGGCTGCGCAACGAATTGAAGCAGGCCGAGGACGCGTTGGTCTCGGGCAGGGAACGTCTGCACCGGTTGCAAGCGGAGCAGCAGCAGTGGGCTGCCGAAGCGGACGAACTGGACGCGGCCATGCGGCGGTTGGCGGACCAGCGACAGGCTCTCGTCGAGCAGATTCAGCACATGCGCGACGAGGTTTCGGCAGCGCTCCGGCGTCAGCGGGAAGCCGCCGCTAAGGAGGCAGAGGTGGCTGCCCGCATTCAGCGCCTTCAGGCAGAGTTGGCGGCGGCGCAGTCGCGCGCGGAGTTGTTGAAAGAATTGGAGGAAGGGTACGACGGGTACGCGCTGGGGGTGCGCACCGTCCTGCAGTCTGCGGCGGCCGGGCGGCTGCGCGGCGTCCACGGTGCCATTGCGCAATTGATACGGGTGCCTGGCGACCTGGAGCTGGCGATCGAAACGGCGTTGGGCCCCGCCCTGCAGTACGTCGTCGTCGACGGCGAGGCCGAAGCCCGCGCCGCAATTGCTCATCTCAAACAGCGCCAGGCGGGACGGGCGACGTTCGTGCCGTTGGCCGTTGTGCGGCCGCGCCGGTTGACGGCGGCGGAGTTGGAGAAGCTGTCCGGCAAGCCCGGCTTTATCGGCGTGGCAAGCGACCTCGTGCGCTGTGCGGACGCTCACCGGCGGGCTGTTGAACACCTGTTGGGCAACGTCGTGGTCGCATCCTCGCTGGAGGCAGCCGGCGCGTTGGCACGCAGCCTCGAATACCGCGTCCGCGTGGTGACACTGGAGGGCGACGTGGTCAGCCCTGGGGGACTCATGTCAGGTGGCGGGCATGCTCGAAGGGGACCGGGGTTGCTCGGCCGGGCGCGTGAGCGTGACGAGTTGGCTGCCCGGTTGCAGGACATGCGCCAGGAGCGGGACGCACTGGAGCAAGAGCGCGCACGCTTGCGCGAGGCTGTGTCGGCACTGGTGCACCAGCAGCAACAGTGGACCGGGCAAATTCAGCAGTTGCAGGCGGCGTTGGCCGATATGGAAGCGTCAGCCCGGGAGACGCGTGCGCGTTGGCAGAGCGCTTGCGAACGCCGGGAGGCAGCGGCATGGGAACTCGCCCAGCTCGAGGAGGGCCGTGGCGAACTGAACGAGCGCGTGCGCTCGCTGCAGGCGTCGTTAACGGCGGCTGAATCGTCGTTGGCGGCGGCAGAACAGGCGCTGGCGGAGGCGCGGGCGCGGCTCGAGCAGTGGGACCGCGAGCAAGCGGAAATGCAGGAAGCGTTGACGGCCCGCAGAGTCGAAGTAGCCACACTGACCCAAGAGCGCGCCGGCCTCCGGGAACGGCTGGCGGAGTTAAGGGTGCGGACGGATCGCCTGGAACGGCAACGGCGACAATGGTTGGACGACGTGGCTGGGGGGGAACGGACGGCGGCCGAAATATCCGAGCAGTTGGCGGCAACCGCCGCACACGTTGCGCAGCGGGCAGATGAGGTGCGTCTGTGCCAGGAGGAGCTGGCTGCATTGGCAGACGACAGGCGGCACATGGAGGCAGACGTGGCGGCTGCCGAGAACCAGTTGCGCCAGCAACAAGAGGCGGTTGCGGCGTTGGACGCCGAACTGCACCGGGCGGAAGCGGCCGCAGACCGGATTGATGTCGAGTTGGGGCACCTGCTGCGCCGGTTGGCTGAAACGTATCGCATGACGTACGAGTGGGCCCGCGAGCATCAGCCGCCTCCGGCCGATGCCGACGCCGTCCGCCGCCGCCTTTCTGAGTTGGAGAGGCGCATCGAGGCGATGGGCGACGTGCAGGTAGGCGCTGTCGAGGAGTGGCAGCGGCTGTCTGAGCGAATTCGCTTTCTGGAGTCGGAACGGGATGATCTGGAGGAGGCTTCTTCCCGCCTGCGGGATGTCATCGCCGACATTGACGCCGAGATGGCGCGCCGGTTTGCCGACACCTTTGCACAGATCCGGAGTGAGTTTGCGGCCTGCTTTCGGCAGTTGTTCGGCGGCGGCCGGGCGGACTTGGAGCTGACCGATGAGCGCGACGTCTTGCATGCGGGCATTGAGGTCATCGCGCAGCCGCCGGGCAAGAAGTTGCAAAACCTCAACCTGTTGTCGGGCGGGGAACGGGCGCTGACGGCGATGGCTCTGCTGTTTGCCATTTTGCGCGTACGGCCGGTGCCGTTCTGTGTGTTGGATGAGGTCGAAGCCGCTCTCGACGAGGCCAACGTCGGCCGCTTCGCCGCTCAGTTGCGGCGGTTTGCGGCGGACACGCAGTTCATTGTGATCACCCACCGGCGCGGCACGATGGAGGAGGCGGACGCCTTGTACGGGGTCACTATGCAAGAGTCGGGGGTTTCCACGTTGGTGAGCGTCCGGCTGGCCGATGAAGCGGACTTTGAGACCGCGTAGGAGTGTGACAGCATGGGCTTGTTGGACAAATTTCGCCGGGGATTGGAGAAGAGCCGGACCGCGGTGTGGGGCCGCCTTGGCGGTTGGCTGGCCGGTGGCCGGTTGGACGACGCCGTGTTTGATGAGATGGAAGAGGCGTTGATCGCCGCGGACGTCGGTGTCGAGACGGCCGCTTGGCTGGTCGAGGAAGTGCGCCGGCAGGCGCGCCGGGAGCGGATAGCGACGGCGGAGGAACTGCCGTCCCTGTTGGAGCGGGCGATGACGGAAGCGCTTTCCGCGGTCGATCCGGCGATGCGCATGGCTGACGCCGGACCCACCTTGGTGCTGATGGTGGGGGTGAACGGGGCCGGCAAGACGACGACCATCGGGAAGTTGGCCCACCGTTACCGCAGTGAGGGCCGGCGCGTGATCCTTGCGGCCGGCGATACGTTTCGGGCGGCTGCCATCGAGCAACTGGTGGAATGGGGCCGGCGCACCGGATGTGACGTGGTGCGCCACGCCCAGGGTGCGGATCCGGCCGCCGTCGTCTTTGATGCCATCGCTGCGGCCCGCGCCCGCCGCGCGGACGTGATCTTGTGCGACACGGCGGGGCGGTTGCACAACAAGGCGCCTCTGATGGCGGAGTTGGCGAAAATCCGCAAGGTGGCTGCCCGCGAGTTGCCTGGCGCACCTCACGAGGTGTTGCTTGTGGTTGACGGGACGACCGGGCAAAACGCGTTGAACCAGGCCCGGACCTTTCAAGAGGCGGTCGACGTCAGCGGGATTGTGTTGACCAAGTTGGATGGTACTGCGAAGGGCGGCGTCGTGTTGCCGATTGTCCGGGAGTATCAAATCCCCGTTAAGTGGGTCGGCTTGGGAGAACAGGTGGACGACTTGGAGCCGTTCAATCCGGCTTGGTTCGCCCAAGCGCTGTGCCGCCCGTAGCGGAGGCGTCCGGGGAGCGGCGCCGCGTCGAGTGCCCGGGAGGCGCTAGGCGGATGGTGTCAGCGGACAGGTAATGGATGCCGACCGGTCGGATTCGGCCGGCAACGCCAAGGGTGTAAAGGGGGCCTGCTTGACAGTGTCGCATGATCCCGGTATGATGGAGAAGGTCACCAGGGTGGGCGACCTTTACGACTTTTATGGCCCGCTCCTGACACCGCGCCAGCGCGAGATGGTGGAACTGCACTACCTGGACGACTGGTCGCTCGGGGAAATTGCGGCCCATCTGGGGATCAGCCGGCAGGCCGTGCACGACAACTTGCGGCGGGCCGAGGAGCAACTGGAATCGTACGAATCCGTGTTGCGGTTGGCGGAGACTCACCGGAACCGGCAGGTGCTGCTGGGGGATTTGATGCGCGCGTGGGAGTCGGTCCGGGAGATGGTGCCGGCGGAAGGCCGCGCCCGCATCGACCTGCTGTTGCAGCGGTTGGCCGGTGACGATTTGGGGTCTGCGCCGTAACGGCCTCACAGGCAGGGAGGTGGCGGCTGTGCTGGAGGGATTGTCCGGAAGCCTGCAGCGAGT
Source organism: Alicyclobacillaceae bacterium (assembly GCA_019683615.1). Classification (GTDB taxonomy): domain Bacteria; phylum Bacillota; class Bacilli; order Alicyclobacillales; family Alicyclobacillaceae; genus JADGIC01. The sequence goes on along the minus strand of JADGIC010000021.1, from coordinate 4,372 downwards.
CCTGGACAAGCTGAAGTCAAAAGGCAAGCTGACCGAGGCCGACGTGGATGCCGCGATGCGGGAGGTCCGTCTGGCGCTGCTCGCGGCGGACGTCAACGTGCGGATCGTCCGGGATTTCGTGGACCGGGTGAAGGCTCGCGCGGTCGGTCAAGAGGTGCAAAGGAGCCTCACGCCTGGCCAGCAGGTGGTCAAGATCGTCTACGAGGAATTGACCGACCTGATGGGCGGCAGCCAGCATCGCGTGAACATGGCGGCGCAGCCGCCGACTGTAGTGATGCTGGTGGGGCTGCAGGGCAGCGGCAAGACCACGACGGCGGCGAAGCTCGCGCTGTCGTTTGTCCGCTTGCAACACCGTCCGCTGCTGGTGGCCGCGGACGTGTATCGGCCGGCCGCCATTGAGCAACTGGAGGTGTTGGGGCAGCAAATTCAGGTGCCGGTGTACCAGCAGGGGACCGCGGCCAACCCCGTGGATATCGCCCGCTCGGGCCTGGCTGAAGCGAAGCGGATGGGGGCTGACGTTGTCATCATCGACACGGCGGGCCGCCTGCACATCGACGACGAGTTGATGGATGAGGTGGCGAATATCCGCGCTGCGGTGGAGCCCAACGAGATCCTGTTGGTGGTCGATGCCATGACCGGTCAGGACGCGGTGCGTGTAGCGGAGGCGTTCCACCAGCGACTCGGCATTACCGGGGTCGTTCTCACGAAGTTGGACGGCGATACGCGGGGCGGGGCGGCCTTGTCGGTGCGGGCGGTCACTGGCTGTCCGATCAAGTTCATCGGCACGGGTGAGAAAATCGAGCCACTGGAGCCGTTTCACCCGGATCGCTTGGCTTCCCGCATTCTCGGGATGGGTGACGTGTTGACGCTGATTGAGCGGGCCAGCCAGGCTGTGGACCTCGAGAAGGCGCAGGAGATGGAGCGCAAGCTGCGCACAGCGTCGTTCACACTGGACGATTTTCGCGAGCAGCTGCGCCAGGTTCGCAACCTTGGGCCGCTCGATCAGATTCTGAAGATGGTTCCCGGCGTCAGCAAGCTGAAGGGGCTCGAGAACGTATCCATCGACGAGCGGAAACTGGCCCGGATTGAGGCGATCATCTCGTCGATGACCCGGGAAGAGCGCGCCAACCCGGACATCTTGAACGCCAGCCGGCGGCGGCGTATTGCCAATGGCAGCGGCGTGACGGTGCGCGAAGTCAATCAGGTGCTGAACCAGTTTGAGCAGATGCAGCAGATGATGAAGCGGTTCGCCGGGTTCGGCAAGCGGTTTGGACGGAGAGGTGCTTTGAACGCGCTCAAGTCCATGGGCGATTTGAGTGCGTTTGGGCAAGGCGGCTTGCCTGGCAACGTGCCTGCCGGCTTGCCGCACCCGCCTGAGCGGGTTCGCCATCACAAGAAAAAGAAGCGCCGCTGACGGAAATCAGCTCATCAGAATGTGCGGAGGAGGATGAAGACGATGGCAGTGCGGATTCGATTAAAGCGGATGGGGGCGAAGAAACACCCGTTTTACCGTGTGGTGGTGGCCGACGCTCGGTCTCCGCGGGATGGCCGGTTCATTGAGGAAATTGGGACTTACAATCCCTTGACAGAGCCGGCCGCTGTCTCCATTGACGAAGAAAAGGCGCTCAAATGGCTGTCGTCCGGCGCCCAACCGTCCGACAAAGTCCGGTACTTGCTGAGCCAAGCCGGCATTTTAAAGAAGTTTCACGAGTTGAAGTTGCAAAAATCATAAGCGAGGAACTTGGCAACCGGGAGCGTGCACACCCTCCCGGTTGTGTTGGTTGGAGGTGCCGGGGTGAAGGAGCTTCTCGAGTTTTTGGCCAAATCGTTGGTCGATCACCCTGATTCCGTGTCGGTGGCGGAAGAACACAAGGGCGACCTGACCGTGTACCGGGTGACCGTGGATCCGGCGGACGTCGGCAAGGTGATTGGGAAACAGGGCCGGATTGCCAAGGCTATCCGCAGCGTGGTCGGCGCCGCCGCCCACCGCGAAAACCGACATGTGGTTGTGGATATTGAGTCGTAACGGGCTCGCAGCAATGAGCCGCAACACGCATGACGGCGCAGCCCGGCCGGCAGGTGCGCGCGGCACGTTGGCTTTGCGGGTTATACAGGGGAAGGGAGGCGGTTTGCAATGCTGACGATTCGGCAGCCGGTCGCCGTCAAGTTCATTTTGACGGAGGCGACGAAACAACAGTTGTTGGAGGAACACAGGCTTCACATCGAGCGCCTGACGATGGAACTGGACCAGCTCGAGCGCCACGGCAAGGAAGCGCTTGAACAGGCCATGGCGCAAGGCGGTGATGTTGCCCAACAGGTGAAGGAACAGCTGGAAGCCGAGAAAAACATGCGTATCGAGCAGAGGGAACAGCTGATCCAACAAATTCAACAGATTCAACAGCTCGAACTGGGCACCGAGATTCAGAACATGAATGTGGAGACGTCCGTCGATGTTCGCGTCGGCGACGATTGGGGCAAAATCCTCATGGGTGCGGAAATCATCATCAAGGACGGCATTGTGCACGAGATCCGGCGCGGCGGCGAACCGGTGACGGATTGACAGGCGTCCGCCGGGCGGGGGGTGGCAGTGAAGATGGACGGCAGTTTCTACACCGTCGGCGTCATCACAGGCACTCACGGTCTGCGTGGCGAGGTGAAGGTGCTGTCCCGGACGGACTTCGAGGAGATCCGGTTCAAGCCGGGGGCCGAGTTGTGGCTGCGCCGTCCAGGGGAGGCGCCTTGGCGGCAGGTCACCGTGCGCGGCGCCCGCCGGCACAAGCAGTGGTGGTTGGTGTCGTTCGAAGGTCTGCCTTCCATCTCGGACGTCGAGGCGTGGAAGGGCATGGAGCTGTGCGTGCACGAGTCCCAGCTGGTACCGTTGCCGGCCGGGACTTATTATCTGCACCAGTTGATTGGTCTGCGAGTGGTGACGGATGACGGGCGGTGGCTGGGTGAACTCCGGGACGTCTTGACACCTGGCGCCAACGACGTGTACGTGGTGAGGCACCCGCAGCACCCTCGCGATCTCCTGCTGCCGGCCATCCCGGACTGCATTCTTGACGTGAACCTCGACGCCGGCGTCATGACGGTGCACCTGCTTCCCGGGCTGTTGGACGATGAAACGGCTGGTCGAGGAAAGGCGGGGCGGGACGGGGACGAGCAGTCCACAGGGTCTTCTTCCGGAGTGTCGACAGCGGTGTTGGCTCCTGGGACTCAGGACGCGGCAGGCGGGGTCAAGAAGACGCGGCGCCCGCCTGCCCGCTCTGCCAAGGACGGATGAACAGATGCTTGAGGTCGTTGTGTTTACTCTGTTTCCGCAAATGTTTGCCGGCGTCGTCAGCGAGAGTATTCTCAAACGGGCAACGGAACAGGGCTTAGTGCGAATTCAACTCGTCAATTTCCGCGATTTCGCGACTGATCGCCACCGCACGGTGGACGATTACCCGTTTGGCGGCGGTGCCGGTATGCTTTTGAAACCGGAACCATTGTTTCGAGCGGTGGAGAGCGTGCGCGCGCAGCGCACGAGCGCGAACGAACGGACGGTGCTGTTGAGCCCGCAGGGACAATTGTTCACGCAGGACCTGGCGCGCGAATTCGCGGGATTGGACCGGTTGCTGTTAATCTGCGGTCACTATGAAGGGTTTGACGATCGCGTCCGTCAACACCTGGTCACGGATGAAATCTCGATTGGCGACTTCGTCATGACCGGTGGTGAAATCGCTGCGATGGCCGTGCTCGACGCGGTCGTCCGGCTGGTGCCGGGTGTCTTGGGCAACGAGGGATCGCCCGACGACGACTCGTTCAGCGTCGGCTTGCTGGAGTATCCGCAGTTCACGCGGCCAGCCGTGTTTCGAGGATGGGCAGTGCCTGCGGTGCTGCTCTCGGGCCACCACGCCAACATCGCGGCTTGGCGGCGCCGCCACGCGCTGTACCGGACCTGGGTGCGGCGGCCGGACCTGCTGCAACACGTGCAGTTGTCAGCGGAGGAACAACGCTGGATTGGCGCCTGGGAGGCGGGGAACTTCGAAGGGATTGACGTGCTTGAAGATCACCATGCGTGGCGCCAGCGTCGTACCTGTCCGGCCTTCGAAGGGCGCGCGGCCGACTCGAGACGAGGAGACCCCGCGCGCGGATAAAACAAAGACGCTGTATCCCATGAAATCCGCGACCGCGGGGTCTGTTGTTGATTTTATGGCGAATCCGAGTGAGCTGTGCAGGCTCTGGCCAATTTCGGTGATGGAACAGGATTATACCATTTGATCTCCGGAAGCAGGCGTGCTATATTAGCAGATGTCGCCGCGGCCGCGGCGGGCCGCCCCCCCCCCCGGGGCGGCGCGCCGGACGGCTGAAACGAGAACACCCCCGAAACCCC
>JADGIC010000020.1 GCA_019683615.1 Alicyclobacillaceae bacterium | reverse complement strand
TCGCCTCGGTCATGCATGATTCTAGTTTTTCAAAATGATTCTAGGAAACATACGTTCGCGTATCAAGTCAAGCTGAGACATGGGGATAGCCATGTCGATCTATTTCGAGCTGTACGGATCGGGTCCTCCTGTTTACATTTGCCACGGGGGGGCCAAATGCCACCTTTTCCTATCTGAGCCAGGCGCTAAAGCCCATGGAGGGGCACTTCACTCTGGTCTACCACGAATACCGTGGGAGCGGGCGCTCGGGCAGGGCAGACCCGAGCACGTACCGCTTCGAGCAATTGGCGGCTGACCTTGATGCTTTGCGCAGCTTTCTCGGTCACGACCGGATTGCGGTGCTTGCTCATTCTCTGGGTGGTTTCGTTGCCCTGCGCTACGCCCTCCACTACGGGCAACATCTGCAGGCGTTGGTGCTGGTGGCGACGACACCTTGCGGGTCCATGGGGCGTCTGCTCTGGCCGACGCTACGGGTCCTGGGCGGGAGGAGAGTTGCTCGTTTGTTGGCCGCCGCTGCGGGATATGGCCTCTGTTGGGCCTGGCGCCCTGAAGGGCCAGCCCGGCGCGATGCGCGCCACCGGCTGTTCGGCCTCCTGCAGGAGGGTCAGGCCGACCGTATGGAGTTGGTGCGCGCCGCAGAGAGAGCAGCGGCCATTCAGAGCGACAATGCGCAGTACCTGGAAGCCGAGGCCTATCGTACAGATCTCACGCCTCACCTGCACCACATCCGCTGTCCGGTGCTGATGCTGTGTGGATCGCAGGACGCGGTGTTCTACGCCGCTATGGCGTTGTACCGCAAACACTGTCCGTCCGCGAGAATCGTCACATTTCCCGGGCTGGGCCACCATCCGGCCATTTCCTGCAAGCCGTCACGGGGTTTCTCCAGGGTGAGTGGTCGAAGCCGGTCAGTTCCGGCTGAGTGCAAAGTCATCGCCGAGTGGGCAACCTCTTGCTACCAGTAGACTCGACGTACATCGGCTTTTGACCGAGTCATCCGAAGGTGGTCGAAGCCCTGGTTCAGACGGATACATGATTAATGACGTGTATCAGTACAACCGAAGCTCTACGCTGATGTCGGCCTTTAGCAAGCTGACCCACCCGCACTTCCGCAGCTTCGTGATCCGCGACAAGACGGACGTATACGGGGCGTTGAAGGCGTTCTTCTCGCGGAGTAAAAGCGGGGTGCCGTCATGAACAATCAGGAGATACAGGAACTTGAGAAAAGCATCGAACAGATGATGGACATCGCCAGGCGGAGCGGCCTTGACTTTTACCCGATGCGGTTTGAGGTGTGCCCGGCGGACGTGTTGTACACATTTGGCGCCTACGGGATGCCGACGCGTTTTCACCATTGGAGTTTTGGCAAGCAGTTCCATAGGATGAAAATGGAGTACGATCTGGGACTCAGCCGCATCTACGAGTTGGTAATCAACTCCAACCCGTGCTACGCGTTTCTGCTGGACGGCAATACCTTGTTGCAGAACAAGACGGTGTGCGCTCACGTGCTCGGGCACTGCGACTTTTTCAAGAACAACGCCTGGTTCGCGGGCACGTCCCGTGACATGGTGGAGCGGATGGCGGCCAACGCTGAGCGCATTCGGCGGTACGAGCTGCAGTACGGGCGGGATCGCGTGGAGAAGTTGCTGGACGCCGGGATGGCGTTCATGGAGCACGTGGACGCCTCCCGCCACGGGCAGCGCGGGCATGCGCTGTGGGAGCGGCGGCGGGCCGGTCACCACCCAGGTGTCAAGAAGGAGCAGCCGCAGCGGCCGCGCACCCCGTACGACGACCTGTGGCAGATTGGCGAAGCCCGCGCAGAGCCTGCGGCGGACAGCGGCGAGGAGACCAAGTCGTCGCGTTTTCCGCCAATGCCGCAGAAGGACGTGATGTTGTTCCTGATTGAGCACAGTGCGCACCTGGAGGAGTGGGAGCGTGACGTGCTGTCCATGCTGCGGGAGGAGATGTTGTACTTCTGGCCGCAGTTGGAGACGAAGATCATGAATGAAGGTTGGGCGACCTACTGGCATCTGCGGATCATGCGCGAACTCGACCTGACGGACGCGGAGGCGATTGAGTTCGCGAAGATGCACGCGGGGGTCGTGCTGCCGTCGCGGACATCCATCAACCCGTACCACATCGGTCTCGCCATTTGGGAAGACATCGAGAAGCGCTGGAACGAGCCAACGGCCGAGGAGCGGGAGCGCTTTGGCCGCGAGCCGGGCCAAGGCCGCGCCAAGATGTTCGAAGTCCGGGAAATGGAGTCGGACGTGTCGTTCCTGCGCAACTACCTGACCAAAGAGCTGATTGAGAAGCTCGACCTCTACCTGTATCAGAAGGTGGGCAACGAGTGGCGGGTGGTGGAGACCGACTGGGAGAAGGTGCGCGACTCTATCTGCGCATCCCGGGTGAACGGCGGCATTCCGATCTTATACGTCGAAGACGGGGATTACAACCGCAATGGCGAGTTGTTCCTCCGCCATGCGTATGAGGGGGTGGAACTGGACCTGAAGCACCTGGACAAGACGCTGCCGTACCTGTACCGGCTGTGGGGCCGCACTTGCCACCTGCAGACGGTGGTGGAGGGGCGCGACGTCGTGTTCACCTGCGACGGCAAGCGGACGCAGCGGAAGTTCGTTTGATGCGAGGAGCCGGCTGGACGGGATGTTCAGCCGGCGAGCCCGGCGGGCGGGGTCAAAACCGCCCGCAGGATGGCTTGGTTGGCAGATTCGTTTTTGCGGATTTGCGCCCACGCCCAACCGGACATCAGGCTCATCGGGGAGGCGGGCCATTCGCCGCAGATGTCGACACCGACGATGCGCCGCGTGCGGCGCAGCCACACCAGCCAGTACAGCAGGGAGCGCAGCCGGATGGAGCCGCTGCCCCAGTCGGTTGCAGCGTCGTCCGGGCGCAGCACGTCTTTGTCCACGCTGACGTAGACCGGCCAACCGCCGGCAGCCGCGTCCAGCCAGTGGGCCACGGCCTTCGGCGAGGCCGCCTCCGTCACCGCCTGTTCACTGATGATGTGGATCTGTTTCCCCCGGATGTCTTTGCCTTGGTCCTCTTCAGCCGGGCAGTTGCTTGGCCGGGCGCCGACGATGACGACGCGACGGAGCGGCTGCAGCCGTTGCACCGCCCACGAAACCCAGGACCCGCAGGTCATGACGCTGTCGGCGGTGCCGCTTTGTCCGGCCAGGTCCGTATGCTGGTCGAACAGCACCAATGTGAATGGCACGCGGACGTCTTCGAGCAAGAAGTATGTGACGTGATGGTACAAGCCCGAGCCCACTAGAGACACGCCGCGGTAGCGCCGGTGCCGCAAGCGGCGCCGGAGTTCCCGGGCGGCCGCGGCGTCACACATCCCCCTCAGCCCGGGAATGTCCGAGCACTCGATCCACTCGTGCGGAACCGTCAGCCGCAGGTCCTGCGGTTTTAACGAGTTGTCGAAGTTGAAAAACGTGACACCTGAATCTCCTGTGTACACTTGCATCACACCTTCGCGTCACGTAATCCGCTGCAGGGAGTCACATGCCGCGCTGGCGGGACTCCGGATGACGACCAGGGTGACCGCCATCCGAGCTGTCCTGCCTGGATTGTACCACAGCCAGGGCGTCGCACGAGCCGGTCTGGCAGCGCTCTCGGGTGAAGAACCGCATAACGGCGAAGGGTGAGACGGAAGCTAACGCGGGGGGATGTGCGCGATGAACGTCAAGCGGATGTGGATGTGGCTGGTGCTCGGTGGCCTGGTGCTGATTGGCATGTTTTATTCGATGTACCATGGATTTGTGGTTCACGGCTTGTACCACGGGGGTACGCACTGACCTGGCGGCGCCGGTTGTTGATGTATTGATTGGCACGCTCGACAGAATGCAGTAGACTGAAGGGGGTGGAATGTTTTCGCACACGAAACATTGGTTGTGTGAAGGAGAGAGCGGCGTGGCGACGCACGAGGCATCGGTACGGGTGGTGGCCCGGCGAAACTGGTTTCTCGTCACCCTCGGACTCGGAATCTTATTGAACCCGCTGAACTCGTCCATGATTTCGGTGGCCATGGCGCGTTTGGAGCACGTCTTCGGCCTCACTTTCTCGCAAGCCTCCTGGTTAATTTCGACGTATTACTTGGCAAGTGCCGTTGCACAGCCGGTGATGGGCAAGGTCTCGGACATCGCGGGGCGGAAGCGGGTGTACGTGTGCGGGCTGTTGCTCGTGGCGCTGTCTTCGTTGACCGCGCCGTTCGCCCCGAGCTTCGCCTGGCTCATGGTGCTGAGGCTGATTCAGTCGTTCGGCAGCGGCGCCATCTACCCGTCCGGGATGGGTTTGGTGCGCCGCTGGATCACAGACGGCCAGGCGAAGTCGCTGGCCTTTTTGTCCGTCTTCTCGGCGGGAGCGGCCGCGTTTGGTCCGTCTGTGGGCGGCATCGTGATGCACTGGGGGGATTGGAAGGCGATTTTCCTCGTCAATCCGCCCATCATCGCAGCCGGCCTGGTTCTCGCCCTGTGGGTGCTCCCGGGAGACCGGGAGTCTGGCGGGACCGGTGACCACAAAGGGTGGAAGGCAATCCTCGTCGAAATCGACGTGCCCGGGATTGTCTGTTTCACCGGCGCGATTGTGGCTTGGCTGTTGTTTCTGCTTTCATTGTCCGAGCGCCCCCAGTGGTGGGCGGGTGTTATGGCGGTGGTCGCCACGGCTGCTTTCACGATCCGCGAATTGCGGACGCCAACGCCGTTCATCGACTTGCGGATGTTTCAGGAGAATCACGCGTTCACCTGGGTTCTCATCCAATTCCTCGTTGTCAATATCGCCTTTTACTCGATTTTCTTTGGCATACCGTTGTACCTTCAGGAAGTGAGAGGCCTGGGGACACAGCTGACGGGTCTGTTGATGCTGAGCGTGGCCGGGTTTGGCGTGATCATGTCACCGTTGACGGGTCGCTGGATACATCGCCAGGGGTCGCGTCCGTGTTTGCTGCTCGGGGGCGGCTTGCTCACGGCGGGATCGCTCCTGTTGTTGACTCTTCACGAAGCGTCGCCGCTGGGCTGGTTGGCTGCGGTGTTGTGCATTCTGGGCATCAGCAGCGGGTTTCACAACGTCGGTTTGCAGGCCACGCTGTTCGCGGTTACCCCGGCCCGGATTATTGGCGCAGCTTCCGGGTTGTTCATGACGTCCCGGTATATGGGCACTATCCTGTCGACGGTGTTGCTCGGCGTGCTGTTCTCCCGCCGGTTGTCCACAGCCGACCTGCACCGGTTGGGCTTGATTCTGGCCGTTTTGGGGTTGGCGGTGGTCGCGATGTTTCTGCGGCTGCCGCGCGGAGCCGGCAGGGGTGGACGGAGCCAGACTTGACGGATACGGGTTACCTCGGTACATAAGCGCCAAATTGTTCGGCGGAGGCGGTGTATGGAATGCCCCGCAGTGGGCATCCTGATCTCAGGAAGCTCTTTATTTTGCCGGGAGAAATCCGAGCACTGCGAGCCACCGAGGGGAAGGGATACAGCCATGGCCGACAATCAGTTGTTCGACTGGATTGTCAGCGCGCTGGTCTGCTACGGAATATGCCGGTTGTTCGGGCTACGCCTGGGGGTGCGCCGACGTCTCCGCAAGGGTACGCAACGCCGGAGGGTTCGGGTGGACCCGCTCATTGCCCGCGAACGCCGGTTGGCCGCGGAGTTGCGGGAAGTGCGTGCGCAGATCCAAGCGCGGCGCGAGGGCGGGGCCGTCTAGGGGTGACCGGCTGCGTGCGCAGGTCATCGCGGCTGCAGGCCTCGCCGGCTGCGGAACATCGAATTGCTGTAAAAAAATGAGGATTTCCACTTCAGCCTTATCCCCGTATACTGATTCTATCAAACAAACCTTGTCATTTGTAGAAACCGCCTATCACCACTACACTCAAATGCCTTCATAAGGAAAATTCATGCACCTCTGGACGTCCTTCCGGCATCAGGGCATGACAACTCGCGGAACCGGTCATCCCGGGGTGATGTTCCCTGCTCGGCGTTTGGGTGGAGCTACACGGGGAGGCTGCATCCACTGTGAAGCAGAGTTGGAAGAAGACATGTTTGGCGGCCGGCGCGTTGTTCAGTTCGCTCGCGGCGTTCGGCGGCGTCGCGAATGCGAACACGTATGCCAAGTACACGGTCCAAGCGGGCGACACCCTGTACAAAATCGCGGTCCGTCAAGGGGTGTCCTTGGCCGCCTTGGAGGCGGTCAACCCGCAAATCCAAGACTACAACAACATCTGGGCGGGTCAGGTCATCAACCTGCCGCTGACACCCCAGGAACAGAAGGCGAACAGCATTATTGCCACCGCGCAGTCGCTGATCGGCATCCCCTACCAATGGGGCGGCAATTCCCCTGCCACCGGGTTTGACTGCTCCGGTTTTGTCCAGTACGTGTTCGCTCAAAACGGCATCTCGCTGCCGCGGGAGAGCCATGATCAAGCCACGGTCGGCACGTTCGTTCCAGCCAGTCAGCTGCGCAAGGGCGATTTGGTGTTTTTCACGGGTACTTACTCCAACAATTGGCCGAACGGGGTGACGCACGTCGGGATCTACATGGGCAACGGCGACATGATTGAATCGTCGTCGGCGCACAATGGCATTGGTGTCATTGTCGTTCATAATTTCTGGGCGAACTCGTTCTATGATTCCCACTATTGGGGAGCGCGCCGGGTCATCCAGTGAACCGGCTGGCGCTGCCGGTCCTCATTGTTCGTGCAACCGCTCGACATGCACGCGCGTAACTTCGCCGTTGCGCTCGGAATGGACGATGGCGGTTTGGGAAATGTCGTCCAGTTCGTCAATCCACACCGGGTCTCCTTCCAAGGTCACGATGAACCGCTGAGGGGAATTCACAATCTGTTTGGCTCGTTCGATGTCCAAATCACATGACCTCCTGTCTGAGCTTAACGGGCCACGACACAGGTAATATGCGCCGCCTGCGCGAGGTTATCCTTGCTGTTGCGGCCGCGCACGACGGCGATGCTGCGGATCTGCGCGGCGGTGGCGTACCCGGCCGTGGCCGCAAACGGCCTGCGGCTTGTGGTATACTGGAGAATGTGATGGAGATTTGAAGGGGCGTAACACGTTCTTCATGAAGTCGGACGAGACGCTTTGCGAGCTTTGTCACTTGTATGCGTTGGACGAGTTGGGCGAGTTGGACGCCAAGCGGTTCGAGCGTCACCTTCGCAGCTGTGCCCGCTGTCGGACTGAGGTTGCGGAACTGAGGCTGCTGGCACAGTGGGTGCGTGCAGACCTGCAGGAGGAGTGCAGGCGGGAGCCGGCCACCCCGGCGGCGTCGCACGGGATGCGGTTCATGTCCGGCAGGGGCCGGAGCTTCCGGTCAAGGTGGCTGCGGGTGGCGAAGGTCGCATGGTCTGTCGCCGCGTTTGGCTTGTTCACCACCGCCGGCGTTTCTGACGGGTTGACGCGGGCGTGGATGGACAGGGCGTTCGATTCGGCAGCCGTCCACATCCATGCAGAATGGCAAAAAGAACGGCCGGTGCCCGTTCCTGTCGAGCACACGGCCGTCTTTGTGCGTCAAGTGGAGACGCGGTCGGCCTCACACCTCAACGAGGTACTCCGCACCTTGCGGACGCTGTCACGCTGGCCGGGTATGCACGTGAAACTGTGATGGCTTGTCCAATCAGTACATGCGTTTCACGGCGGTCAGGTGCCGGTACCAGTACGAGCCGGGCGACACCTGCAGATACCCGACTTTGCCGAGCCCGCCGCCTTCCTGAATCATTTCGCCGCCGCCGGCGTAAATGCCGACGTGGTGGCCGTTGTCAAAAATCAACAGGTCGCCCGGTCGCATTTGCGACTTCGCGACCGGCCAGCCCACGGAACGAGCCTGCACCTGCGAGGCTCCGCTCATGCGGTAGCCGAGCGCGTGGTGGTACACGTACGCCGTAAAGTTTGAGCAATCGAATCCGTACTGTCCGCGGTCTTCGTTGTGCCCCCAGATGTACGGCGTGCCCAACTTGCTGCGGGCCACTTGGAGCACGGCGTCCGTCTTGGCGCTGGTGCTGGCGGCTGGGTCGGCCAGCGGATGGACGCTGGCATCGTATTGGACGCCGGGCGGCAGCTGCCAGGCGGTGGTTTGTGCGGACGCGGTCAATGCTGTCGCAGGTGCCGCTGCACAGGTACCGATGACGGCGGCAGCCGCAGCCATCCCCGCGCAGGCGGCAGCTGCGCGGCGCCGCCAGCGGTGAACCGGGCGGCGATACTTATCCGTCCCGCGAAGCGGGTTTGAGATTCGGGTCATCCTGTAAAACCTCCCTTAAGGCCTCCGAGGTTAGTTGACGGGTTCGGGCAGAGAGGTTCGCCCTCGCGCCATGCGCGTTCACCCCATGTCATTCGTCCCCCGTACCTGCAGTCGCGCAGGATTCGGCCGTGTTTGGTTGGCCCGTTCAGTTTACAGGAGGACAGAGCCAGAGTCTATGATAAATGAATAGGAATTGGGCGATTTTATGGTTGGCAGCCGAGGGATTGGCAATGACCCATCCGCGAAGACGGTGCGACTGCTGGCGTGGACCGGGTGGTCAGGCGATTTGCGTCTGTTCCAGTCGAGCGTCTTCTGCGGCGCCCAATCTCACAGGTGTAACAGGGCGGGTGTCCGGACGTCCGGCAGGAGTGGCGGCGTGTTCTGCACACATGCCGAACGGGAAGACACCGGCCGGATCGACGTGGAATGCGGTCTTCATGACCAACGGCGCGTGCTCGCGCGGCACCAGGCAACGGCACTTTGTGCACCATACCAACGGGCTGTTTTGCGGATGTTCTCTGTAATCCGACACGTCCCTTACCCCCTGCAGGATGGTTCGGCGCCTGCCAATGTGCAAGGCGGTTGGTGGAAGCACACAGCGGATAGAGTAGCACGCTCAGGCTGTCGATTGCTGTCGGATATGTGCAGACGAAAAAATGTCACATTGTCCGTCAAATATCATTCATTTTTTACGAATGTGCCTGATGGCTTGCCGCTTCTCCCGGCGAATGCGAGTATAATGGGCCGTGGCAGTGAGCAACGCAAAAAGAGGAAGAAGGTTGGACAACGACGCCAATGTCAGCGCAGGCGTATCGCGGGGCACAATGTGTCTACTGTAAACAGCTGAAAGGCCTGAACGACATGGCGCGCCGATAAAATCTACAGGGATCTGGGATACTGAGTGTCGATTTGCAGAACGGCGAGCCTGCCACTTGCTTCCAAACGGGCGATTCAAGGGGAGATGAACGGATGGGAGACGCGTTGACGGGCCGGCGGGCAGTGACGTGGCAGGATTTCACGGGTCCCAACTTCGCCTACCTGGCCGAATTGTACGACCGCTGGCAGGCTGATCCGAACGCGGTCGACCCGCAGGTCGCTGCGTGGCTGGAGCAGTTGGGGCCGCCGCCGGCCGACGCGTGGTCGGACGAACGACCGCCCGCCGCGCGGACGGGTACGGGCGGGCCAGCCGCGGTACTGGCCGGAGCGGACATCGGGCGGATCGCAGGGGCCATGCAGTTGCTGCGCAACCTGCGTGAGTACGGCCACCTCGAGGCCCGTATCGATCCGCTCGCAGGCGAGCCGGAGCGGCAGCCGTTGCTTGACCCTGCGTCGTACGCGTTGAGTGAGGAAGATCTCACGGCCATTCCGGCGCAGTGGGTGTGGCGGGAGGCACCGGCTGACGTGCCGACGGCACGGGAGGCTGTCCGCCGCTTGCGCCAGCTGTACACAGGCACGTTGGCGTACGAGTTTGCTCACGTCCACAACGTGCAGGAGCGCGCGTGGCTGACGCGCATGGTTGAATCCGGGGCATTGCTTACGCGCCGCTCGCCGGACGAGCTGCGGGCGTTGTTGCGCCGCCTCATCCAAGTGGAAGACTTTGAGCGCTTCCTGCACCGCACGTTCCCGGGGCAGAAGCGGTTTTCCATTGAAGGCGTCGATATGCTGGTGCCCATGCTGGACGAACTGATTGAGCGGGCGGTCCTGGCGGGTGCGCGAACCGTGATGATTGGCATGGCCCACCGGGGCCGGCTGAACGTTTTGGCACACGTGTTGGGCAAGCCGTACGCAGCCATCTTCGCTGAGTTCCACGCCTCGCCGAACAAGGAGCTGGTGCCTTCGGAAGGATCCATGGGCATCAACTACGGGTGGACGGGTGACGTCAAGTACCACCTCGGCGCCGAGCGGACGTTGCGCGAAGGTGAGGTGGTGGAAGCCCGCTTGGTGCTGGCAAACAACCCGAGTCACCTGGAGTTTGTCAATCCCGTGGTGGAAGGATTCGCCCGCGCCGCGCAGGACGACCGGGGTCAAGCCGGGCCGCCGCGCCACAACCCGCAGCGGGCGATGGCCGTCTTGGTCCACGGCGACGCGGCGTTCCCCGGGGAGGGGATTGTGGCGGAGACACTCAACCTGTCGCGCCTGGCCGGGTACCAGACCGGTGGCACGGTCCACATCATCGCCAACAACCGGCTCGGTTTTACCGCCGTTGAACAGGAAGGGCGCTCGACGCGTTACGCGAGCGACTTGGCGAAAGGGTTCGAGATCCCGATAGTGCACGTATCGGCGGACGATCCCGAGGCCTGTCTGGCTGTTGTCCGGCTCGCCCAGGCGTACCGGCAGGAGTTTGGCAAAGACTTCTTGATTGACCTGGTCGGGTACCGACGGTGGGGACACAACGAGGCGGACGACCCGGTGATGACCCAGCCGCGCATGTACAGCGTCATCGAGCGACACCCGACGGTCCGGGCGCAGTTGGAGCAGCGGCTGCTGCGGGAAGGTGTCGTGAACCCGGGCGACGTTGAGCGGATGAAGGCCGAAGTGGAGGACAGCCTGCGGGAGGCGTACAACGAAACGCGTGCCCGCCGCCAGCTGCCCGAGCCGCCGCAACCGCCCGAGGGCGGCGTGCCGGCTGCTCCGGCGACAGGCGTGCCGTTGGCGACTTTGCGGGCCTTGAACGATCAACTGTTGGTGTATCCGCCGGGTTTCCACGTGTATCCGAAGCTCGACCGCATCCTGCAGCGGCGGCGCAGTGCCTTGGACGAAGGCGGCCGGATTGACTGGGGGCACGCCGAGACGCTGGCGTTCGCTTCTTTGCTGGCTGAGGGTGTACCGATTCGCCTGACCGGGCAGGACTCCGAGCGAGGCACGTTCGGGCAACGCCACCTCGTCCTGCACGACGTCGAGACCGGCGCCACGCACTGCCCGCTGCAGCGGCTGCCGCAGGCACAAGCCTCGTTTGCCGTGCACAACAGCCCGCTCACGGAGGCTGCGGTGATGGGCTTCGAGTACGGGTACAGCGTTGAGGCGCCGGAGACGCTGGTCCTGTGGGAGGCGCAGTTTGGCGATTTCGCGAACGCCGGACAAGTCATCATCGACCAGTTCATTGCTTCCGGACGGGCGAAGTGGGCGCAGTCCAGCGGCCTCGTACTGCTTTTGCCGCACGGCTACGAAGGCCAAGGCCCGGAGCATTCCAGTGCACGCCTGGAGCGCTACCTGCAGCTGTCGGCGGAACACAACTGGTGCGTGGCCAACCCGACGACGTCCGCCCAGTACTTTCACCTGCTGCGCAGGCAGGCGCTGTGGCCCCGCCAGGACCGGCGCCCGCTGGTGATAATGACGCCCAAGAGCCTGCTCCGCAACCCGCGGGCGGCGTCCCCACCGGAGGCGTTTGCGGACGGCAGTTTCAGTCCGGTGCTGGATGAGCCGCTGACCGCCGAGCACCGCGCCGAGGTGGAGCGGCTGGTGCTGTGTTCGGGAAAAGTGGCCATCGACCTGCAAGCCGCTCTGGAACAGGCGGGCACCCCGTTGCCGTGGTTGGCCGCCGCTCGCATTGAGCAGCTGTACCCGTTCCCGGAGGAAGCAGTCTTGGCCCGGCTGGCCCGCTACCCACGCCTGCGCGAGGTGGTGTGGCTGCAGGAGGAGCCGCGGAACATGGGGGCGTGGTCGTTCGTGGCGCCCATCCTGCACGGTCTGCTTGAGCCGGCAGTGACACTCCGCTACGTCGGGCGGCCTGCCCGCTCCAGCCCGGCGGAAGGGATGGCGGACGACCATGACTGGGTGCAGCGGCGCATGATTCAGCAAGCGTTGAGCCGCGATCCCGCTGGCGGCGAGGCCGGCCAGCCGGTCGCGCAGGGAGGGATTCGGAATGACTGAGATCAGGGTGCCCGAACTAGGCGAGTCGATTGTCGAAGCCACCGTCCTCAACTGGCTCAAGCAGGTCGGCGACGCGGTAGCGGAAGGGGAGGCAATTGCCGAACTGGAGACGGACAAGGTGAACGTCGAGGTGATTGCGGACCATGCCGGCGTGATCCAGTCCATTCTGAAGCAGGCCGGTGAGACGGTGGCAGTCGGAGATGTTCTGTGCGTGCTGGCGCATGCCAATGCCGCTGAGACAGCCGCTCCTGCGCCATCACCGGCCGCGGAGGCGCCAACCGCGGTTCGGGCCACGCCCGCCGCGCGCCGCCGCGCCTTGGAACAGGGGGTTGATCTCGCACGCGTGCAAGCCGGGGCGGACGGCCGGATCACCGAGGCGGACGTGCGGTTGGCCGGCCGCCAGGCACCGCCCGACCGGCAGGCACACCCCGCTGCCTCGCCTTCGCTGCGGCCGGACGAGGAACGCGTGCCGATGTCGAGGCGCCGCCTGACGATTGCCCGGCGCTTGGTCGAAGTGCAACACAAGGCCGCGATGCTGACCACCTTCAACGAGGTCGACATGTCTGCGATTCTCGACATCCGCCGCCGGCGCCGGGATTCGTTTTTGCAGCAGCACGGTGTGCGCCTCGGCTTAATGTCGTTCTTCACGAAGGCGGTGGTGGGCGCCCTGAAAGCCATTCCCCAGTTGAACGCGGAGATACAGGGCGACGACATGATTCTCAAATACCACTACGACATCGGCATCGCCGTGGCGACAGACGCCGGATTGGTGGTGCCTGTGGTGCGCAACGCCGACCGCCTCAGCTTTGCTGAGATTGAGCGGCAAATTGAAGAGCTGGCGCGAAAGGCCCGCAACAACACGCTGACCCCGCAGGAGTTGGAGGGCGGCACGTTCACCATCACCAACGGCGGCGTGTTCGGATCGCTGATGTCCACGCCCATTCTGAACGGACCACAGGTGGGTATCCTGGGGATGCACAAAATCCAGGAGCGTCCGGTGGCCGTCAACGGCGAGGTGGTCATCCGGCCGATGATGTACTTGGCGTTGTCGTACGACCACCGCATTGTGGACGGCAGTGAAGCCGTTCGCTTCCTCGTTAAGGTGAAGGAACTGCTGGAGGACCCGGAGTCTCTGCTGCTGGAAGGTTGACGGCGGCCTATGCGCCTGCGCCGCAGACGCCGGTGTCTGGCCCCGGCCCCGGTGCTTTGCCGGGACCGCCGCTGTCCGCGTCCGCAGCGCCGTTGGCGCGGTCCGCCGACTTTGCGCCGCCATCGCCGTTGTCCCCAGCGCCGGCAGCCGCCGGTTGCCGGCCTCGCCCTGTCCGGAACACCGGTCCGCTGCGGGCGTACACGACGTCCGGCTGATTCGCGCGCGCGTTGACTGCCCGGGCCAGCACGAACAGCAGGTCTGACAACCGGTTGAGGAAGCGGACGGCCGGGGGGTGTACGGATTCGACGCGCATCAGTGCCACGGCGCGCCGCTCCGCCCGGCGCACGACGCTGCACGCGACGTGCAAAGCGGCTGCCGCCGTCGCGCCGCCCCTCAGGATGAACTGTTCGACCTGGTCGGCCTCCGCCTGGTAGCGGTCAATCCAGGGCTCCAGCTGAGCCGCTGCATCCTCCGGTGTCCGCCAGGTGAAGTCCGCCCCTTCCGGGGCGGCCAAATCGGCTCCTGCATCCCACAACCGCTGCTGGACTTCTTCCAGCACCTTGATGATGTCCACGTCGCGGCTGGCGTCCAGGTAGCTGGCGGCCAGGCCGATGAACGCGCCCGCTTCGTCCACAGCCCCGTACGCCTCCACGCGCACGTCGTCCTTGTACCTGCGTCCGCCGCCGATGACCGATGTTTGTCCGCGGTCACCGCCGCGCGTGTAAATTCGCACAACCCATCCCTCCCGTGGATTCGGCTCGATCATCGCATGAACCGGTCCGGTTCGCAAGCCAAGGGCCGTTCGGCAGCGGTTGGGCCTGCACTTTGCAGCCAAATCCGCCAGATTCGCGGGGTGCATGACAAATCTGGCGGAGGGACAGCGTAATTTGGAGGGCGGGTCCGTTTGGGTGACGTGGCTGTGCGCAGGGTAGGAGGCGACGAGGATGGACATCGGTGTGCCGAAGGAGATCAAGGCGGATGAAAATCGGGTGGCGTTGACGCCGGCGGCCGTCGCACAACTGGTGCAGGCGGGCCATCGGGTGTACGTGGAGTCGAGGGCGGGGGCCGGCAGCGGTTTTCCGGACGAACTCTACCAAGCGGCCGGGGGTACGGTAGTCCCGGACGCGGCCGAGGTGTTTGAAGCGGCGGAGCTAATTGTCAAAGTGAAGGAGCCGCAGCCGGTCGAGTACGGGCTGTTTCGTCCGGGCCAGGTCCTGTTCACCTATCTGCACCTGGCACCAAACCGGGAGCTGACCGAGGCGCTGTTGGCGGCGGACGTGTACGCGATTGCGTACGAGACGGTCGAGGTGGGCGGCAGGCTTCCGCTGCTCGAACCGATGAGCCAAGTGGCCGGCCGTATGGCGCCGCAGGTCGGCGCGCAGTTCCACGAGAATGCGTACGGCGGCAACGGGATCTTGTTGGGTGGGGTACCCGGCGTGCCGCCGGCTCACGTGGTCGTCGTCGGGGGAGGCACGGTTGGGGAGAACGCCGTCAAGATCGCGCTGGGACTGGGAGCGCGAGTCAGTGTACTGGACATCCGCGCGGAGCGGCTGCGCTGGTTTGACGACCGCTTTGCCGGCCGTCTGGAGACTGTCATGTCCACGCCGGTCAGCTTGGCGGAGTTGGCGGCCGATGCGGATTTATTGATTGGCGCTGTGTTGGTTCACGGCGCCCGCGCGCCGCGGCTGGTCACCGAGCAAATGGTCAAAAGCATGCGGCCTGGCAGTGTGATTGTGGACGTGGCCATCGATCAAGGCGGCTGCGTCGAGACGGTGGACCGGGCGACGACGCACAGGGATCCGGTGTTTGTGAAACACGGGGTGATTCACTACGCGGTCGCCAACATCCCTGGCGCCGTGGGGCGGACGGCGACGTTGGCTCTGACCAACGTCACCCTGCCTTATGTACTGGAGCTGGCGGGCAAAGGGCTGCCGCGCGCGCTGTTGGACAACCCGGCGCTGCGCCAAGGCTTAAATGTGGCGCGCGGTGTGGTCACATACCCTTCGGTGGCGGAGGCGCACCAACTTCCGCTTGGCAGCCCGCCGGCGTGACGGCCGCCACCGGTGGCCCCGGGCGGCGGCCGAACGAGTTCCGGCGTGGAAGTCTGACCAAAACGGCGAGGCTTGGGGCTTAGTGGAAGTCGACGTCAATCCGGCGGCCGGCCTGTCGCTCCGCCTTGGGGATGGTGACTTCCAAGATCCCGTTGCGGTATGTGGCCTTCGCGCGGTTTTCGTCAACCGCCGCAGGCAACGGAATCGTGCGGGAAAACTGTCCAAAATATCGCTCGGAGTGGTAGACGTTTTCTCCCTGCCGCTCGACGGTGCGGTTGATTCGGCCATACAGGTGCAGGTGGTTGTCGTGGACGGTGATGTTGACGTCGTCTTTGCTTTCCAGTCCCGGGATTTCCGCCGTCACGATGACGTCCGTCGCCGTCTCACGGACATCGACGCGGGGCAGGGTGGGCCGCAGAGTGGTGGTCCAGTCGTCGTCGAACCAGCGTCCAAACCACGGCGCCGGGTGGGTGTCGCGGCGCAGCAGGTGGAACGGGTCGTACGGGATCAACGGCATTGTGCATCACCTCCGTCAGTCTTTATGCGGGTAGTGTGTCCCGCGTCCCGGCGCGCTCAGACTGGTGGAAACCGGGCCTGCAGGTCTGTTTCTCACGCGGTTCCACGCTGGAACACGTCGTCCAACATCTGCTTGAGCTGTGCGATGACCCACTGGTATTGTTGCCGATCCCACGAGTTGTACGACGGATGCGGTACGTTCTCCAATACCGTCCAGTTCGGCCCGGCGACGCCGGCCAGGCGAAAGAACTTTTGCGCGAACCGGCCGCACGGGACCAGCACGAGCCGGCGGTCTTGCAGCCGGCGCAGTTTCTCCCGCAAATGTTCGACCAACACGTCCTGCAACGCGTTCAGCCCGTCGTCGCTGAACCGGTCTGTGTGGTTGGCCGTGCGCAGCTGCTCCAATGCAGACAACAGCGGCCCGTAGCGGCGCACGATGTCCGCATTCCGGTAGGCCGTCCGCTGCATGGGAATGTTGCAGACGTTCATCAGCCCGATGCGGTTCAACCGCGGCCGGTTTTTCTGTTCGACCGCGTTCTTCTTGACCAACAGGCCGAGCGGGAAGCGGGCGTACGCATCGCCGAAGATGTGCTTGGTCATCGTGGCGCCTGATGCACCGGCGACCGGGGCGCGGTATTTCAACTCCTGAATGTGCGGCGACTCGAGGAGAAAGACGCAACCAGCCGTGGGCAGGATGATGTCGGGAACCTCGTATGTTTGCGAGAGTTCCGAGATAGCCAGGCGGTATTCGTCCCGAATGTCCATGTTTCGCTTCACCGGTACGATTCTAACACACTGTGGCGGGAGGTTCGCACCGGGGCCGCGATTCGTGTTAAGATGAATGGCGATTGCGCGAAGGGAGGTATGGCTGTGAACATCGGGTGGGCTGCCACCATCATTGCCGGAGTGATGGTCGTTGTCATGGGCATCGTTTGGGTGCTTGGCGGCATCGTCGGGCGATCCCGCCGGTGAAACCAGCCTGAAGCCGGGGGATGAACATGTCTGACGAAGGCCGGAATGTGCCGCAACAATCGGGCGGCCCCGGGGCCTCGTCGGCTTGTCCACCGGCGGGCTCGGCGCGGCCAGGTTCTGCAGGGGCGGGAAAGGTCGGTGCGCTCCGGCAGCGGCTGCGAGGGGTAGTGATCCCGCGCGAGCACGGCGCCTGGGCGCTGTGGTTGGTACCCTTTTTCGTCGGGTCCACGTTGACCGGGTTTCGCCCGGCCCACTGGTTGCTGCTGGCGCTGTTTTTCTTCGGCAGCGCCCTGCACGCCAAGGCGATGATCCGGGAGCGGAACAATCCTGGCTGGAAACGGGCTTCGCTGGTCTACCACGCACCGCTGCTGGCGGCCTACGTGGCATTGGGTACCCCGCGCTGGCTGTGGGTCGCCGTGTTGGTCTCGTTCGTCCGGGCCGCGTCGCAGCCGCAACGGTCCAAACTGCCCGTGGTTGTCACCGGATTCATTGAAATCGCCACTTCCATCGCCTTTTACCTGCTCTTTGTGATGGCGTTCCGGCCGGATCTCGTCCGCACCTGCGCAGCGGTGATGGCGGTGGGGCTGGCGGCGTTCCTCCTCAACGTTCCGCTCGGACGATGGCGGGCGCGCCTGCCCAGGTTTTCGGCGCGCTGGTTTGTCGCCATTCACGCTTCCATTCCGCTGATCATTGGCTTGCGCCACCTGCTTGGCATTGGCTACGGCTGGGTTCCCATTACGGTGTTCTTTGCGGTGTTCGGCCAGCTGATTGGAGCGCAGCTTGCGAAGCGGGCGCGCGTGCCGGAGGCAGCTTTCGCTGTCCGCGCCATGCACCAACTGCCCGTCGCCGAAACCGCACAGTTCTCCGGCGGTGGCGCGATAAACCGGTGACATCTGGGGACACTGTGTGTACGGCCGGGTTATGCACCGCGCCATTTTGACGTATACGAGGAGTGTTCGCCGGTGTCATCCGCCAAATTGCGCCGGAACACGTTTGCGATGTGTGCTTTCGCGTTGTTGGTTGCAGCGGCACCCGGCGCCGTGGCCGGCTGCGGTTCGTCGTACCGCCAGTCGTCCGGCGTCACCGAGCGGTTGCCTGCGGCCATTGCTGGCGCGCCGCAAACCCTGCGCGTGCCTGCACAGCGGGTCGACAACCTGCCTTTGCTGAAGGCAGAACGTTGGGGCAACCGGATGCGGATTTTCTCTCGTGCGGCATGGCACGGCCGGGTCATCAGGTTGTACTACCTGCCGGCGGATAACGTGCTGGACAAGGGAGATCACTACGACCTGCGCGCCGCCCGCAAAGTGCAGAAGATTGGTGAAGCCCAGACGCGTCCTGACGGGACGTGGTCAACGTGGTGGTACGTGGGTAACTTCCGCATCCCGGCGCACCGAAAGTTTTTCATCCTCGCCCGAAGTGACGCGGATGAGGTGGGCTTGGTTCAGATCACGCCGCTCAACTGACGCTGCCAGGCAGGGAACGGCAGAAGTCAACGGCCAGCGATTCAGCGGTGGACAGGTGGTGACGAGATGCAGCCGACAGGGTCACTGTGGCGAGCATTTCACGAGTCCCTCGGACATTGGTTGTACTGGGCAATCATCCTTGTCTTCCTGTTCGGCGCGATTCTCTTCTTCAGCCGGCGGGAGGCGCGCCGAATGAAGCGGACGGGGCCCGGGCGCCCGTTGGCGCCCGGCGAGCGGCCGGATCCCGGCAGGCGGGACGACTAAAACCCGGGCACTCCAGGACGAGACCCAGGCCAGGATATCGCTGCCGCTTGCTGCCGCAGCCGGAGCGCGGACACCAACGGGGCTGCGGGCGAAGACGGCGATCAGGGCGCGGGCGGGTCGAGATCGTCCGGGTTGTCGCGGGCAGCCAGAGTGCGCTCGCTGTCCTGCGGGCGTGCGGCGCGCTCGGCGGTGTCAAACATTCCTTCGTAAGGCAGGTCGTCCGGGCTGTCCTTCGACGCGAGTGTTTGCGACGACGCTTGTGTCCATGTCTGCGCTTTGGTTTCCGCTCGTTGCCTGATATCCGCCTGCCGGCGGTGGTTGTCACGGTATGCCATGATCCATCCCTCCCCGGCCGGTAGTGTACCCTTCCGTCCGCGTTTGCTCCCGTCAACCGGGTTCACCCGCCCGCGAGGGTGCCCGACCCGACTGTCACCAGTGTCCCGATGGCCGTATTGTTCCAGACCTTCGCCGCGGCAGCCACGGGCAACTCCACGCAGCCGAGGCTCTGCGGAAAGCCATAGCGCGCGCGAGGAAATCCGTGCACGGCGTCTCCCCGGTAAAAGTAGCTGACCCAGGGAACGTCGGGATCGCGGTAGTATGCTCCCGAGGGGGTCGTCCCCTCCATGGTCTGACTGCGATAACGCAGGTAGACCGGCCAGGTTCCGGCGGGTGTCGGCGCAGCGGCGATACCGGTGTTGGCGAGCGAGCGGAGGACGATGCGTCCGTCCTTCCACAGCCACAAGGTCTGCGGGTTGGATGTGGACACATACACCCAGCTGTACCCGCGGGTATGCTTTTGCCGATTGCGAAGCGCCGTCGCGAGGGCGGCGCTGACTTTCGGCCCGGCCAAGCCGTCGACGGCAAGGCCGTGGTCCGCTTCGAAGGCCATCACGGCGCCTGCGGTCATGGCCGTGTACACCCCCGGCTGCCAAAGCTGGCGCAGGGGAGCGGGTATATCTTGAAACCGCCAGACCCAATCGGTTTTGCCGGAACCGGCTCTGCGCACCGGCAGGTAACCCAAGTCGGCGAGCGACTCTTGCAACTGAACCACGGCGGCGCCATGCGATCCGAGACCAAGCACAGGTAGCAACGAGCCTCACCTCGCAGGTATGCTTCACCTGAATGGCTCACCTGGTGTGGCCACGCGGCGGCGACAGCGGTGCGGGGGTGTCGGACTGCTGTCGCCTGCGGCCGCGGGCTGACGAAACACCAATATGAAAGAACGTTGCTGATGATGTCTCCTGCCCAACCCGGCGCTCTGTGCTGGCACACCGCCACCGCCGCCGGGAATAGACGGGTGCGGTCGGGGTACTCTGTGTGTCGTGATGGGGATCAACATCTGCCTGAAGGGTTGGTTTGCGGATGTCGCGGTATTAGCCGGTTTGGCCGGGGGATGCCTGGCTTTCGCGTACGTTCCGGACGACTGGTTGGGGGAATCCGATTGGTCAGTGGCACACCACATATTGCGGGAGATGTTGCACGGCCACTTGAACGGAGTGTACGCCGGGCCGAGCAATCGCTTTTCGGACACTGGGTTGTTGCCGGGAGACGTGCTGTTGGCCCACAACCCTGGTGGCGGGTATGGGTATTGGACGCACGCGGCTGTCTACGTCGGCGGCGGACGCCTGGCTGAGTCGAACGATTTCGTGCAGGGCACCAATCTGACCACGGCGGACAAGTTTCGGTCGTACAGTGAAGTCGTGGCATTGCGTCCTCGCGTGGCCGCGGCGCTTCGCCGCGAGGCTGCACGCCGGGCCCGGCTCGAAGCGGGTAAGCCGTATGACCCGTTCGCGCCCCTGTCGGACCCGGCGACCGAGTACTGCAGCAAGCTGGTGTGGCGGGTGTATGACGCCGTCGGGGTCCGTCTGTGCGGTCCAAAGCAGTGGGTGTTGCCGGACGATCTCGCCCGCAGCCCGCAACTGCACCTGCTCGCTCGGTGGAAGGCTGGGGGAGGTGTGAGGTGACCCGTTGGTGCTTGTACAGCTACCTGGCGCTCGCCGCCGCGTCCGTCGCCGTGCCGGTGCCCCCGACGGTGCAGGCGGGGTTGTCGTGCGGGTGGTGGGTGGGCGTGTTGGTGTTGGGGTGGACTCATCCGGCGCGCGCAGGTGCTTTCACACGTGCCCAGGCGCCCGGGATGGCGCTGGCTGTGCTCAGCGTCATCACGGCCGGATCACCCGCGTGGACGGAATGGACGAGCGGGCTGGTCAGCGTCTGGGTGCACCCGTTCATGCCGCTGCTGGCACGCATCCCCCCGGGACACGTGGGTGGGTGGTCCAATGTATACGTGGCGGCTTGTGCGTGGCCGTTTGTGTTGACGGCGGCCACCGGCCTGTTGTGGCGGTTCGCGGAGGCCGTCGGGAGGTGGCCGCGGCCGCGGGTCGACACGGTTGAGGCAGCACCTGGAGCTGCCCGCTTGGCCGGGGACGCCGAGCCAGACGGGTAAAGCGAGGGCGGCGAACCGGGACGGTTACTGGCCGCGGCATTGCCGCATGTATTCGAAGGTCTTGCGGATACCCTCCTCGAAGTCCGTCTCGGCCCGCCACCCCAAAACCTTCTGTGCGCGCGTGCAGTCGAGCACGCAGCGCCGTAAATCGCCCACCCGCTCGCCGGCGCGGATCAGCGGTAAGCGCCGGCCGACCACCGACTCAATGACGTGGTACACATCCTCCGTGTACATTTCCCGGCCGGATCCGATATTCAAGACCTCGTTGTCCCCTTTCGACAGCGCGAGGACGTTCGCGCGTGCGACGTCGTCGACGTAGACGTAGTCGCGCGTCGTGCCGCGGGGCATGTCCGGGTAGGTGTACAAGGTGGACGGGCGGCCCTGCAGTAGATTTTCGAAAAAGATAGGAACGACTCCGCACTCGCCTTCCGGCACTTGCCGAGGGCCGTAAACATTGGCGTAGCGCAGCACGGTGTAGGTCAGTCCGTAGGTCACCTGGTAGAAGTGCAGGTATTTCTCCGACATGTACTTCGTGATGGCGTACGGCGACAGAAATACCGGTTGGCTCGTCTCGTCCGTCGGCAGCCGGTCGCTTTCTCCTGCCAGCGCACCTCCCGACGAGATGAAAATGACTTTGCGCACCTGGTACTGAACGCACCACCGAAGCGTGTTCAGCAGGCCGAGAATGTTGATGTCCGCGTCGAGCAGCGGGTCCTCGACCGACTTCGGGACCGACTTTTGCGCCGCGTGGTGGTTGACCACCTCGGGACGCTCGCGCTCGAACACGCGGGCCAGCTCCGGATCCCGCACGTCCATTTGGTAAAACGCTGCGCGGGGATTCAGGTTCCGCTCAACGCGCCGGTTGTCCACCACGACCACGTCATGGCCCTCCCGGATATACGCGTCGACCACGTTGGAGCCGATGAATCCCGCTCCACCGGTTACCAGTATCTTCATGACCTCACCGCCTGCTTTCAGTGTACAACATGGACGTTGGCTTGTCTGCCACTGTGTGGTCTGAGTCCGTGCATCAATCGACGTAGATCATGCGGATGGTCATGCCGCCGTCGATCACCAGGTTGGCTCCGGTGATGAACCCCGCTTCCGGAGCGGATAAGAACAGGCAGGCGGCAGCGATGTCTGCCGGCGTGCCCACTCGTCCTGCCGGGTGCTGCCGGTGGTCTTCCGGTCGCAGGTTGGGCTTGCTGCGCGCAGTTGTCTTTTTCCACTCGGATACGTCAATCCAGCCGGGACTGATGGCGTTCACGCGCACGTCCGGACCGAGGCTGACGGCCAGCGAGTGGGTGAGGGCAAGCAACCCGCCCTTGGAGGCGGAGTACGGTTCGGTGTGCGGTTCGGACATCAGCGCCCGGGTGGATGCGATGTTCACGATGGAACCGGGGTTGGCCTGCACCAGCAGAGGAGCACAGTATTTGGCCATCAGATAAGGGCCGCGCAGGTTGACCGCCAACACCCGGTCCCACTCCGCTACTGGCCGCGTCCCCAGTGTGCCGGTTGCGGTGATGCCGGCGTTGTTGACGAGGACGTCAAGGCGGCCGAACTGGCTCTGCACCGTTTGGACCACTCGCCGCACGTCGTCCTCTTCGGCGACGTCCGCCTTCACAAACTGAAACGGACCGCCGGCGGCTGCTTCTTGACCTGCTTCCTCATCGATGTCCACCATCACCACGCGGGCGCCCTCGCGCGCAAACGCCTGGCAGATGGCCAAGCCGATGCCCTGTGCGCCGCCCGTGACGAGTACAACCTTTCCGGCAAAGCGCATGGTTCATCCCTCCGTCAAACGACGACGTAGCTGATCCGTGGTATCATGGTCTCGATTTGCAGGTACCGTAAAGCGTGCGGTTCTTGGCTGACGGGAAGCCGGGCAAACCATCACCGGGCCGCGCGATTTGGGGGATACGGGCTGATTCCACGACGACGAGCGGCCAAATCAGAGGCGCGATGTCGGTTGGGGCCCTGGTCTTCATTGTATCTCACCGTTGCTCGCTGGCGTCGACCCGGCAAGTCCCCGAACTCTGGCGAGCGG
>JADGIC010000157.1 GCA_019683615.1 Alicyclobacillaceae bacterium | reverse complement strand
CCGTCGCCATTTCCAGGGCGAATGGTTCAATCGCTTGCTACAGGCATCCATTTCTGCCAGTCCAATCACCGTTGCTGAACTGACGGGATAGCCATGTTCTCTGTTTTGGGGTGTCCACTGTATTGACTTAATACCAGCATGTGACCGTGATACGGAGAGGAGAGAACAGGAAAATAACATCCGCGCCGTAGCACATTCGGCCGCCAGGGGGATGTGGATGCTCATCCATCCCAATTTGCGCAACGCCTGTCACGATCGGTTCAGCGCCGCGATGATGTCCGGTTCGCACGCTTCGGGCGGCACGTTCGGCGCGAACCGCTTGATCACCATGCCCTGACGGTCCACCAGGAATTTCGTAAAGTTCCACTTGATAGCCTCCGTGCCCAGTACGCCCTTTGCTTCGGACTTTAAGTACTTGTACAGTGGGTGCGCGTGCTCACCGTTCACTTCAATCTTGGCGAACACCGGGAACGTCACCTGGTAATTGGTCTTGCAGAAGTTCTGAATCTCCTCATTGGTGCCCGGCTCCTGACCACCAAACTGGTTGCACGGAAACGCCAGCACCTCAAAACCCTCCTCGTGGTGCGCCTCATACAGCTTCTGCAAGCCGGCGTACTGAGGCGTAAATCCGCAGCGGC
The DNA here is from genome assembly GCA_019683615.1 of Alicyclobacillaceae bacterium. Lineage (GTDB taxonomy): Bacteria > Bacillota > Bacilli > Alicyclobacillales > Alicyclobacillaceae > JADGIC01. Next base: position 4,214 of record JADGIC010000157.1, on the reverse strand, counting down.
TGGCCGTGTTGACGATCAGCAGCACCTTTCCCCGATAATCCGAAAGCGGTTTCAACTGTCCGTCCGCCGTCTCAACGGTAAAATCGTACACACTCACGTCCCGTGATCCTCCTTCTTGTCCGCAACGTGTGTCTGTCTAAAAAACCATGATGTGCAACGGTATTCCATTCGACTTTAGCACATCTGGAGGAGGCTGAGTACGTTTCACTTCCTAACAGGAAATGGGCTTACGACGGGTCCATGTCCTTGGCGGCCAGCCGATGGGTGGCCGATTGTTCTACAAACGCACGGAGTCCTATGATATAGGCGTGATGGGTCGAGGTGTTTCTATAGGATTCATACCGCAGAAATGAGGGAAGCTGCGTGACGTATGATGGTGTGGTGTGCGGGCAGTGGATCGAACGGATCAACCGGTTCGTGGCACGGGTCCGCCTTGGCTGCGAAGAGTTGCGGGTCCACGTGAAGAACACCGGCCGGCTGCGGGAGCTGTTCGTACCCGGGGCGACCGTGGCGATGGAGCCGGCTAAGGACCGGACGCGGGCAACCAGGTACTCCGTGATCGCCGTTCGGGCACCGAGCGGATGGGTCAATGTGGATTCCCAAGCACCGCACAGAGTGGTGTGGGATGCCCTGATCGCGGGTGGGATACTGGAGTTCGGCCTCGTGACGGATGTTCGCCGGGAGGTGCGGTATGGCCATTCACGTTTTGATTTGCAGTTTCGATCCGCGGAGCGCATGGGATTCATCGAGGTCAAGGGCGTGACCCTCGTGGAGGAAGGCGTGGCGAAGTTTCCGGATGCGCCGACGGATCGCGGGACGAAACACATCTACGAACTGGTGGATGCTGTGAAACACGGCTATGATGGAACCGTGCTGTTCCTGATCCAAAGGGAAGATGCTCGCGAGTTTGCACCCAATTGGGAAATGGATCCGAAGTTCTCGGAGGCCCTTACGTTTGCCGCAAAGAGTGGTGTACGCGTCCTGGCCTATGGCTGCATGGTGGAAGCAGACAAGCTACAAATTGGCGGTATCGTGCCTGTAAACCTTTAGCCACCGCTCGGATTGGGCGCGGTTGCCTGAGAATCCTACAGAGCCAAGTGAAGGATTGCGGTCTGATTCCCCTCACCCGCTCCAGAAAAGCAGCACGAGCGCATCCATGTTGGATGATTCCATGAACTGCACCAGCACATACGCAAGACGGTCACTCGGCAGCTCGTCCTTCAATTCAAAACCGATCACGCATCGGGTCAAGCAGACGGTTGACTCCCACTGCGTTGTCAACAAAAATCCACAACAGGTTGTACTTTGCGCCATCCTGTCAGCTGGCCAGAGTCCCAATGTCTTACGAAGAAGCTTGGTCGTCACGGAGCCATTTGGATTGCTTGTGTTGCAAAGCACAGAGCTGTGTGGTACAATGAAGTTTGCTTAATTTAAGCATTCCAAGCTGGTCGCGGGGGTTCGATTCCCCTCACCCGCTCCAAGGGTCTCAGTAGCTCAGCTGGATAGAGCAACAGCCTTCTAAGCTGTGGGTCGGGGGTTCGAATCCCTCCTGAGACGCCAAGTGTGACGCGGGTTTTCGGGCTCTCCCGAGGGCCCGCGTCCCCGTTTTGGGAACGACTTGGGAACGAAGTCAGGAGGTGCGGGAACGGCGGGGGTTGAGCCGCTCTAACCGGTCGGCGGCCTCACGGCTCACCTGTTCGGACTGGTGGGTGTAGAGGTCTGCCGTGGTGGACAGGCGGGTATGGCGCAGGCGCTCCTGGATGGTCTTGAGGTCCACACCGTCCTCCCGCAGGAGCATAGCCGTAGTATGGCGCAGGTCGTGCAACCGGACGCGCGGGAGGTCGTGCTTGTCCAGGAAGCGGCGCCAACGACGCGTGGCGACATCGGGATAGAAGTGCTGGCCAGCGCCGTTGTGGAACACGTACTGCTTGTCCCCTCCCTGCCAACGGCCTGTCTGCTGCAGCTCCCACCGCTCGCGGATCCATTCCTGCCGATACCGTGCGAGCTCCGACATATACCACCGGGGCATGGGCACAAAGCCCACGGACTCCTCCGTCTTCGGCTCGGCCTCCACCGGCCGGCCCTGCTCGTTGAGCAGAATCTGCTTCTTGACGTGGACGCCGCCGCGCTCGAAGTCGACCTGCGGCCACTCCACCCCGAGCATCTCGCCACGCCTGAAGCCGCCCAGGAGTACCCCGAGGAAGTACAGCCGCCAGTGCGGGGGCTCGTCCTCGAGGGCGATGATGACATCGGCCGCCTCCTGCCAGGTGTAGGCCATCTTGCGCGACCGCAGCGCCCGCTTCTCCGCCTTATCCGGAACGGGGCGGGGGACGCCGTCCATCGGGTTCTGAGCGATGACCTTCCAGCGCTCTGCCGCATCAAAGATGGACTTCAGGCACTTGTAGATGTTGAGCAGGGTGTTGGTGGCCAGGGGCTTGTCCCGACCGTCCATCCGTTCGCCGGTCCTCAGCTGTGTGAAGAAGGACACGACGTGCATGGTCCGAATCTTCGAGAGTTCCATGTGCCCGAAGACGGGCAAGATGCGGGAGCGGATGAAGCCCATGTAGTTTTTGCGCGTGTACTCACCAAGATGGATGTCGGCGTAGTTGCGCTTCCAGACTTCTACGAAGTCCGCGAAGCTCATCTTCTCCGGTTTGACGTACTGCCCACTCTCGACCTCCTGCCGGAAGCGGACGAGCTCCATCTGTAGGTAATCCTGCAGCCGACGTTTGGACTTCAGGATGGCCTCATCCTCGATGCGGATGGTGCGGCGGTGCTGGATGCGCTTGCCGTTCGCGTCGTATCCGCCCTCGACGATGAGGCGCCATGAGTTTTTGCCGCGTTTCTCGATGCTGGGCATGGTGTCACCTCCAAATCTTTTCCGGCAGTTCACCGACGAAATCGAAATATGCAGGTACACGTTCAAGCGGGAGATCCGTCAGCGCTTGGAGTCGCTCACGTACAATCCAACTCAAATTCTTCAGACGCTTCGTTGCTGCTGCGATGTTGACGCCGCACTTATCAGCCAACAGCTCCGGTATCACGTCATCCAATGATTGGAACACATAGTCCGGCATCAACAACCTAGACGCACACCAATGTGCTTCTACTTCCAATACTGATTCTAGTTCTGCTGGAATGCGCTCCAGGTCGAGAGTTGAGTTCCATGGTATATCCCAATGCAATAGAACATGACCAAGCTCATGTCCAAGAGTCCAATTTTGTTTACGGCGGATGACTTCTGGTGAGTAACCATCCACATCCGTGGCGACGCAGATGAAGTATTGAGCGTGATGTCGAAGGGTGTAACCTTCCGGTCCGCGTAGCGTGTCATACCTCACTCGGCAATCCAAAAGGTCCGCTACTCGAAGGAGATCTATAGGCGGCTCCGGGTATCCAAGATCAGCTAACACCGCGTTGGCAACGGCCTCCGCGCGTTGAAAGCGCGGCACGGTCAAAATGTATCGCGCTTCATTTACGGTCACCGTTTTCCATCATCTCCGCAATCTGTTTAGAAATCTGGAGAAAACGAGCGTAGGCCTCATCCGACATGCGTTCCCGAGCCCGAGTGATGAACTCGATGCCGTCCTTGAGTTGAGCATCCTCCCTACCTAAATACTCGGCATAGCCATGCGGATCATCGGTTCGGCCCAGCAAGTAGTCAGTCGTAACATCAAGGATTTCCGCGATTTGTTGCAAACGTTCGCTTGGCGGCGTTGTACGATCTCGCTCATAATTGGAAAGGTTTGCTTCGGTCATACCCAATCTCTCCGCCAACTGGCTTTGCGTCAATCCCCGACGTAATCTTGTCTGACGTAGCCTCTTTCCGAGCGACATAACAGGTTCACCACCTTAATCCAAAGTTAAGAAACACCCCCTTGCTTAAACTAGAGTTAAGAGTTATACTAAAGCCACAAGGAGGTGAAAAGCGAATGACCCGCACAGCCGCCTGCAATCCGCGGGACAGGCTCAAGGAGGCCCGGAGAGCGAGGGGAACACAGCGGAAAGTTGCAGCTGACCTCGGGATCACGGAGACCCACCTACGTGAACTCGAGAACGGCAAGTCCTATCCCGGTATTCGATTGCTCAAGCGAATGGAGCACTACTTCGGGATACCAGACGATGAACTGTTCCCTGACTTGAATAACCCCTCCTTCTTTATGGAACGGGATTAACTGTTGTTTTATTCACGTGAACAGTATAAACCGAAACTT
>JADGIC010000156.1 GCA_019683615.1 Alicyclobacillaceae bacterium | reverse complement strand
CACCCGTCCCCTCCCCGTCACCCGCCTGCGCGGCGACATCCGCGTTTGCCTGCCTGCGTTCTGCTACCCGGACGCTGACCGGCCGGCGTTGGCTGACATCGATTTCGCGGTCCGCGAAGGGGAGACGGTCGGCATCGTCGGCCGGACGGGATCGGGCAAGACCACGCTCGTCAGCCTCCTGCCCCGCATCTTCGATCCGCCGCCTGGCACCGTGTTCATCGGCGGCTGCGACGTGCGCGAGGTGCGCCTGCGGGTGCTGCGGGAGGCCATCGCCTATGTGCCCCAGGACGGCTTCCTGTTTTCCGCCACCATCGGCGAGAACATCGGCTTCGCCAAGGAGGGCGCGACGCGGTCAGAAATTGCCCGGGCGGCGCGGGACGCGTGCATCAATGAGGCCATCGCCCGCTTCCCCGACGGCTATGACACCGTCGTCGGCGAGCGCGGTGTCGCCCTTTCCGGCGGCCAGAAGCAGCGGACGGCCATCGCCCGCGCTTTCCTCAAGGACGCGCCCATCCTCATCCTCGACGATGCGTTGTCCGCCGTCGACATGAACACGGAAAAGCGGATCATCGCCCGCCTCCGCGAACTGCGGAAGGGCCGCACGACTTTGATCGTCGCTCACCGGCTGTCGGCCGTCCGCCACGCGGATCAGATCCTGGTCCTGGACCGGGGCCGCGTGGCGGAGCGGGGCACGCACGAAGAACTGTTGCGACTCGGTGGCATCTACGCCCGGATGTACAGGCTGCAACAGGCGGAGACACCCGAGCATGCGGCGGATGCATCTGGCGAAGCCGGCGAGGCACCCGGCCAGCCAGCTCAGACGACCACGGATCTGGCGAAGGAACCGGCGGAGGCACCGACGGAAAAGGAGGCGCATGCCGCGTGGCGATCCGCACCGTGAACCCGTCCGGCATGGCTCGCACGGCGGACGCGTCCCAGCCCGACGCGCCCGGCCGCACGGGTTTTTCCGCCCTGCTGCAGCTTTTGCCGTACGCGCGGCCTTACATTTTGCACTTTCTCGCCGTGTTGGCGCTTGTCCTCGTCTTCAACACGTCCGCTGTGCTGCAACCGTACCTCGTCAAGGTCAGCATCGACTCGCACATCGCCCGCGGCGACGCGGCGGGATTGCGCTGGCTGGCCGCCGCCTACGTCGGCGTGGTGTTGGTGGGCGGGGTGGCCAACTACCTGCAGATGATTGTCCTGCAGAAAGCCGGGCAGAGCGTGATCCGGCAGATTCGGGCCGATTTGTTCCGGCACGTCGAGAGCCAGTCGATGGCGTTCTTCGACCACAACGCCATCGGCCGCCTGGTTACTAACGTCTCCAGCGACACCGAGACGGTCAGCCAGTTTTTCACCCAGTTTTTCCTCAGCCTCGTGCGCGACGGCCTGTCCGTCGTGATGATTGTCGTCGCCATGTTCGAACTGGACGCCCGCATCGCGCTCGAGTGCCTGGTGATCGTCCCGGTGATCTTCGCCATCTCCGCGTTCTTCCGCGTCCGTCTGCGCCGGGCGTACCAGGAGACGCGCACGCGCCTGTCGAACATCGTTGCATTCTTGGCGGAAAACCTGGCCGGTATCCGGATCATCCAGCTCTTCAACCAGGAAGCCCGGCAAGCCCGCCGCTTCGGAGAGCTGAACGAGAGCCACCGGCAGGCGAATATCCGGGCTTACGGCATTTCCGTCCTGTTCAACCGCTCGTTGGAGGTTCTTGGCAACCTGGCGGTGGCGGCGATGGTCCTGATCGGCGGTCGGGCCGTGTTGCACCACGCTATCCTGTTCGGCACGCTGTACGCGTTCATCAGTTACATCCGGCAGTTCTTCCAGCCCATCAACACCATCACGCAGCAGTGGAACAACCTGCAGTCGTCAATGGTCGCGGCGGAGCGCATCGGCCGCGTGTTCCAGGTGGAGCCGCAGATTCAGGACCCGCCCGATCCGCTCCCGCCCGGCATCGTGGCCTCCGTCCGCGGCCGGGTGGAGTTCGACCACGTGACGTTCGGGTACCAGCCAGGTCAGCCGGTGTTGCGCGACATCACCTTCACGGTGGAGCCAGGCGAATTCATCGGCTTCGTAGGCGCCACGGGGGCGGGCAAAACATCGGTGATGAGCCTGCTCGCCCGCTTCTATGAGCCGGATGAAGGCGTCATCCGCCTTGACGGCTGGGACATCCGCCAGTTCCGCCAGGCGGACCTGCACCGCCTCATCGGCCTCGTGCAGCAGGACGTGCACCTGTTCACCGGTACCGTGCTCGACAACATCCGCCTGTTCCGGGACGACATCCCTGAGTCGGCGGTGCGGCGGGCGGCGGAGGTCGTGGGCGCGGCCGAGGTTATCGAGCGTCTGCCGCAGGGATACCAGACCCGGCTGTACGCAAAAGGCGCCAACCTGTCGACGGGCGAGCGGCAGCTGATCTCGTTTGCCCGCATCGTCGCCCTCAACCCGCGGGTGCTGATCCTCGACGAGGCGACCGCCAACTTGGACAGCCAAACCGAGCTGTGGGTCCAGCGCGGGCTGCGGGCGGTCGCCCGAAACCGCACCACTCTCGTGATTGCTCACCGCCTGTCCACCGTGCGCGAGGCGGATCGCATCATTGTGCTGGACCGGGGACGGATTGCCGAGTCGGGAACGCATGCACAGCTATTGGCCCAGGGCGGCCTTTACGCTGAGCTGCACCGCCGTTCGGGCGTGGAGGTGGCGGGCGACACGGTGTGAGCGGCACGTGGGGTTGGTGGCCGCCTCCTGTGCATAGAAACACGTGGTTGGCTGCATCCTAATATGGAAACACACACCAATCCGTGAGGTGGGGTACGGATGTGGCAGCGCCTGTTTCAGTATTTGAGAGGCTGGCCTGCATGGCTGACGGGGGGCTGTCTGGCGGCCGCTCCCTTCCCGGTGTCTGTGCCGCCGGTGCCGGAACCGGTGCACACCGTCCGGTACCAGATTGTCACCAATGAGATCAAAGCGAAGCAGACCCAGGGACCGGACGTTGAGGTGTACCGGTTTGATCCAGGGGTGTTCGTGGTCCACGAAGGGGATCAGGTGGAACTCGCCATTCGCGGCTTGAAAGGCCACGACCACCCGGTGGTTTTGGAGGGATACGGCGTCAGAGGCGTCATCCACCGCAACCAGATGACCACTCTGCGCTTCCGCGCCACCCGGCCCGGCGTGTTCCGGCTGATCTGCACTGCCCACGCCGACGCCGCCCACGAGGGGCCCATGGAAGGGTACCTCATCGTCCTCCCCAAGCGGCCCGCGTAACGCTTCCGACGACGCCCGGGACGGCACGAACGGCGGCGGTCCCCCGCCGAAGTCTCTCCCGGGCTACCCTTCGCATCCCACAACCAGGATTAGCAGGAAAATCTGTGGACACATCGAAATGGAATTGGCGTTACAGGATGCGGAGGGGTTGACGTGGCAACGAAGGAAAAACCGTACCAGCGGCCGGTTTGCCACTGCGGCCATGAACTGCTATTGTTTGAGGAGTACGTCAATGAAATCTGCAAAGTCATCACCGAGCGCGGGAAGGTCGGCCATACGCTCAAGCGCGGTTTTTACATCAATGAACCGCGCCGCACGTTGCGCTGTCTGAAGTGCAGAAACTACTACGACGTCAAGTTCGACGACATCGGCAGGATCCTGCGCGGGCGGAAACACAGCGCGCGGCGCGTTCACACGTGGACTGGTGCCGCTCGGTGAGAGGCTTGACGGTGGGTACAATCACAGTTTAAGGCGGTGGCGTGTGAGTGGAGATGCGCCCGGCAAATCCGCCCGAGGTTCGTTCGCTGGGGGACTTGTTGGACCTTGCGTTTCGGCAGTACCGGGCTGACTTCAGGTTCGTGATTTCGGCAGCGGTATGGATTCTGCTGCCGTTTTTGCTGCTGTCCTCGGTCAGCACGTACAAGAGCGCCAAAAACGTGAGCGAAGTGGTCACGCAGTTGGTTCACGGCGGCGACTTGGCGTCGTTGACAAAGCCGCTGCAAGGGACAAACGGGCAGCTGTTGGGGCTCGGCGGGATCGTGGGCGTCCTCTCGACGCTGTTGGCGAATGCCCTGTTGTACGGGGCAATTCTGCACCGCGTGGCTGCGCGCGCGTTGGCCGGCGACGACGTCCCGCTGGCCCGGTGTGTGGCACACGCCCTGCGGCGGTTGCTGTCCGTCTGGCTGAGCAACCTGTTTGCGGTTGTGTTGTGGTGGGTGCCGGTGACCGCGTGCTGGTTCGTCGCTATCGGCGCTGTGGCGGCGGTTGCGGGAGCGCGGGCGCCGATGGCGCTGGTGGACGCCACCGGCGTGGTGCTGTGCATCGCCGCGGCCGGCTTTACAGTGTGGTGGTCGGTCCGCTTTGCGATGGTGTCGTCGGCTGCGCGCGAAGACCGCCGGATCCTGTGGGGAGCCGTCGCCCGCTCCTGGGCTTTGACCCGCCGGAATGCCTGGCGCACGCTGGCTTACGTCGTGTTGACGTACCTGATGGCGGGTGTCATCGAGCTGGGTCTGCAGGCGGCATCGGCGATCACGCGCGTGCCGGCGGTGACCGTCGCCGTTAGCGGCTTGTCTCAGCTGTTCGTGACGCCTTGGATGATGCTGGCCATCGCCTGGCTGTACGTCGACCTCCGCATCCGGGCAGACGGGCTTGACCTCGCCGCGTGGCTGCGCGAACACGCGCCGGCGCCCACAGCACAAGCGGACGGTGGCGGCGGGTGAGGCTGGCGTCGTCGGGACGGGTGGCCTTGACGGCGGCCGGTTGGCCAGCCGCGGCCCTGCGCCCGGCCGGTGCGGGCGGCGATGGCGGGCGGCAGGGGTGGACGTACGGCGGGGCCAAACACGTCTTGCACCAAGTGTTGTCGGCTCCCGTCTTCCACGAACCTCCTCCTGC
>JADGIC010000155.1 GCA_019683615.1 Alicyclobacillaceae bacterium | reverse complement strand
CTCCCCGGATAAGAACGGAATCTTTCCCCTCATGTACCTGCCGCATTTACTGCCACAGCCCTTGGCGACTTAGGACTTCGTTATGTTTCGGTAACTCGTTCGACTGCAGCAGCCTCGGATGCGATTCGTGTACCTCAGGTCGAGGGTTTGCCTCCAGCTTCCTTCAGATTCCACCTCGCGGTAGACACCCTTGCTCTTGGCTAACGGTAGGTATGTCGCCAACCCCCGTTCGGGACTTTCACCCTAGAGATTCCGCCCATGCCGGGCGTACAAAGAAACCGGGCGGGCTCACTCGCCCACCCGGCTAGCAACCGCAACCCAGGGGATTGAAACGCGTTGACCACTGCCCCAAAAACGCGGCGCACCCCGCTTCGAAGCGGGCTGCGCACCCCGGTTCAGGCGGTTTCCTCCGATTTCCGGTAAATCTTCGTGGCCTTGCCGTCCTTGCCCAAGAGCACCGGCCCTTGTTCGTGCATGGCCGCCTCTTTCGTGATAATGCATTTCTTGACATCGTCGCGCGCCGGCAGTTCGTACATCACGTCGAGCATGATCGACTCGATGATGGCGCGCAGACCGCGCGCACCGGTGCCACGTTTGATGGCCTCTTTGGCGATGGCAGTCAGCGCGTCGTCGTGAAATTCCAGTGCGACGCCATCCATCTCCAGCAACTTCTGGAACTGCTTGACGAGCGCGTTCTTGGGCTCTGTCAGGATCCGCTTGAGAGCCGCCTCGTCCAGGGCCTCGAGAGTGGTGACCACCGGCAGACGACCGATGAATTCGGGAATAAGCCCAAATTTCAGCAGGTCCTCGGGCAATACCTTGGAAAGCACTTCGTTGGTGCTCGCCGCCTCGGACGACTGACTCGCCGAGCCAAACCCAATCACCTTGCGTCCAAGCCGGCGCTTGATGATGGTCTCGAGGCCGTCAAACGCACCGCCACAGATGAACAGGATGTTCGTCGTGTCAATCTGGATGAACTCCTGGTGCGGATGTTTGCGCCCGCCCTGAGGCGGTACGCTGGCCACGGTGCCTTCCAGGATCTTCAACAGCGCTTGTTGTACGCCTTCCCCGGAGACGTCGCGGGTGATCGACGGGTTCTCCGACTTGCGCGCGATTTTGTCGATCTCGTCGATGTAGATAATGCCCCGCTCCGCCTTCTCGACGTCGTAATCAGCAGCTTGGATCAGCTTGAGCAGGATGTTCTCAACGTCCTCGCCCACATACCCGGCCTCGGTCAGGGAGGTGGCGTCCGCAATGGCGAACGGCACATTGAGGATGCGCGCCAGCGTCTGCGCCAACAGCGTTTTCCCGCTGCCGGTCGGTCCGATGAGGAGGATGTTGCTCTTTGCCAGCTCCACGTCGTCGTTTCTGCCACTGCCAGCGTTAATTCGTTTGTAGTGGTTGTACACCGCCACCGAGAGCGATTTTTTAGCCGTTTCCTGGCCAATCACGTACTGGTCCAAGACCGCCTTAATGTCGGTCGGCTTGGGCACGTCCTTCAGCTCGAACTCCTCGTCCTCGCCGAGTTGCTCCTCAACAATTTCGTTGCACAGCTCAATGCATTCGTCGCAGATGTAAACGCCGGGACCGGCGACCAATTTCCGGACCTGTTCCTGCGTCTTGCCGCAGAATGAACATTTCAGCTGGCCCTTCTCCTCATTGAACTTGAACATGTGGTTTCCCTCCCTGGTTCGAGGTTGTCAGACGCCCTCACGCTCCCGGATGGACAAGGACCTCATCGATGATCCCGTACAGCTTCGCTTCCTCGGCCGACAAAAAGTTGTCGCGGTCAGTGTCGCGCTCCACTTTCTCTAAAGGTTGACCGGTGTGCTCAGCCAAAATACGATTGAGCTTGTCTTTGGTCTTCAAAATCCAGTCTGCGTGAATCTTGATGTCGGACGCTTGCCCTTGCACCCCGCCAAGCGGCTGGTGGATCATGATCTCACTGTTGGGGAGGGCATACCGTTTCCCCTTCGCTCCGGCAGCCAACAGCAGTGCGGCCATACTGGCGGCCATGCCGACGCACATCGTCGAGACAGCCGGTTTGATGTGCTGCATCGTATCATAAATCGCCAACCCGGCAGTGACGGAACCGCCTGGGCTGTTGATGTACAGTTGAATGTCCCGCTCCGGATCATCAGCAGCCAAAAACAGCAACTGTGCGACCACCGAGTTGGCCACGTAGTCGTCAATCGGTGTGCCGAGCAGGATGATCCGATCCCGCAGCAACCGGGAGTAAATATCGTATGACCGCTCTCCGCGGCTGGTCTGCTCAATGACAATCGGCGTCAGGCTCACGGATGACCCTCCTTTACAAAGCAAACGAGCTGCCCGCCGCGGCCCGGGCCGCCGCGGTCAGGGGCAGCTGCCCCACACAGCCCGAATGGCACCGCTTGAGAAAACAAGGCACGAACACGTGCCTTGTCGTATCTCAGCATCATTACCTCGTCGGCTCTATTGTACACGAATTCACACCACTTTGCCATGTTCAACGAGGAAGGCCACCGTTTTCCGGTTGCGGATCTCTGCGCGCATGCCCGCCAGTCCCGGGTCGCGCACGGTCATCAATTGTTTGACCCGGTCCACCGGCAACTGTGCCGTGTCAGCAATCTTTTGAAGCTCCTCCTCGACTTCCGACTCGGTTGGCTCGAGTCCCTCCGCCTTCGCGATGGCTTCCATCACAAGGCTTGTGCGCACCGCTTGCTCGGCTGGCCCTCGGAACTTGTCGGCCAGTTCTTCGCGCGTCATGCCGGTGAACTCCAGATAATCGTCGAGCGGAATTTGCTGCATTTGCAATTGCTGGGCGAAATGCTGGACCTGATGTTCGACTTCGTGGCGAATCATCACGTCCGGGATGTCCACCTGGGCGTTTTCCACAGCCTTCTGCACAGCCTGGTCTGCCAGGTAGCGTTCGTGCTCCAGCTTCATCCGCTCCTCCAGGTGCTTGCGGACGTCCGCGACAAACTCGTCGACCGTCTGGAAGTCGCTGATCTCCTGCACGAACTCGTCGTTCAGTTCGCGCAGCTTCTTGCGCTTGATGTCGTGCAGCACGACGTGAAACGCAGCCGTCTTGCCTGCCAGTTGTTTGACGTGGTAGTCCTCCGGGAACGTGACTTCGAAGTCACGCGCCTCTCCCGGCTTCATCCCCACAATCTGATCCTCGAACCCCTTCACGAACAGACCGGAGCCGATTTCCAACTGGAAGTTCTCTGCTTCGCCGCCTTCGAACGGTTTGCCGTCCACGGTTCCGGAAAAGTCGATGTTCACCTGGTCGCCAGGCTGTACCTCACCGTCTTCCACCACCTCAATTTCGGCGTGGCCTCGGCGGATCTGTTCCAGCTCTTCCTGCAGCAGTTCGTCCGTGACTGCAAACGGCTTATCCGACAATTCCAGTCCTTTATATTCACCCAGGTGCACCTCTGGCTTGACAGTCACCGTGGCCTTGAACACCAGGGGTTTGCCAACCCCCACCTGAACAACGTCGACGTGAGGCAAATCCACAGGGTCGATGCCGGTCTCCTGAACCGCCTCCGCATAAGCCCGAGGTACCAGGTACTCCACCGCCTCTTGGTACAGTGACTCCACCCCGAAGCGGGCTTCGAACAACTTGCGCGGCACCTTGCCTTTCCGGAAACCGGGCACACTCACCCGCTTCACGACTTTTTTGAACGCCCAGTCGAGCGCCTCCGCAAATCGCTCGCTCGGAACTTCCACTTCCAACACGCCCACGTTGGCATCCGTTTTCTCCCATTTCGCCGTCATGCACTGCTTCCTCCCTGAACCGAACGGCCCCTGCCGCTGCCCACCGACGCGTCGCTTGCACGCGCCTTTTGTTACGCGGCGAACCTCTGTTTCCTACGAAATACGCGCTGCACCAGTGCGTCTCCGCACAAAGCTCCTTGCATTATACCATGTTTGCCACCCGACACAACCGCCTGTCCAAAACCGCCAACCTCCTGTCCCGCCCTTCCGCCCGATCAGCGGTCTTCGTCAGCCGCGTCGGACAGCCGCGCCGCCGCCCGTCGGGATTCCTCCGCCAACAGACCCTGACCGGTGTCCAGATGCAACGCTAACAAATCACGCAACCGTTTGGCTGCCGGGGGATCGAAGCCGGAAGTCGAAACCGCGAACAACAACCGGCCCCGCCGGACGCTTGCCGGGACGTGAAAACCGCACACCGAGCGGTCGTCGGCCACGTTGACCCACTGGCGGTTTTGCTCAGCCTCGCACGCCACCGCGAGGTTAACCGAGCGGTCGCTGGTGGCAGAAAACACCAGCCAGGCCGCTGCCAAGTCACCCGGGCGGTACTCCCGCGCCACCCATTCGAGCCGGCCGCACGCGGCCCACTGCGCCAGTTTCGGCGTCAGTGCCGGGCTGACGACGCGCACGCGCGCGCCACACTCGAGGAGTGTGGTCACCTTCCGCTCCGCGACCCGGCCGCCGCCAATCACCATGCACAAGCGACCAGACACGTTCAGGACCGCCGGGTACAAAACATCGCCCCGGCCCGCATCACAGGCCATTGCGACCGCCTCCCGGGACCGCTTCCGGACGGCGCCAACCGTCGAGTACCGTCCGCGCCTCACCGCTGTCGACCAGTTCCTGGGCCAGCGCCACCCCTTCTGCCAGCGATTCCACCCGTCCGGTCAGCCACATGCGTACCCCAGCGTTCAGCAGAGTCATATGGCGGTACGGTCCCGTCTGGCCGCTTAGCACCGACTCGACCGCAGCAGCCTGTTCCGCCGCAGTCAACCGCGCTGGAGGGCTGTCTGCCGCAAGCCCAAGTTGGCGGGGGTTGATCCGCAACTCCCGGACTTCGCCAGACTCCACCCAGGCAACCGCCGCCTCGCGGTGCACCGGCAGGTCTTCGGAACCGTCTACACCCTGCACAATGAGGCAG
>JADGIC010000154.1 GCA_019683615.1 Alicyclobacillaceae bacterium | reverse complement strand
GGGCACAGAAAAACGCAGGAGCCGAGCGCTCCTGCGTTCTCCGCACTCTATCGGTCCCGTGCCAAGCTGGACGCCGATTCCTCGCCACACCGCCAGCCATCCGTGCCGACGGGCGCGTCCGGCGCGTCCGGCGCGTGCACGCGCTATCGGTGTCATTCCGTGGCAATGGACTGATCCGTGATATCCTCGCCCGGGCGGATCATCAAGAAGTGCTCGGCCGGCTGTTCCATCAGCGGCGTCAAGGCCTTCGCGGCCTCCAACTGGCCACTGCGCCGCAACTCCCGCTGGTACGCCTGCAACAGTTCCACCACGTCCTGCATCCCTTGGGCGTCCAGGTAGCTCAGCTTGACCTTCGCTCCCTTCGCAATGCGCCGGCGAATCGCCTCTTCGGTCAAACCGGCCGCGGGATGATGCCGCAGATAGACCGATCCGCCAGTCATACCCGAGCAGATCCATGGCCCCGGATCGCCCAGCACCAGTGCACGTCCAGCGGTCATGTACTCGAAGGCGAACCCTTTGATGTTCGACCGAGCGCCAATCCAGCCGAGGTCGTCCCGCACCTGGCCTTCAACCTCGCCGCCGATGATGACATCGGCGCCGGACAACCGGATTCCCGCACGGCTGTCCGCGTTCCCCTGCACGATGAACAACCCGCGCTGAGCGCCGTACGCCAACCCCTTGCCGACCGATCCACCGCGCCAAACGCCGTCCGGGCCCAGCCGCTTGAGCACGACGATGCGGCCGCCAAACGCGCCTTTGCCGACGCCGTCTTGGGCGCCGCCGTGAGCCACGGACACCATTCCGACCGTGTGGTACGCCGCAAAACCGTTGCCGGCGACATCCGGGTATTCATGCACGACCCGGACATCCGCGTCCGACCGCTCGCGGACGCGCGCCCCGCTCGCCACTGTCGCCAACGCACGGGGAGCTGGCACCAGGCTGTCATCCTGCCCCCTGCGCCCGCCCTCCAAGACCTGCAGGCGGCTGCGGGTGCGCACCGCGGTCGGCGCGCCGGATCCCTCGGTCCCGGTGGCCAAGGCCAGCGACTCCGCGCCGGCCGCGACGCTCGCGTACGCCGCTCCGGCCGCCACCGCCACCTCGTCTTCGCGCCACGGCCGGTACCGGACGTGCGTGCCCAGTCCGGCGTGCTCCTCGCGGATGCGGATGAGCCAAGACAAATCGACGCGCTCGTGCAGGGCAAACTGCTCCAACAGGTCGCTGCGGCCCACCAGGTCCTGCGTCCGAGTGGCCCCCAGCTGCCGCGTGAGGCGCCGGACGTGCTCGCCAATCGCACCGAAGAAGCGGCACAGATGCTCCACCGCCAGCTCGAACTCGCGCGGGGCGAACGACTTGACGCCCTTTTCCAACGCCTCCTCGACCGTGGTCATCTGGGTGGCGATACCCACGTGGCACGTGTCCTTGTGACACGCCCGACAGGATGTGCAGCCGATGGCGACCATGGCCATGGTGGCAAACCCCACGCGATTGGCGCCGAGCAGAATCATCTTCATGACGTCCACGCCCGATTTCATGCCACCATCTGCCCAGACCTCGACGGCATCCCGCAGACCTGCATCACACAGCGCTTCGTGGGCCAGCTTCACGCCGATGTCGACCGGCAACCCCACGTGTCGCAAAGCGTGAGCGCGGGCGGCGCCAGTGCCACCGTCAAACCCGCTGAGCGTGACGATGTCCGCGCCGGCCTTTGCGATGCCCACGGCGATCGTCCCGATGTTCGGCACGACCGGCACCTTGACCGCCACTTTGGCCAACGGATTGATGGCCTTCAGCTCATAAATGACCTGCGCCAGATCCTCAATCGAATAGATGTCGTGGTTGTTTGACGGCGAAATCAGGTCCACGCCCGGCGACGCGTTGCGCGCGTTCGCGACCTGCACAGTCACCTTGGAGCCCGGCAGGTGGCCGCCTTCGCCCGGCTTGGCCCCTTGGCCAATCTTGATCTCCAGCACGTACGCGTGATTGCACAGCTCGGCGTTGACACCGAAGCGGCCGGACGCCACCTGGCGACCGCGGTTGCGCGGATACTTGCCGAGCAAATCCTTGATCTCCCCGCCCTCACCGTTGAGGCCGACGATGTTCAACCGGTACGCGGCCTCCGCGTACGCGCGGTAGGCGGTTTCTCCCTGGGATCCGAACGACATCGAACTGATAACAATCGGGTACGCGTGCCCGTCGACGGTGGTATCGACGTCGGCCACATCGGGCAACGCCGCCTCGCCGGCGGCGCCGGCATCGCCTGCTTCAGCCGCATCCCGCGGGAAGCGGATCCGCAGTGCATGGCGCAGGCTGACCGGGTTTTCTTTCTCGAACCCGTCCAGCTTGGCAAAGTACGAATCGTAATCGGCCGTCCCCTGCGCGACATCCCCCGCCGCCTTCCAAATGCGCGGGTAGATGTGGAACGACTTTTGCAGCCGCAACTTCCGCTCGTCGCCGGAATCGTACAGGGCTTGCCGTGCCTCGGCCGCCTCCTCCATCTGGGCGAAGCCGTAACCAACCGACGGACCGCCGCAGAAGTTCGGGACGGCGAGGATCTGAGCGACCTCTTCGGACAGGCCGATAGCGGAGAACAACCGCTCGTAGCCGCGCAGCTCGTGGATACCAATGGTCGAAATTACCTTTTCGATACCCTTGCACAGCGCCACGTACAGATTTTCAATACCTTGGACGCTCGACTTGGCGGCTGCGAACTCCCACATCAAGTACGGGCACACCGCGTCGGCACCCAAGCCTACGGCGGTCACGATGTCGTGCAAGTTGCGGATTCCGCCGCTGCGCAAGACAATGCTGGTTCGCCGGCGCAAGTGCTCGCCCCCTTGGGACGAAGCCGGCCGCTGCAAGGCGCGGTGCACAGCCGCCACCGCCAGATACGGATCCAGATGCCGCCCGTGCCGGAACTGCAAGCGGTCGTCCAGGACAATCACGTTCGCACCGGCCTGCACCGCCTCCAACGCCTGCCGCTGCAACCGCTCCACCGCGTCCTTGGCGCTTTCGCCCGCCTCCCGGTGAATCAAGATCTCGACCGTACCATGCGGGCCGGTGTGCAACGCAGCCAACGCTTCCTCGTAGCAGAGCGTCCCGTGCCGGTGCGCAATCAACTGCACCTCTTCGCGCGTCACACCAGTCTCCTCTGGCGGCGGTTCCAGCAACAATGGCGATTGAATCTCCACGCGCGTGGCGTCCTGGTACAATCCGGAGAACGACGGGCGCTTGCCGAGCAGGGTGCGCGTGCTGAAGTGCTCGACTTCGCGCTCGCGGTCAATCGCCGGGTTGGTCACGACGGCTACCGTCTCTTGCAAAAAGTCGGACAGCAACTGGAGACTGCTGTCAAGCGCCGGCAGGGGGCCGTCATACCCCAGCGAGCGAATCGGTTCGGCGCCCGTCTGCATCTCGAACTCCAACAGCTTGACGTCATCCTCCCGCCAACCGAACGCGGCGGCGCGGGCGCCAAGCGGGGTCGGATCATGGGACGGCGGCGCAATCGGTTCGCCTTCCGGATTGCCGCCGGAAAACCGGATGGTGCGGCCTTCGCCGGCGAACTCGTAGCGGCCCCGCAAACGCCGCAACACCTCGCGCTGCAGGTCCGTGTAATCGTACAAGCTCCACCGGTCTTCTTCCCAACGGAGGCCCATCTTCTCGCCCGGCGACAACGGCTTCGGATCGCGCACCCACTCGTCGGCCGGAATGATACCTTGTTCCGAGCTGAACACAAATGCATCGCCGGTTTCGACCAGCCACAGCGGGCGCAGGCCGAGCGCGTCGACGGAGAACACCGCCTCGCCCGCAAACCGCATGATGACGGCAGCCGGGCCTTGCGCAAACGGCCCCCACAGCGCCCGCAAAAACATGTACATATCCGACAAGTCTTGCGGCATTTGCTTGATCTCGTTGATGATGGGCGGGAACAGCAGCTCCGCGGCCTCAAACAGCGACCAACCGCGCTCCGCCGTTAAGCAATGAAGCACGCCGTTGACCATCTGCGAATCGCTGAAGCTGGCGTCCAGCTGGATGCCCAGCATCGAGGCCTCCGCATAAAAGCGGGTGATGGTGTTGATCTCGCCGTTGTGGCCGAGCAGCGCGAACGGCTGGACCCGGGAAAACGACGTCGTCGTGTTCGTCGAATAGCGCGTGTGTGCGAGCACAAACGCTGTCCGGCAGTCCGGATCCCGCAGATCCGGGTAATACGCCCACAGCGTGTCAGCGTCCCCAACCACCTTGTAAACCACCGAATGGCGGCTGAGTGACGCCACGTGCACACCGTCCAACTGTTCCAGCTCGACGGTGGACCGGTACAGCTGTGCGTCCGCGGCATCTGCACCCGCCGCATCTGCCGCCGCAGCGGGAGCGAGGCCGGCCAGTTGGACAAACACCGGATCTTCGCGGCGGGCCGAAGGTCCCAAGGCCGGCGAGTCCGCGGCGTCCACCCTCTCGACGAAAACGTTTAACCCGCGATCCGCCAGGCGGCGCCGGACGTCGTCGAGAGCGCCGGCAGCCGTCGAGCGGCGCAGCAACAGATGCGCGACGAAAAAGCCCGGATGGTCCACCAGGCCGGGGTCATGCCCCTGCTCCGCCAACCGACGCCGCCACAGCAGCTTCGGTATATCCATCAACAAACCGCATCCGTCGCCTTCCTCATTCACATACCCCGCGCGGTGACGCAGCGCCCTGAGCGCATCCGCCCCCAGCCGCACCGTTTTGTGGCTCGGCACACCTGTCTTCTCGATGCGTGCAAAAATCCCGCACGCATCGTGTTCTCTTCCGATCTGCGTGGTCAGTGCGTTCAAGTCCAACCGCGTCACTTCCTTTCCGTCACGTTCACTATACCGCATCTGGCTGAAAAAATATACGGCTTATTGAATATAAATACTATAGCGTGTTATAACTATCATGTCACGACCTTGATGCGGTACACGACACCGTACGGTACGACAT
>JADGIC010000019.1 GCA_019683615.1 Alicyclobacillaceae bacterium | reverse complement strand
CGGTTTGACAGTAACAATTCAAACCGCTTCCTGAAATCACCAGGAATCCGCCTCAGGGCAGAGACGGGAACTTCTTTTGTGCCATTTTCACGGTAGACTATGGCTGGGATCATTCATTACAACCCCAAACGAACCCCGTAAAAGTAAAGTCATCATGACGCAGGAATCCCCCATGAAATGTGAGGGATTCCTGCATGGGACTGATTCCCATCAGTAAACAGGTGTTGTGGTACAGGTGCGCACGAAACCACCAGGAATCAGCAGGATGAACAGCACGAAGATGATCAAGAACACAACTGCCCAGCGGGTAAAGCCGCCAAAAGCGCCACCATCATACATGTTGGGTCACTTCCTTTAACCGAATAATATCCAGTGAGCTGACGGTTTTAATAAGCACCGCCGGCGCCTGCCCCTGCGTATGCTCCTCCGAACGGAACGAGCAGGATGAACAGGACGAAGATGATCAGGAACACCACCGCCCAACGGGTGAAAGGACCAAAACATCCGCCGTCATACATGCTGGGTCACCTCCTCTGACCGGATGCATTCCAGCGTATGGATGCCAGCTCAGTCGTGAGACGGCTTGTGTCACATCAGGTTCACTGATCGGTCAAATACACCAATCATCGAACACGTTGCCTGAAGGTGGCGCATACATCCGGCCGGCGTGCTCAAGATGGAGGCAGGATGACGGTCAAAGGGGTGGATATGGGGAATGGAACTCAGCCCGTTTGAATTGAAGGACCAGTTGATTCAATTGGCGCGCGGGCGGGATCGGAAGAGTGTGAAGGCGATGCTGGACGCTGGTCGCGGGAATCCGAACTGGGTGGCGGCGGCGCCGAGGGAGGCGTTTTTCGCTCTGGGCCGGTTCGCGCTGGCCGAGTGCCGGCGCACCTGGGACGACGGGGACCTCGCCGGCAAACCCCGGATGGACGGCATTGCCCGGCGGTTTGCGGCGTTCCAGGCGGAGGCTGCCGCAGACCCGGGGGTGTCTGTGCTCGCGGACATCGTCCGCTACGGCGTCGAGAGACTGGATTTTGACGAAGAGGCGTGGCTGTACGAGCTGGTGGACGGCGCGGTGGGGGACAACTACCCGGAGCCCGACAGGATGCTCCGGCACGTGGAGAAAGTGGTGCACGCCTACCTGATTCAGACGCTGTGCCGCGGCGACGACCGCTTGGGGCCGTTCGACCTGTTTGCCACCGAGGGGGCGACAGCGGGTATTTGTTACCTGTTCGAATCCTTGCAAGCCAACCGGCTGCTGAGCCAAGGCGACAGGGTGGCGATAGGCGTCCCCATCTTTTCGCCGTACCTGGAAATCCCCCGTCTCGACCGGTACGGCTTCGACGTGGTGGAGATCCGTGCTGCCGAGCGGGACAGCGAAGGGCGCCACACCTGGCAGTATCCGGCCGAAGAAGTCCAGAAACTTGCCGATCCGTCCGTCAAAGCCTTCTTTCTCGTCAACCCGAGCAATCCGCCGTCGGTCGCGATGCGGCCAGAGACCATCAGCCAGATTGCAGACATCGTGCGGACGGCGAACCCGAACTTGCTCATCATCTCGGACGACGTGTATGCCACCTTCGCGAACGGGTTTGAGTCGCTGATGGCGCGGCTGCCCCGGCACACAATCGGCGTCTACTCGCTCTCCAAGTACTTCGGCGTGACCGGCTGGCGGCTGGGGGTTATCGCCATACACCGCCAGCACATTTGCGACCGCCTGCTTGCCGCCCACCCGCCGGATGTGCAGGAGGCGTTGGTCGCCCGGTACAGCACCATTACCCGCGATGTGCGCCGCCTGCCATTCATGGAGCGGTTGGTGGCGGACAGCCGCCAGGTGGCGATGCGGCACACCGCCGGCCTGTCGACGCCGCAGCAGGTGCTGATGGCCCTGTGCGCCGGATTTGCGCTGCTGGGAGGGCGCGGGCAGCGCTACCGGGAGCAGACCGGAGAGATCTGCAGGCGGCGCATGAAGCTGCTTTACCAGGGGCTTGGGCTGCCCGAGCCGCGTCTGCCGCTCGATGCCAACTACTACACCGAGTTTGACTTGGAGGCGTGGGCGATACGCCACTACGGAGCCGACTTCGCAGCGGACCTGACCAGCCGCCACAGCCCGCTTGACGTCCTCTTCCGCTTGGCCAAGGAGTCCGGCATCGTGTTGTTGCCGGGTGGTGGCTTTCACGGGCCCCGCTGGTCTGTCCGGGTGTCCCTTGCCAACCTCGATGACGACGCGTATGTGCGCATTGGCCAGGCTTTGCACGGGGTGATGGAGGCGTATGTGGCCGAGTGGCAGCGGGCAGTGCCCGTGTCGTCACGCCGCGAATGAATCGCCGGCATCGAGGAAAGACTCGTCATCGGTCAAACAAGGGAACACAAAACCAGGGAAGGCGTTGAACAACCCGGGAAACTCGTGGTACAATACCAACTAAGGCAATGAGCTAACTCTGAATAGGGGACAGGAGAGATGGAAATGAGTGAAGTCCAGGTCCAGACACTGCCGCGGCTGAACGAACCCGCGCCGGAGTTTGAGGCGAACAGCACGCATGGACGGATTAAGCTGAGCGACTTCCGGGGCAAGTGGGTGGTGTTGTTCTCACACCCGGCTGACTTCACCCCTGTGTGCTCGACGGAGTTCGGCGCTTTTGCGGCGAGGGCACAGGAGTTTGCGGACCGCAACGTGCAGCTGATCGGATTGTCGGTGGACAGTGTGCAAGCGCATTTGGCGTGGGTTCGGGACCTCGAAGAAGTGTTCGGGACCAAGATACCCTTCCCGGTCATTGCGGACTTGGACATGAAGGTGTCAACCCTGTACGGCATGATTCATCCTGGTGCCAGCACGACTGCGACCGTCCGCACGGTGTTTTTCATCGACGACAAGGGCATCCTGCGCGCGATGATTTACTACCCGATGAACGTGGGGCGCAACATGTCGGAGATCGTGCGGGTGGTGGACGCTCTGCAGACGGCGGACAAACACGGTGTGTCCTGCCCGGTCGACTGGACGCCGGGACAGCCCGTGGTGGTTGCTCCGCCTGCCACGAAGGACGCCATTGAGTCGAAGGAAGAAGCCGAGAAGAAGGGTTACACGTACAAGCGGTGGTATCTGCGCCTGAAAAACCTGTGAACTGAGAGACCTGTGAGATGACTTGGAGCGCCGGCGCAGCGGGCCTTCTCGCAAGCCGACGGCGAGATCGGCCTGGGAGAGGGCCACAGCGGGCCAAATGGTCAGCGATGTAGGAGAGCCATCGTGCTCTCCTTTTTTGATTTGTGCCGAAGCATACTCCGTGCTCCCGCCTCCGCCGTGCCTGTGTCCCCCATTTTCACCGCCCGTCGCATCTGCAGCATATGAATGCAACAACCGTCACTGGGTCTTCAGGTTCCAGTGCGGCGGCAACCGGCACAGGGGGTTGGAACACCGTGCAGAACCGAAATGTTTTTTCCATCACCGTGGCACTGCTCGGGGCGCTGAAGCTAATCTTGCAGGCTTTTGGTTACAACCTGATGACAGACCAAGAGGTGAACGACATTGCCAACGGCGTGGCTGCCGTCGTGACCGTTATCGGGGTGGTGATGACCCACCTCAAGAAGCCGGACGCGGGGAGTTCTGCACCGCTGCGCAGAGGGGGTGGCTCCGCAGCCGCACCGGCATCGACGCCGCCGGCAAAGCCCGCTTCCCCGGACACTCCGCCCCCGCCTGACGGGGCACAGCCGCCGCCGGTCCGCGCCGCTACCGGCTCCGCCGATGAGCAAGGTACAGGGCGCGCGCTGCAGCCGGACGCCACGGTACAGCTTGACAATGCTGCGCAACAAGATTGAGATGTGAGTACCGCCGCGAAGTTCTCGCGAGCAGCTGAGCGCCTGCGTCCATACCACTTCCACGCTCCCTGCGATCATCAAGTGTCATACACAAGCGAAGAACTTGTGTTCCGAAAGTGCCAATTTTTGTTTCCAAACTGGCAAGAGGCCTGGTGCAGACGGAGGTGGTCGGCCGCGTTCAAAAACGCGGGAAGGCCGCGGTGGACCGCGCGGGGGCGCCGGGGCCTCAGGCTCGGTGGCTGCACAACACCTCGCAAAGGAAGGTTTCTCCGTGGTATGTTTGGAACAGGGGACTGGGTGCAGCTGAAGGACGACCCGCTGGAGGTCACCTTGCTTGGGAGCGGTCGTTCCACAATCGTTGGCATCCCCATCCTGAACGTCCGCGAGTTCAAGGCCGATGACCCCGTCAACCAACACGAAGCGGCTGATGGACTTTGGCGTTGTGCACGCTACAATGGCGATGAAGGCCGCCAGCGCTGCCGACTTCGCTGAACTACGGCGGGATGCCTTCGGCGACGGAGCAGATGTTTTCACCGTGTGGGCCAAGGAGGTCTCGAAGCGCCGCCAGGACCTGCGCAAGCTTGTTTGGCGCGGTGCGGGGGTTCCAGCATGGGGAGCGGATGCGCCGTCTGAACGCCGGCGCGCCCGCGGTGGAAGAAGCTTGAGACGTGCAGGCGCGGCGGCCCGCGGGCGACTGTACCGTGGGCTCTGGTGCCATCAGGGGGTGGGTACAAGAGATGAACATCCTGGTGTTTGTCAAACAGACGTTTGACACGGAGGAGACTGTGGTGGTTCAAGGCGGGCGCGTCAGCGAGGACAACGTCCGCTTCGTGTTGAACCCGTACGACGAATACGCCGTCGAGCAAGCGGTGCAGGTGAAAGAGGAGTTCGGGGGCGAGGTCACGGTGGTCGCCGTCGGCCAGGAGCGGATGGAACAGGCACTGCGCACGGCGCTCGCGATGGGTGCGGACAAGGCGGCTCTGGTGGAAGACGACGGTTCCCTCGACGAGTATGGGGTCGCCAAGGTGTTGGCGGCGTTTGCCCGCCGCGGCACGTACGACCTGTTGTTTGCTGGACAAGCGACCGTGGACGGCGCGTCGGCGCAGACAGGCCCGCGCGTAGCCGAGGAGCTGGGGGTACCTGTCGTGGCGGCCATCCTCCGGTTTACCCTCGAGGGCGACCGGGCTGTCGTGGAGCGGGACATGGAAGGGTACAGCGAGCGGTTGTCGGTGCCTCTGCCGGCGTTGTTCACAGCCCAGCAGGGGCTGAATGAACCGCGCTACCCGACCTTGCCGAACGTGATGAAGGCGAAGAAAAAGCCTTTGGAGCGGTTGACGCTGGAGGACTTGGGCTTGGCGCGGGAGCGACTGCTCGGACGCACGGCCACCGTGGAGTGTTTCGTGGCGCCGAAGACCCGGCAGCGCCGGATGCTGCAGGGGTCACCTGAGGCTCAAGCGCAGGCATTGGCGGACGAGCTGCGGCGGTTTGTGCTGCCCGATTGAGGATCAAACAGACTGAAGGAGAGAGGTGCGTTGGCGCGCAACGTCTTGATATTCGCAGAAGCGAAAAGCGGACAAATTCGCAACGTGGCATTGGAGGCGCTGGCGGTGGGGCGCCGGCTGGCTGCGGACGGTCAGGTCGTCGCTGTGGTGGCGGGCAGCTCCAGGCCCGACGGCGTCGAGGCATTGTCAGAGCACGGAGCGGACCGGATCCTGTGTGTGGAGGACGCGGCCTTGGAGCCGTACACCAGCGACGCGTACACGGACGGTCTGTACCAAGTGGTGCAAGCAGTGCAGCCTGACGCCGTGATCATGGGCCACACGGCCATCGGCCGGGAACTGGCGCCGCGGCTTGCGCATCGGCTGGAGGCGGGCCTGGTGGCCGATTGCACCGATTTGGCGGTGGACGGTGAACGCGTGGTGTTCACCCGCCCGATTTACGCTGGCAAGGCGTACGAGCGCCGAGAGGTGACCGGTGGCATCGTCTGCGCGACCATTCGTCCGAATAACTTTGCCCCGCTGCCAGCGGATGCCACCCGTACCGTCGCCCCGGAGCCGTTCCCCGTGCAGCTTTCGGCTCCGCGAGTGAAGGTGGAGTCGGTCACGTCGAAACAGTTGTCCGGGGTGGACCTGACGGAGGCGAAGGTGGTCGTCTCGGGCGGGCGCGGCGTGAAAAGTGCCGAAGGGTTTGAACCGTTAAGGGAGCTGGCTGACGTCCTCGGCGGTGCGGTCGGAGCGTCGCGCGGCGCCTGTGACGCCGGGTACTGCGACTACGCCCTGCAGATTGGCCAGACGGGGAAGGTGGTGACGCCGGAGGTCTACATCGCCTGCGGGATCTCCGGCGCCATTCAACACTTGGCAGGGATGTCGAACTCGAAGTGTATCGTCGCAGTCAACACGGACCCCGAGGCGCCCATTTTCCAAGTGGCAGACTACGGGATTGTCGGCGACCTGTTTGAGGTGGTCCCCCGGTTGACCGAAGCGTTCAAGCGGATGCGCGGTTGAACCGGTTGGTCAAATGGGGGCATCGGCGTGGGCCGCTGGTGGACATGGCGATGGTTGCCAAGAGTGCGGCCGGCCCGGCTGTTGTATAATGACCGTGGACTCGATAACGGATGGTCCGGCGTCTGCTGACAGGCGCCGCGAGGCTGGGAAGGAGGCGTGTACGTGCTGTGGATTTGCGGCGTTGAAGTAGAGGTGCCGGTAATCCTGTCACCAATGGCCGGCGTGTGCAACCCGCCGTTTCGGCGCATCGCGAAGGAGCTGGGGGCGGGGATGGTGTGCGCGGAGATGGTCAGTGACAAGGCGCTCGTGCACGGTAACGACAAGAGCCTCAAGATGTTGACCATCCTGCCGGACGAGCACCCGGTGAGCCTCCAGTTGGTCGGGTACGACAAGGAGTCGATGGTGCGTGCGGCCGAGATGGTGGGCGAGACGAACGCCGACCTCATCGACATCAACATGGGCTGTCCGGTGCTGAAGATCTACAAAAACGGTTCCGGCGCGGCGTTAGCGCGGGACCCGGCGGTCGCTGCGTCGATTGTGCGCGCGGTCGTGGAGCGGGTGAACAAACCGGTTACAGTGAAATTCCGCAAAGGCTGGGACGAGGATCACGTCAATGCCGTGGAGGTCGCCCTGGCGGTCGAAGAGGCTGGGGCCCAGGCGGTGACGGTGCACGGCCGGACAGCCAAGCAGATGTACAGCGGCAGGGCGGATTGGGACATCATCCGGCGCGTCAAAGAGGCGGTGCGCATCCCCGTGATCGGCAACGGCGATGTGTGCAGTCCCGAGGACGCGCGGCGCCTGTTGGATGAAACCGGCTGTGACGGCGTCATGATTGGGCGGGCTGCTCTCGGCTACCCGTGGATTTTCCGGGAGGTGGCGCACTACCTGAAGACCGGGAAAAAGCTGCCGCCACCTTCCTTTGAGGAACGCATCGCTGTGGCGCTCCGGCACTTGGACCTTTTGGTGGAATTCAAAGGGGAGTACATCGGAGTCCGTGAGATGCGCAAGCACGCCGGCTGGTACGTGAAAGGCATGCCGGGATCCGCGCAGATCCGGGAACGCTTGAATGAACAGACCACCCGTCAGGGCATGGCGGACGTGCTGCTCGAGTACCTGGACAGTCTCTCGGCCGTCGCCGTCTGAAGGGTGCCGTGCACGGGTCGGCATCCGCAGGGCGCTGTGCACGGATCTATGAACGCCCGTCCGTTGTTGTTCCGCAAGGCCGCAGCCTCGCCAGAGGCTGTGGCCTTGTCGCATTTTTGAACTTTTGGCCACCTGGTTTAACCCCTTCCAAAACTGACAAGATTGATGGATGAGCGAGACTTCACCGACGATACCACTCGCGGACGAAGGGGGAACTACCATGGGTGTGGCCGCACGGCTGCAAGCGTTCAGAGCTGAAGAGGAAGATTTGCGCTGGGAGGGCACGTTTGAGCAATACCTCGGGCTGGTCGAAAAGAATCCGCACATCGCGGCGACTGCGCACGCGCGCATCTACGACATGATTGTCTCGGCCGGTGTCGAGGAAATTGACGGGCACAAGGTCTACAAATTTTTTGACGACGAACTTTATGGCATCCGTATCCCCTTGGAACGATTGGTAGAGGAGTACTTTCACTCCGCCGCCCGCAGACTCGACGTCCGCAAGCGCATCCTGTTGCTCATGGGACCGGTGAGCGGAGGCAAATCCACGTTGGTGACGCTGCTCAAGCGCGGTTTGGAGGCGTATACGCGGACGGATCGCGGAGCGGTGTACGGGATCAAGGGCTGCCCGATGCACGAGGAGCCGCTGCACCTGATTCCGCACAAGCTCCGCCCGGAAATGGAGAAAGAGTTGGGGGTGCACATCGAAGGCGAATTGTGCCCGCTGTGCCAGCTCCGTCTCGAAGAGGAGTACGGCGGGGACATCCTGAAAGTACCTGTGGAGCGGATTGTGTTCAGCGAAAGCAAGCGCATCGGCATCGGTACATTCAGTCCCTCCGACCCCAAGTCCCAGGATATTGCAGACCTCACGGGCAGCGTCGACTTCTCCACGATTGCGGAATATGGTTCCGAGTCGGATCCCCGGGCCTTCCGGTTCGACGGCGAATTGAACAAGGCGAACCGCGGCCTGCTCGAAATGCAAGAGATGCTCAAGATTGACAGCAAGTTTTTGTATCACCTGTTGAGCCTGACTCAGGAAGGCAACTTCAAGGCAGGCCGGTTTGCGCTGATCAGTGCGGACGAGCTGGTCATAGCCCACACGAACGAAACGGAGTACCAAGCGTTCATCGCAAACAAGAAAAACGAGGCTTTGCACTCGCGGATGATTGTGATGCCCATTCCCTACACCCTGCGGGTGTCTGACGAGGTCAAGATTTACGAGAAGCTGATTCGGCAGAGCGACATGCGGGACGTGCACATGGCGCCGCACGGCCTGCGCACGGCGGCCATCTTCTCTGTCCTCTCGCGCTTGAAGGAGTCGAACAAGGCGGACCTCATGAAAAAGCTGAAGCTGTACGACGGGCAGGACGTGGAGGGCAACGACGTCGACGTGAAAGAGCTGCAGAGCGAGGCGCCGTTCGAGGGGATGAGCGGGATCGACCCGAGGTACGTGATCAACCGCATTTCGTCCGCCCTCGTGCGGACAGGGGCGAGCTGCATCAACGCGCTCGACATCCTCCGCTCGCTGCGCGACGGACTGGACCAGCACGCCAGCATCCAGCCGGGCGACAAAGAACGCCTGCTCAACTTCATCGCGATGGCTCGCCAGGAGTACGACGAAATCGTCAAGCGCGAGGTACAGAAAGCGTTCGTGTACTCGTACGAAGAGGCTGCGCAAACGTTGTTCAACAACTACCTGGATAACGTCGAAGCGTACTGCAACCGGCAAAAGCTCCGTGATCCGGTCACCGAGGAGGAAGTGGATCCCGACGAGGCGCTGATGCGTTCGGTCGAGGAGCAGATTGGCGTCAGCGAAAACGCCAAGGCCCAGTTCCGCGAGGAAATCTTGATCCGCATCTCGTCCTATGCCCGGCGCGGGAAGACGTTCACCTACGACTCCCATGAACGCCTGCGGGAGGCGATTGAACGGAAGCTGTTTGCCGACTTGCGCGACGTCATCAAGATCACGACAAATACGAAGACGCCCGACCCG
The DNA here is from genome assembly GCA_019683615.1 of Alicyclobacillaceae bacterium. Taxonomy (GTDB): domain Bacteria; phylum Bacillota; class Bacilli; order Alicyclobacillales; family Alicyclobacillaceae; genus JADGIC01. The sequence goes on along the minus strand of JADGIC010000019.1, from coordinate 13,960 downwards.
GACCAACTTAAGCGGATCAACCAGGTCCACCGGACGCTGGTTGACAAGCACGGGTATTGCCCGGTGTGTGCAAACGAAGTGTTGAAGTACGTCGGCAGCCTGCTGAACCGGTGAGGGGGTGTCACTGTGGGGATCTTGACCCGTGATGACTGGTCGCTGGACCGGCGCGGGCAGCGCGCGCAGGAGCGTCACCGCCAGAAGGTGCGGGAAGCTCTCCGCAAGAACTTGGCGGACGCCATCACCGACGAGGGGATCATCGTGTCGGACGGCAGGCGCACTATCCGGATACCCGTCCATTCCCTCGATCAACCCCATTTCATCTACGATTACCGCAAGCAGCGGCACGTCGGCCAAGGGGAGGGCAAGCCCGGCCAGCCGATTGGCCGCCTGCCCGGCGCAGGGGATGCGGCGGGAGGGGGATCGGGCGCTGGATCCGGAGCCGGAGACAAGCCCGGCGAACGGGCCCTGGAGGCGGAAGTGACGCTCGAAGACATCGAGGAAGTGCTGTTCGAAGACCTGTGCCTGCCCAACCTGCGGACGAAGCAACAGTCCGCTGAGGTCGTGAACGACGTCGAGTTCACCGACATTCGCAACAAAGGGGTTCGAGCGAACATCGACCGCCGGCGAACGCTGTTGGAAGCGTTGCGGCGCAGCCGGCTCGCCGGCCGGCGGCTGGCTATCCGGGAGGACGACTTGCGCTTCAAGACCTGGGAAGACAGCCTGCGCCCGGCCACTGGCGCCGTGGTCATCGCGATGATGGACGTATCGGGCAGCATGGGTCTGCAGGAGAAGTACTTGGCCCGCACGTTCTTCTTCTGGATGGAGCGCTTTTTGCGATCCCAGTACCAGTCGGTGGCGATTCGTTACCTGGTTCACCATGTGGAAGCGTACGAGACGACGAAAGAACAGTTTTACAGCATCCGGGAAAGTGGAGGAACCTTGTGTTCCTCCGTCTTTCGCCTGGCCCTCGACCTCATTCAGCGCGAATATCCGACCGACGCGTGGAACGTGTATCCGGTGTACGTCGGGGATGGCGACAATTTGGCTCACGACAACGAGCTGGCAGCACGGCTGATGGGTGAGTTGGCCGACCAGTCGGCACTGGCAGGGTACGTGGAAGTTCAGCGGTTCTACCATCCCTTGACGCTGATGGCCGCACTGCGCGGGTTGAATCAGCCCAACCTGCGCCTGTGCACAGTGTCGGACCGGGGACACATCTTGAACGCCCTGCGAACATTTTTCCGTGAGGAGGAAGCCGTGTGAAAGCGGACGACCTGAGGCGACTGGAACGGTCAATTCAATGGCTGGAAGAACGCGCCAAAAATCACGGTTTGGACTTTTTCGAGATGCGCTACGAGATCTGTCCAGCCGACGTGATCTACGCGATAGCTGGGTTCGGGATGCCCACCCGCTACAGCCATTGGAGTTTTGGCAAGTATTATCACAGGCAGAAACTGGACTTCGACCTCGGCCTGTCCCGCATTTACGAGTTGGTCGTGAACAACAACCCGTGCTACGCGTTTTTGCTCGATTCGAACACCGTGATCGAGAACGAACTGGTGGTCGCGCACGTGTTGGGGCACAGCGATTTCTTCAAGAACAACGCGCGCTTCCGGTTCACTAACAGGCAAATGGTAGAAACCATGGCGGCAACGGCTGAGCGTTTCCGCCGGTACGAAGAGCGCTACGGGGTCGCCCGGGTGGAGGAAGTGATCGACGCCGCGATGTCGATCCAGGAACACGTCGACCCTTCCTGGCGAGCGCGTCGGGAGGAGCCCGTCTCGCGGCAGGTGGTGCCAGGGCTGGCTGACGGTGCAGACGACTCGGCGCTGCGCAAGACCAAGGGGCCGTACGACGATTTGTGGTCTCTTGACACCTTGGCCGGGGCTCCGCCTGTCGCGTCATCCGCCGCCGCGTCGGATCCGACGGCCGGCGGGGCCACCGCGCCGGCCATTGCCCAGGCAACCGCGGGTGAGGTGCATCCGCCGTCGGCGGGTGCACCGGGGCTCGTCAAAGACGTGTTGCAGTACATCATTCGCCAAAGTCCCTGCCTGGAAGATTGGGAACGCGACGTGGTGTCGGTGATCCGGGAAGAGATGCTGTACTTTTGGCCTCAGTTGGAGACGAAAATCATGAACGAGGGCTGGGCCAGCTATTGGCACACGGAGCTGTTGCGGGAAATGGAGTTGTCAGGGCAGGACGCGGTTGATTTCGCGCGTTTGACCGCCCGGGTCACACAGCCAAACCGGTTTGCGCTCAACCCGTACAACGTCGGCCTCGCCATCTGGCGCGACATTGAGCGGCGCTACGGAAGAGAAATGATGTTTATGGTGCGCGAGTGCGACTCGGACACGAGCTTTCTGCGCAATTACCTGAATCAGGATATCGTCGAGGAGTGCGACCTGTATATCTACGAGCGCAAGGGCGAAACCTGGGTGATTGCCGAGCGCGATTACCGGCGCATCCGCGACGTGCTCGTCGCGCAGCGGGTAAACGGAGGGTTCCCGACGCTGTACGTGGTCGACAGCGAGACGCGGCAGACTGGTTGCTTATACCTGTTGCACGCGTTTGAAGGTCAGGAACTGGACGTTGACTACATCGATCGCACGCTCCCACGGGTGTACCGGCTGTGGGGACGCCCTGTCACCCTGTGCACCCAGATCGACGGCCGCGCGGTGGAGTTCACATACGACGGCTCACGGGTGTTGAAACAGGCGGTCTGAGCGGTTGCGGCTGTCCGACGGCGTTGCTGCGGGTGGCCGGACGTCGTCATTGCCACGCCACTTGCGAGGGAATGCGCAGCGTGTACATTAAGAGATGCATGCTGGCCGCAGACTACAAGGGGGGAGTGGCGTGTACACGCTGCTGCTGTGGGATGTCGACGGAACGCTTGTGCGCGGGAACGGTGCCGGGCGGCGGGCGATGAACCGGGCATTCCAAGAGGTGTTTGGCATCCCGGACGCGTTTGCGAACGTGGAGATGGCAGGTGCGCTGGACCTCGCCTTCATGGCGGACGTGTTTCGGAGGTACCAGGTCGACACCGGCCGTCTGGAAGACTTTTTGTACCATTACTACCGCGCACTGCGGGCGGAGTTTACACCCGAGCAGGCGGAACTGTTGCCGGGGGTGGTGGATTTGCTCGAGGCCATTGAGGCTGACGGCCGCATTTTCAACGCCCTGGGCACTGGCAATCTGGAAGTCGCTGCGCGGATCAAACTGGACGTGTTCGACCTCAACCGGTTCTTCCCGGTCGGAGGGTTTTGCGAGCGGCCGGTGGAGCGGTACGTGGTGTTGGAGAACGCGGTGTTGCAGGCCGAGGCGTACTACGGCGTCGACTTCCCGCCGGAGCGGGTGATTGTGATCGGGGACACGGTGCGGGACGTTGCAGCCGCCCGCCAGATTGGTGCGCGTGCGGTGGCCGTGGCCACCGGCAGCTGTCGGTACGAAGACCTTGAACGAGCGGAGCCGGACCTCTTGTTGTGGGATCTGACCGACAGCGAGCCGTTGTTGCAGATGTGCCGAAGCGAATAGGTCCCGGGGGGCAGCGGAAGACTCTTGGCCGGAGTCTTCCGACTGCGAGGGATGAGGATGCCGAACACGTGGGAAGTGCTGTACCAGTCTGTCATCGCGTTTTTCGTCCTGCTCATCCTGGCCCGCGTGATGGGCAAGCGACAGTTGTCACAGCTCACGTTTTTTGACTACATTGTGGGCATCACTGTTGGCAACGTCGCTGCCAGCTGGTCGTTGGACGACGTGAAAACCCGGCATGCGTTGATCTGTCTGTTCATCTGGACGGGTCTGTCCCTGATTGTCGCATGGTTGCAGCGCAAATCGTATCGCGCCAGGATTTGGATTGACGGACGCCCCACGGTGTTGGTCGAGCACGGCAAGGTTTTGGAGCACAACCTGAAGCGGGTCAACTTGTCCGTGGAGGAAATGATGGCACTGCTCCGGCAGAAAGACATCTTTAAATTGTCTGACGTCGAGTACGCCATCCTCGAGACGACGGGCAAGATCAGCGTGATGAAGAAAGCGGACACGCTGCCGGTGACTCCGAAGGACGCCGGCATCCCGGTGGCGGAACAGCATGAGCCAAGAATGCTGATCATTGACGGGAATGTGATGGAAAAGTCGCTGAAAGACGCCGGATACTCGAAGGCCTGGCTGCTGGGAGAGATTATGAAACATGGCGCACGTGACTTCAGCGACGTCTTTCTTGCTCAGGTCGATTCGAACGGGCGGGTATACGTGGACCTGTACGAGGACCGCCGGCACCAGCAACCGATCCGGGAAAAACCGCTGTTGGCTGCAACATTGAAGAAGATCCAGGCGGACCTTGAGTTGTTCGCTCTGGAGACCAACAACGAAGGCGCAAAGCGGGCATTCGCCGACATGGCGAACAAGCTGCAGTCGCTGCTTGAACAGGTGGGACCTGTCCTTCGGGAGTGATGGCCCCCGCTCCCCGGGAGTAAGGGTTCCGCCGAAGGGCGAATGGCCGGCGGCTTGCCGTACAAATGTCAAGGGCTGCATGAAAAGGGCTGCCTCGCGCCCGGTTCGGGTCAACGTCGGCAGCCCTGCTTGCTTCCGATGGCCGGTATTTTGACCGTTATGCCTTGCCGTCCAGGCTGTCGCGCAAGCGAGCGCCTGGGGCATCCCCGGACTGTGCACGCCGGTGCGGGAGTTCCGGAGCTAAACCACCATCGTTGCGCATGCGGTCGATGCTGTCGACGACCGATTCGGTGTATTCGTTGTGCTCGGGCAGCGGGGCTTCAGCGCGTTGCAGACCGTTGTCAGGTTCAGACGGCACCCGTTTCACACCCTTTCTCCCGTCTGGTTCCTGAACCTCCGCCTGTGGCAGCGAATCGCCCGGCGGCGGGACCGGAACTGCCGATAGTATGAAACGAGAACCTGTCCGCCTATACTCAGGCCTGCGCCTGAAACGCCGGGTCGTTGTACGGATGCGCTACCCATCCGGAAGGGTCGATGAACAGCCGCACGGCGACGACCTGCCGCTCCTCGGTGAGAGTGAAAAAGTGCGGTGTGTTTTCTGGCACCGAGATGACGTCGCCCTTCTGCAGGCGGATGTCAAAATACCCCACATCGTCGCGTCCTTTGATGACAAAGATACCGCTGCCGGCGATGATGGCGCGCACCTCGTCTTCGGTGTGCGTGTGCACCTGCTCAAATTTCTTCAGCAGGACATCCAAGTCTGGTGTCGCCTCAGACAGGGAAATCAGGTCCCACTTCACGTACCCTCTGGCCTTCGCGAGTCGTTCGATGTCGTCCTGCACGCTCTCCAGGATGCGTTGCTTTTCATCGTCGGTCAGCGCGAATTTGTCGCGCATGTCCGCCGGGATCCGCTCCAGCGTCCAGTGCTCGTAATACACACCGTTATCTTCCAGAAAAGCCTTCACGGCCGGTTCTCCCTCAATCACTTGGCCCGTATTGCGCACGCGTATCGTGGCCATCCGGGTTGCCTCCTTTCGGGCGTCATCCGACAACCCATAGTCCGTTGAGCAAATCTCTCTTTATCTTATAGGGGTGGTTTCCATTTGTCTATCGGGCGTTCCGGTTGTACCATAGGGTGAGATCCGCCGGCCGGTTGGCCGGCGCGGAGGTGTGAACGGGATGCCCAGCGCCCACAGTGGCTGTGTGGTCGCCACGTATTTGTTTGAGGAACGGCCTGATCAGTTGCAGAAGCGGGCAGAATCGATTGCGGTGGGGCTGACCGTCGGGTCGTGGACCGACCTGCCGCAGGCCAAGCAGGAGCGCGTCCGCCAACACTGCGGCGTGGTCGAGCGGGTGGAGGTGGTCGCTGACGCGGGAGATGGTCTCGTCAAGGCGTTGGTGTCGGTCGGCTACCCGGTGATCAACTTTACGCCGACGATGGCGGCGCTGCTGACCACCGTGTTCGGGAAGCTGTCGATGGACGGCAAGATTCGCTTGGTGGAGTTGTCTCTGCCGGAGGACTGGGTTCGTCAGTTTCCGGGTCCGAAGTTTGGCGTCGAAGGCATCCGGTCGCGTACCGGCGTGCAAGGACGACCGTTGTTGATGAGCATCTTCAAGTCCTGCATCGGGAACAACCTGGATGAGTTGGTGGCGCACTTCACCGAACAGGCCCTCGGCGGCGTCGACTTCATCAAAGACGACGAGATCTTTTTTACGGAGGCGTACGCCACCCCGGAACAGCGGGTAGAGGCGTACGTGAAGGCAGCCGAGCGAGCCTCCCGGGAAACCGGCCGGCAGGTCCAGTACGCCGTGAACCTGACCGGTCCCACGTTTGCCCTGCGAGATCGGGCCCGGCGACTGGCCAGCCTGGGTGCCGGAGCGCTGTTGCTCAACGTGGTCGCCTACGGCTACGGTGTGCTCCAGGAACTGGCGGCCGATCCGGACATCGGCGTGCCAATCATGGCCCACCCGGCGGTGTCGGGAGCGCTGTATGCGTCGGCGGAGTACGGCATCAGCTCTCACTTGGTCTTGGGGCAACTGATGCGCTTGGCGGGCGCTGACATCGTCATCTACCCGTCTCCATACGGCTCTGTCACGCTGGAGCGCCGAGAGGGCCTCAAGCTGGTCGAGGAGCTGCGCCGTCCGAACGGACTCAAGCCTTGCTTGCCAGCCCCCTCTGCGGGCATTTACCCAGGGCTGGTCCCGCGATTGGTGCGCGACTTTGGCATCGATCTAATGGTCAACGCCGGCGGCGGCATCCACGGTCACCCGGGCGGGGCGACGGCGGGTGGACGGGCGTTTGTTCAGGCGATCGACGCAGTGATTCGCGGCGTCCCTCTGGGCGAGGCGGCAAAGGATGCGCCGGAGTTGGCCGCGGCTCTCGAAAAGTGGGGAGGCGGCGCTGATTGAACAGGTATCCGCTCGGTTTTTTCTGCGATTTTGACGGAACCATCTCCGAGCGGGACATGATTGCCCGAATCATGATGGAGTTTGCGCCGGACCAGGCTGCGCCTCTGATCCGCGAGGTGATGGAGCGGCGGATGACGGTGCGTGAAGGGGTCGAGCGCATGTTCGGCCTGATTCCGAGCAGCCGGTTTCCAGAAGTGGTCTCCTTCGCGCAGAGCCATACCCGCGTACGGGAAGGTTTCGCGGAGTTCGTCGCCCTGTGTGAGCGTCAAGGGTGGCTGTTGGCAGTCGTCAGCGGCGGTTTTGATTTCTTCGTCGAGCCTGCGTTGGCCCCGTTTGCCGGCCGCGTGGAGGTGTTTTGCAACCGGATTGACGCCACGGGTCCGGTTTTGCGAGTCGTCTGGGCGCACCCGTGCGACGAGTTGTGCCAAGGGGGCTGCGGGCTGTGCAAACCGGCGGTGGTCCGCCGCCATCGGGATCAGGTGGGCCGGGTCGCAGTGATTGGTGACGGCGTCACCGATATCCCGGTAGCGCAGTTGGCGGACTGGGTGTTCGCGCGCGACAAGCTGCTCGACGAATGCCGCCGGACGGGCCTTCCGCACAGCCCGTTCGACACGTTTCACGACATCATCCGGGCGGTGAGCGGTCCTCAACCGGAGGTGCGTCTGCATGACTGAACATCTCGACCCCCGCACCGCGGTGGTGAGCCTGGCGGCGGAACTGGCGGCTAAGGGCTGGCTGCCGGCGACCAGCGGCAACCTCTCCGTCAAAGTGCAGTCGGCGCCGCTGGTGATGGCGATCACCCGCAGCGGCGCCGACAAGCAGCACCTGCGGGCGGACGACGTGTTGCACGTTCGCGCCGACCTGACTTTGGCGGAGCCTTCGCCGTTTCGGCCTTCGGCGGAAACGGTCGTGCACGTCCGCTTGTACGAGCGCATCGGGTGCGGGTGCGTTCTGCACGTGCACACCGTTTTCAACAACCTGGTATCTCAGCTGTACTGGGCGGCAGGCGGGGTGCCGTTGGCCGGTCACGAGTTGTTGAAGGCGTTGGATCACTGGGAGCGCGACGCGCGCGTGACCGTCCCCATTGTCGACAATTTCCACGATTTGCAGCAGCTCGCCGACGCCGTGGCCGAGGCGGCGCGGCCGGACGTGCCAGGTGTGTTGGTGCGCAGCCACGGCATCTACGCGTGGGGCCAAGGGGCCGCCGACGCCAAGCGGTACTTGGAAGCATTCGAGTTTTTGTTTGAGTACGTGGTGAGGTACCGCGGACTGACCGGGTTGGACTCCGGTGGCATGCTCTGAGTTGTTTACGTCTTTCCGGACGGTCCAGCAGTCGATTGCGCATGCACGGTGCGGCCGGCGAGGCTCGCCGGCCTTGTACCGTTGCCGGGCCGTCGCCGCCTCGCCCGTCGTCAGGCCAGCTCGACGCGGTACTCACGAAGCCAGGAGTTGACCTCTATCAGGTAATGGAACAACTGGGCGGTGGCCATGATCTGGCCAAACCAAGGCCGGTGTTCGCCCGGCTGTTTGCTGGCTGCCGCCAACTCCTGCAGCGCTCCGGCGTTGACCAGAGGGACAAGGGGCTGGGCGGGATCGGCCAGGATAGCGAGACAGTGCTCGCGCACGGTCTGCAGGTAAAGCGGGTCGGGCGACGACGGGTACGGGCTTTTGCGGCGTGCGAGCACGTCGTCGGGCAAGTACCCGCGCATCGCGCTGCGCAGGATACCTTTGGCCTGGTTGCCGACCGTCTTCATCGACCAAGGGATGTTGAACACGTATTCGACCAGGCGGTGGTCGCAAAACGGGACGCGCACCTCGAGACCCGTGGCCATGCTCATGCGGTCCTTGCGGTCGAGCAAGGTCGGCAAGAAACGGGTGATGCTGAGGTAGCCAATCTCCCGAATACGCGCTTCCTGGCCGGACTCGCCGGGCAACCGCGGCACCTCGGCCAACGCCTCTTGGTAACGGTCGGCAACGTACTCTTCGGGGCGCGTGAGTCTGCGCAGATCGGGCGACATGATGGCGATCCGGTCGCGCAGGCGCAGCGACCACGGGAACGTGTCGGCGTTCAGTGACTCTTCGCGGTGGAACCACGGGTAACCGCCAAACACCTCATCGGCCGATTCGCCGGACAGCGCGACCGTGGCGTTGCGCTTGATTTCGCGGCAGAACAGGTACAGCGAGCAGTCGATGTCGGCCATGCCAGGCAGGTCGCGGGCCGCCAGCGGGGTGAGCAGATGGTCAATCAGTTCCGGCATCGAGAACACGACCGGGTGGTGGACCGTCGACAGGTACTCTGCCACTCGCTTGGCCCAGGGCGCGTCCAGTCCGGGTTGAAAGCTGTTTGCTTGGAAATGCTTCTCCATGTCGGTGAAGTCGATGGAGTAGGTGTGCAGCGGTTCGCGTCCCTGCTCCCGGTATGTCCGGGCGGCGATGGCGCTGACGGCGCTCGAGTCGAGCCCGCCCGACAAAAACGTGCAGACTGGCACGTCAGACACCAACTGTCGCTGGACAGTGTCGACCAACAGTTCGCGCACACGCTCGGTGGTCGTATCGAGGTCGTCCGTATGAACCCAGCTCTGCAGGCGCCAGTATGGCTCAACCCGCACCCCGCCTGGCGTGGCGAGGAGCATGTGGCCGGCCCTTAACTCGCGGATGTCCCGAAACACACCGTGGCCCGGGGTGCGGGCGGGGCCCACGGCAAACACCTCCGCCAATCCTTCGCTGTCCACCTTGCGGCTGACGCCCGGATGGGCGAGCAGCGCTTTGATTTCCGACCCAAACAGGAATGAACTTCCGGTTTGCGCGTAAAACAGCGGTTTGACGCCAAGCCGGTCACGGGCGAGAAACAATGTCCGATTCGCTTCGTCCCAAATGCCAAACGCGAAGATGCCGTTCAACCGGTGCACACACGCCGGGCCCCATTGCACGTAGGACAACAGGAGCACCTCCGTATCGGAGTACGATTGAAATGTGTGGCCCAGCGTTTTCAGTTCTCGGCGAATGTCTTCCGTGTTGTACAATTCGCCGTTGTAGGTGATGGTGTAGGAGCGCTCGCCGAACGCCCTCGTCATGGGCTGGGCGCCTCCATCCGGGTCGATGACAATCAGGCGGCGGTGCGCAAACGCGGCCGACTTTGAGATCCAGACGCCTTCCGCGTCGGGACCGCGGCGGCACAACGTACGCCCCATCTCGGCCACCGTGGCCCGCTCGCGCGTCAAGTCTTTCTCCCAGTCGACCCAACCGGCGATTCCACACATCTTGTATGCACAGCCTCCTTTGCGGCTTGGGTCTGCGACCCGACCGAGACAATCGCCCAGGTCACCACTCAAGCTATGCGCTGCGCAGGTGATGTGTCACAAAAGGTCGGACAGCCAGCGCGCCAAGCGCGTCGTCCGTGCTGACACACGTCGCACGTCCGGCCTTGGAAAAGGAGCAACGAGGCCGCTTGCTGCAACAGGCAGGCTTGCCCATAATAAGCTGCGGAGAGGGCTGACCTCAGAGGTCCAAGCGGGTGCGGCCGGCGTGCGGAGGTGGCGGGAATGGACGGCGGTGAGCGGCGGCAGTGCGACGATGAGCGGTGGATGCAGGAAGCCCTGAGGCAAGCCGAACAGGCGTCCCGGTGGGGCGAGGTGCCGGTGGGTGCAGTGGTGGTCCGCGACGGCGAACTGGTCGCGGCCGCCCACAATTGGCGCGAGACCTGGCGCGATCCGACGGCTCACGCCGAACTCGTCGCTCTGCGGGAGGCCAGCCGGCGGCTCGGCACCTGGAGGCTGGCGGACTGTGACCTGTTCGTCACGTTGGAGCCTTGCCTGATGTGTGCAGGGGCGGCCATGCTGGCGCGGGTACGCCGGATTGCTTTCGGCGCCCCGGATCCGAAAGGCGGCGCGTTGATTTCCAAGCTGCAGGCGCTGGAGGCAGGGCGGTGGAACCACCATCCAATCATTGCAGGTGGCATTTTGGCTGACGAATGTGGTATGATACTCAAGGAATTTTTCCGGGGCCTGCGGGGATGAGGTGTTAACGCAGGACGGTCTGCAGCCGGTGTGGATTTGGCGATATTGGGCAGTCGGTGCCGGCAGGACCGGATGAACCCTGGGTGTCGTCACTGCGGCAGTAGACCTGGAGAGATGTCTGAGTGGTCGAAAGAGCTCGCCTCGAAAGCGAGTAGCTCCGCAAGGGGCTCGTGGGTTCGAATCCCACTCTCTCCGCCAGCACACAGCCCCTGGTTCGGTGGCGTTCCGGGGGTTTCATTTATTACGTGAAACAAACACCTCACCACGTGGGTCTCAAAGCAAGCGCAAACCCGCGCTTTGTGCCCAAGAACCAAATTGGGTCCCGCGCGGCGGATGCTCCTGAACCGTGTCAGGTCCTGACGGAAGCAGCACTAAGGGAGATGTTCCGGGTGATGCGGGGCAGCCTGGTTTGGTTCTTGGACAGAGGGCGCGGGTTTTGGCGTTGTGTGTGGCAAGCGGTGTCGGAACGGCGCCGCTTTTGTCGTCCGGCAGGAACCCGCGCGTGCGGCTCGAAACATTCGCGTACGCACGCCGGTCTGCTCGACGGCATCACGACCACACACGGGGGATACTGCCATGAACGCCAAGCGCAGGGTGGCGAGTCCGCTGTGTTCCCGGAGCGATTGGGAGCCTGCGGTAGGGGGAGACGGGTTGATCCCGGATTGGATGAACCTGGGGGTTTTGTTTGTCGGCGACGACCTGTATGTGACGCTTTGCAACGGGCCGGCGAGACGATTCGTGTACAGCTGGCCTGAAGGTGTCGACCGGGTTCGCTTGGACGACTGCTTTCCGGTGCGCTCCGAGGAGTACCGGTTGCTGACGCAAATCGTCCGCGGCCGCCGTGACCTGTGCGGCTGGCTCGGTCCATGGGAGACCGGGGGCCAGCTCCGCCACGTGGTCCTGGACGCTAAGCGGGTGGATCGGCCAGGCCGCACCGGCATCCACGTCGTCTTTCGCGATCTCGGCGACATCGTGGCACTGGAGCACGAATTGCTGCGCTCGGACAAGTTGGCGACCGCCGCCAAGATGGCGGCTGGCATTGCACACGAAATCCGCAATCCGTTGACGACGGTGAAAGGGTTTTTGCAGTTGTTCGAGCAACAGTTTGCGCAGCTGGAGATGGGTGCCGAGCTGGAGTACACCCGCCTGATGTTGACCGAAGTCGAGCGGGTCAACGCATTGGTGGAGGAGCTGCTGGTGTTGGCGAAGCCGGACACGTCAGTCAAATCGCTGTGCCGCGTCGACGAGATGCTGGCGGCCATCAGCCCGGTTGTCGAAGCGGAGGCGAACGCCAGAGGTGTCGATTACACCTGGGACGCGGCGGAGTTATTGGAGGTCGTCGGGGACGCCGAGTTGATGAAACAAGTCTTTTTGAATCTCGCCCGCAACGCGCTGGAAGCGATGGAGGACGGCGGGCGGTTGAAGATTTCGGCTTACCGGTCAGGCCGGTGGGTGTGCGTCGACGTGAGTGACACCGGGCCAGGCATCCCGTTTTACCAATTTGACAAAATCTTCGACACGTTCTATACGACAAAACAGTCGGGCACGGGACTGGGATTGGCCATCTGCCAGAAAATTGTCACGGAGCACGGGGGAGAAATCCGGGTCTCCTCGAAAGGATACGGCAGCACGTTCTCGGTGCTGCTGCCGGCTCGCCAGGAGTGCTGACGCTGGGTGCCCAGCCACTCTGTGATCAGCGTTGGGGGCCCGTTTGTCGCCGGCCGGTGCCTGTGATACTGTTATGGCGAGGGAGGGGCTGCCGTGACGTACCAGGCGCTGTACCGCTCCTGGCGCCCGCAGACGTTTGCCGACGTCGTCGGACAGCCGCACGTGACGCAGACGTTGATGAACGCGGTGCAAAGCGGCCGCGTCGCACACGCGTACCTGTTCTGCGGGCCGCGCGGGACAGGAAAGACCAGCATGGCAAAAATCTTGGCAAAGGCGGTCAACTGCCTGCATCCGGACGGCGCCGAACCGTGCAATCAGTGTCCCGCGTGTACCAGTATCCAGGCAGGAACCAGTGTCGACGTCGAAGAGATTGACGCCGCATCCAACCGGGGCGTGGACGAGATCCGCCAACTGCGCGACAAGGTACAGTACGCACCGGCCAGCTTGCGGCGGAAAGTGTACATTGTCGACGAGGTCCACATGCTGACCACGGAGGCGTTCAACGCCTTGCTCAAGACGCTGGAAGAGCCTCCGGCCCACGCCTTATTTGTGCTGGCCACGACCGAACCGCACAAAATCCCCGCGACCATCGTGTCGCGCTGCCAGCGGTTCGATTTCCGGCGGATCGCCCCTGAGCAGATGGTGGAGCGGATGCAGCGCATCTGCCGGGAGCAGGCGTGGGACTGCGAGGACGAGGCCTTGTGGAAGGTGGCTGTCACCGCGGACGGCGGACTGCGCGACGCGCTCAGCCTGCTCGAGCAGACAGCGGCGTTCGGCGACGGCCGGGTGACCGCGGCCGCAGCGGCACACGTCGTCGGGGGCGTCGAGACGTCGGCGCTGTTGGCCTTGTTGGAGCAGTTGGCGCGGGGCGAAATCCTGCCTGCGATGCGGACCTTGGGCGACTGGTACGCAGCCGGGCGTGACGCGACCCGCATCGTGCAAGAGCTGTTGCAGGCGGCGCGGGACGTGTTCGTGGTCAAATTGTCTGCCCAAGCGGCAGCGGCGGCGCGCCCCGGGGAATCGCCGGCGGGGGGCGCTGCCTGGGGCGTTGGCGGTTCGCCAGAGGCGTTCCGGCGGGCAGCTGAGGCGTGTCCGGCGCCGTGGCTGCTGGAGGTGGTGCGGCAGCTCGGGGAGACGTACCAGCACCTGCGCTACGTGGATCAACCGCGGCTGGCACTCGAAGCTGCCTTGGTCCGGCTGGCGGCCGCCGAACCGGCGCACTCCGGCGCGCCCGCCGCCAGGCCGCGCGAACCCAAGCCGCCTGACCGCCCCGGTCAGGGGCTCCCTGGCAACGGCCGCCCCGATGAGCGGATGGAGGCCCCGGCGGCGCCGGGTGCCGCGGCGCCCCGGCAGGCCGGGGATGCGCCCCGCCGCCCCCGCCGGCCCGCCGCCCCCCCGCCCCAAAAAGGGATTGTTAA
>JADGIC010000153.1 GCA_019683615.1 Alicyclobacillaceae bacterium | reverse complement strand
CTAGCCCGTCTGCCGTTGGCCTTCGGAGGGGTGTTGGCCGGACTATTGATAAATATGCAATCCTGTGTATAATCATACAAGAGGGTGTCGAGTCTGCGGTTTGCAGGGCCTGTTCGGGTCACAGATGACAGCTTGCCGGGTCTGGCCAGATGGGCCGGACTTTCGATAACATGTACAGAAGCCGCACATGTGTCCTCATGGTCGGGGAATGACCGCCAGGGGAATGGCCGGGAAGCACAGCGTAAACACCATTGCCGTTCTACGAGAGGCGCCGCAATGACAGATGCCGGAAATGGAAGTCACCCGAGTGTGAATCACCCAGGTGTGAGGGGGGCGAAGCTGCCGTGAGTGTCGGGAGCCCAGTGAATTACGTCGGCCGCGGAAAGTTCACCGTCGTGCCGCTCGGAGCCAACTACCTGTCGGTCAGGCTCCAAAACGCCCTGATGACTGCTCACCAGTCGCTGCGGGGCCGGGACTTCCTGGATTTCACCGATTATACGAGCGAAGAATTGGAGGCCTTGTTGCAACTGGGGGCGGTGCTGAAGGAGGCTCAGAAGACGGGGTTTGCGCACACGTTGCTGGCGGGCAAGACGCTGGGCCTGATTTTCGAGAAGGCGTCGACACGGACCCGCATCTCGTTTGAGGTCGGGATGGTGCAGTTGGGCGGCCACGCGCTGTTTCTGCCCAGCTCCAGCACGCAGATGGGCCGCGGTGAGCCGATTTCGGACACAGCCGGCGTGTTGTCCCGCTACGTGGACGGCATCATGATCCGCACATACGCCCACAGTATCGTGCAGGAGTTGGCGCGCCACGCAACGGTGCCTGTGATCAACGGGCTGACCGACGAGCACCACCCGTGCCAAGCGCTGGCCGACGCCTTGACGATTTGGGAACACAAGGGTACCTTGCAGGGTGTGACCGTATGCTACGTCGGCGACGGCAACAACATGGCCAACTCGTGGCTCCAGCTTGCCCCCAAGCTGGGGATGAACATTCGTGTCGCCAGTCCGGCCGGCTACTTGCCCCCGTCCGAGATTGTGGAGCAGGCAAAGAAGTGGGCGGTGGCGAATCGGACGCAGGTGCTCGTGACGACGGACCCGGTGCGCGCCATAGAAGGTGCGGACGTGGTGTACACCGACGTGTGGGCGAGCATGGGCGACGAGGCGGAGGCGGAGGAGCGCCGCAAGGTGTTCGCCGACTACCAGGTCAACGAAGAACTTGTGCGGTATGCGAAGCCTGACTACGTGTTCATGCACTGCCTGCCCGCGCACCGCGGGGAGGAGGTCGCCGCCGACATCATCGACGGGCCGCACTCCATCATCTTCGACCAGGCGGAGAACCGCCTGCACGTCCAAAAAGCGATTTTGGCGGCGCTGATGGCGGACGCCGGCGCATTCGGAGAGGGGTTGTGAACGAAGCATGGGTGAAAAACTGGTGCTCGCGTACTCCGGCGGGTTGGACACGTCGGTGGCCATCGCGTGGCTGAAGGAACGTTACGGGTACGACGTCGTGGCGATGTGCGTGGACGTCGGCGAAGGCCGGGACCTTGACTACGTGCAGCAGAAGGCGCTGCAGGTGGGCGCCGTCAAATCGTACCGCATTGACGCGGTGGAGCGGTACGCGAAAGACTTCGTGTTGCCGGCGCTGCAGGCCAACGCCCTGTACGAGGGCAAGTATCCGCTCGCCTCAGCGCTGTCGCGGCCGCTCATCTCGCAGCTGCTCGTAGAAATTGCCAACCGCGAGGGCGCCGTCGCCGTGGCCCACGGATGCACCGGCAAAGGCAACGACCAGGTCCGCTTCGACGTGTCCGTCAAAGCACTGAACCCGGCGCTGAAGGTCGTCGCTCCGGTGCGCGAGTGGAACTGGACGCGGGATGAGGAGATCCAGTACGCAAAGGAGCACAACATCCCGATTCCGGTCACCAGCGACAACCCGTTCAGCATCGACGCCAACCTGTGGGGCCGCGCGATTGAGTGCGGCGTACTGGAGGACCCGTGGGCCGAGGCGCCCGAGGAGGCGTTCGCCTGGACCGTGAATCCGAAGCTGGCGCCGGACGAGCCCGAGTACGTCGAGATCTCGTTTGACGAAGGCGTGCCGGTGGCGCTCAACGGCCGCGTGATGCCGCTCGGGCAACTGATCCAGGAGCTGAACAAAATCGCCGGGGCGCACGGCGTCGGGCGGATCGACCACGTTGAGAACCGCCTCGTCGGCATCAAATCCCGCGAGGTGTACGAGGCGCCGGCGGGCTTGGTGTTGGTGCACGCCCACCGCGAGCTGGAGTGCCTCACCCTCACGCGCGAGGTTGCCCAGTTCAAGGCGGGCATCGAGCTGGAGTACAGCAAGCTGATTTACAACGGCCTGTGGTTCTCGCCGCTCAAGCAGGCACTGGACGCATTCATCCGCGAGACGCAGCGGTTCGTTACCGGCGACGTGCGCGTGAAGCTGTTTAAGGGCGCGTTCCAGGCGGTCGGCCGGCGGTCGCCCCACTCCCTCTACCGGCACGATCTCGCCACCTACTCAGCGGGAGACGCCTTCGACCACACCGCGGCGGTCGGTTTCGTCACCCTGTGGGGCATGCCGACAACGGTGTACGCCGGCGTGCACGGTGCCGCCAACGGCCCGGCGGCGTCCGGCCTGGAAGGCACGGAGGTGTCGGTGGCTGAAGCGGGTGCAGGGGCGACGGCGGGATCGGCCCAGGGAATAGGCTTCGCCGCCGGGTCGTTCGCACCGGGTGCGGCGAACCCGGTGGGTGAGGCGGCGAAATGAAGCTGTGGGGAGGGCGCTTCACCGAGGCGACCGATGAACTGGTGGAGCGCTACACGTCGTCCATCGGGTTTGACCAGCGCCTGGCGGAGGTGGACATCCGCGGCAGTATCGCCCATGCCCGCATGCTCGGGCGGCAAGGGATCATCGGCGCGGACGAAGCGGAGCAGATCATTGCCGGACTGGAGGGCCTGCTCGCCGACGCTCGGGCGGGCAGGCTTGCGTTTCGCGTCGAGGACGAGGACATCCACATGAACGTCGAGCGGCTGCTGCACGAGCGCATCGGCCCGGTGGCGGGCAAGCTGCACACCGGCCGCAGCCGCAACGACCAGGTTGCCCTCGACATGCACCTGTACATGCGGGAGGCGTGTGGTCAGGTGGTGGAAGACATCCGCGCGCTGCAGGCCGCCCTGGTGGAGGTGGCGGAAGCCCATCCGGACGTCATCATCCCCGGTTACACCCACCTGCAGCGGGCGCAGCCGGTGTTGTTGGCCCACCACCTGCTCGCTTACTTCTGGATGCTGGAGCGGGACGCCGAGCGGTTTGCGGACGCGGCGTCGCGCACCGACATGATGCCGCTCGGGGCCGGGGCGCTGGCGGGATCGACCTTCCCGTTGGACCGGGAGCAGGTGATGCGGGAGCTGGGGTTTGGCCGGCTGTACGAAAACTCGCTGGACGCCGTGTCGGACCGTGACTACCTGATTGAATTTTTGGCCGCGTCGTCGATCCTCATGATGCACCTGTCGCGCCTGGCGGAGGAGCTGGTCCTGTGGACCAGCGAGGAGTTCGGCTTCGTCGAGTTGGCGGATGCGTACTGCACGGGATCGAGCATGATGCCGCAGAAGAAAAACCCGGACGTCGCCGAGTTGGTGCGCGGCAAGACCGGCCGGGTGTACGGCCACCTGTTGGGCCTGCTGACGGTACTCAAGGGGCTGCCGCTGGCGTACAACAAGGACCTGCAGGAGGACAAGGAAGGCGTTTTCGACACGATCGACACGCTGCTGCCCGCCCTGCGCCTGTTCGCTGGCATGATTCGGACGATGCGGGTGCGCCAGGAGCGGCTGCGCGAGGCGTTCTCGCGCGACTTCTCCAATGCCACCGACGTGGCGGACTACCTGGCGGCCAAAGGCGTGCCGTTCCGGGAGGCGCATGAGGTGGTCGGGCGGTTGGTGCTTTTGGCGATTGAGCGCGGAACCAACCTGGAGGGTCTGTCCCTCGCCGATTACCGGGCGTTGTCGGACCGGTTTGAGGAGGACATCTTCGAGCACATCCGCATCGAGCGGGTGGTGGCGGCCCGGGCAACGCGGGGTGGCACAGCTCCTGCGGCGGTGGCGCAGCAGTTGGCGCTGGCGAAGGAGCGCCTCGCGAACCGGCTTGGCGATGCACACCACACGCAGGCCACTGACGGAACATAGAGCTGCGAGAAGGAAACTACCAGTTAAAAATTCTATGAACACGGCCCCGTCGGGGCTTTTCGTTTGTGCACCGGTACGGTAAGATCATGCGGTATAAAGCCGCTATCCGGCGTGGCATCAGATGATGGCGGTCCGCCCGGTCGCGCCGGGTGCCGGACGGGAACGGACTTGGTGCGTGCCGCGTCGCCAGGGGCGGGTATTGCATGGCTGGCGTCACCCTCCGCACCCGTGCGGAATAGCGTGCGGAATAGATAGAGATCATGGGCAGATCATTTTCACGCAGACTGGGAGTGGGAAACGTTGTTGATTGTTCAGAAGTTCGGCGGCACATCGGTCGGCAGCATTGAGCGCATCGAAAAGGTGGCGGACCGGATTGAGCGAACGCTCAAAGAAGGCCACCGGTGTGCGGTCGTGGTATCCGCCATGGGCCACTCCACGGACGAGCTTCTGGCTTTGGCGCACGCCATCGACCGGGACCCGGACCCGCGGGAATTGGATGCTCTTTTGTCGACCGGCGAGCAGGTGTCTGCCGCACTGCTGGCGATGGCGTTGCAAAAGCGCGGCATCGGCGCCCGTTCGTTCACCGGGTGGCAGGCGGGCATCGAAACGGAGCCGGTCCACGGCAGTGCGCGCCTGGTCCACATCGACACGACAGCGTTGTGGGCTGCCCTTGACGATGGCGTGGTGCCGGTTATCACCGGCTTTCAAGGCATCGCGGGCGGTGCGGTGACCACCCTCGGCCGCGGCGGTTCCGACACCACCGCGGTGGCGGTGGCGGCTGCGTTGCAAGCCGACTTGTGCGAGATCTACACCGACGTCGACGGAGTGTACACGGCCGACCCGCGGGT
>JADGIC010000152.1 GCA_019683615.1 Alicyclobacillaceae bacterium | reverse complement strand
GCAACGCGGGTTTTGTTTGGTTCTGTCGTGAGGTCTCTTCTACTTTTGTCCTCCCCCTTCCTCCCAGGGAAGAACCCCTACTGAAACATTACACGCTCCGGGCTGCTGCTGTCTTCCCACACCAGCGGGGCCGCGGGCCGCTTCCGCCCGCGCCGGCGACAAGGCATTACACAATTGTGTACACCTCTTGTATAATGATGCCAGGCGAAAGGGCTGACTACCCGGTGAAAAGGGGTGTGACAGATGGCGGTCATGGCTGACAAAATTGCGAGGCTGCGGGCGGAGAAAGGGTGGACATTGAAACATCTGTCGCACCTGACGGGCATCTCTGTCAGCCATTTGAGCGCGATTGAACACGGGACCCGGCCGAACCCGTCCTTCCAGTACGTGGTCCGGCTGTCCGAAGCGTTCGGCGTTCCGATAGACTACTTTTGCGACAACGGCCGGGACTTTCGGGAACCCGCGACCGACCCTCCGGCTCCGCCGGACCAGAAGGTATCCGCGGATGACGAGGTCATCGCTCTTGCGCACCGCTTGCAACAGCTGTACGACGACGACACCCGCCGCTTCATCGCCTCCGAGCAATCGCGCCCGTACGTGTGTCCTTTGCCAAGCAGCTCGCGGAATCCGCGCCCGCTGAAGACCCTTCCGCATTGCTGCAGCTCGTCGCTCAGTTCATCCGCGACCGCCGCCAAGGCTATCGCGGCGTGTGAATTCACGTCCCGCCCGGTCTGGCGGTGCAGACAGGCCGGCAGGATGGCATCAAGACCGGCGGCAGGCGCTCGCCACCGTCACCGCTCCGGCAGCTCAGCCGGAGGCTCCCCCGTGAACGCCGCCACGTCAGGCTGTTCGAGGCGCAGGGACTCCGCTGCCACTGACCACGCGCCGGTACCATCGCGCCGCACGCGCACATAGGCGCCAAATGGCAGCCTCTGGCCATATCGGTAGGTCGCGTCCGCCAACGAGACGCGGACTGCATCCGCCTCGCAGGTCTCCCGCCACATCAGGTGCCGTGCAAACCATGCGAACACGCGGCCGACGCGGCTGTGCTGCAGGGCAAACCTGACCGCCTCGGTCATTTCGGAAACCATCGGCCAGGACACCTGCGCGGCGATACCACTCCGGCGCACGCGACCGGCGAGCAGGCGGTCGTCCGACTGGGCGACAAAGTTCCACATCCAAGGCAGCGGGCCCGGGATGACACTGACTCGCCAACCGCTGCCAAAACGCCGCCGCACCCGCCGCCGCAGCCGTGCCGCATAAACCGCCTTGCACGCCACATAGGCGGCGGCCAATGACCACCCGATGGTCGTCCACCGCCCGATGTCTCCCGTCCGGTGTACCTGCAGCCAACAGCCGAAGCCGACAATCCACAGCACGACATCGACGATGAACAACGTGTCCCAGGCCCAGCGGCGCGCGGACAGCGGCCAGAATGCCTGCGTGCCGTAGCTCGTCAACAAATCGGTCCCGACGTGCAGCAACACCCCGGCCAGGGCGATGCCGAACAGCAACGCTGCGTGGCCCGGGTAGGTGAACGTCAGCGCCAGCGTGATGGCACCCGGCCAAAGCAACCAGAACGGAATGCTGTGCGACACGCCGCGGTGGTGGCGCAGATAGGCGACGGGTCCCGCCACCACTCGGATGGCGTAGTCAAAATCGGGCGCCTCAGACCCCAAAACAGCGGCCGCCAACACACCGATTGCCAGATCGGAGTGTGGATGTGGTGCCAATGTCGCCCATGCCCCGTAGATACCCAAGCCGAACAGCCCGTGCGTGACATTGTCCAAATCCAGGACTCCCTCCTCGTGTTCCATTATGTAACTGGCACGGGCGTCCGGCGCAAGCGACCGTGACCCGCCTGAACGGCGGTTGCACATCGTTCTTAAGCAGACACACTTCGAGGAAGTGGGAGCTGCAGCGGCGAGAGGCGAACAGATGGAGAAAGGCGGCCATGGGGCGTCCGGTGTGCAGGCGCCCGCTTCATGACCGGGTACACCGGTGTTGCGCGGCCGCCCGCCAGCCGCCGGTGCCGGTGTTTGCCCCTCCGCGGCCGGACAGGTGGCCTCGCTTCCCCGGCCATGAGCAGCGTCCTGCTTGCCACGCCCTGTGTGTCACAGCCGGCCGGAGCGGACGATGGACCAAATCAACAACAGCACCATCAGTCCGCCAATCGCAAGGCCGATGTCGGTCACGGGGGCGGTCCACAGCTTCGCCGCGTTTTTGGCCAGCGAAGAGGCAATCATCAAGCCCGCGACAAAGATGCTGATGGCCAGCAACATCAAGCTGAACGACAAGCGGTTGCTGATACGGTCCAGATTGGTCAGGACGCTGCGCAACTCGGGGATTTCCAATTGCACCCGCACGCGGCCGCGGCTGGCCTCCCGCACCAGGAACTGCAGCTGCTTGGGAAAGTCAGTGAAAAACTCCCACGCCTCGAACGCGGCGGAGAGCGCCCCTCGTCCCCACGTGCGCGGGTCCAGCCGCTCCCGCAGCAACCGCCGGCCAAACGGCTCGGCCACGTCAAGGATGCGAAATTCCGGGTCAAGTGTTTCCACGACGCCCTCGATGGTGAGCAGGGTCTTGCCGACCAAGGCGAGGTCGGGCGGGATTTGGATGCGGTGGCGGTAGGCCACCGAGAAGATGTCGCTGACCGCCTCGCCCAGGTGCACTTGACTGAGCGGGACGTCGTAGTACTTGTCCCGCAACTCGTCCACGTCTCGGCGTAACTTGCGCTCGTCCACCTCTGGCGGGACGACGCCCATCCGGTGCAACGCCCTCAGGATGAGGTCCGTGTTCCTCCGCATCAGCCCCACAATGAGCGCAGCCAAACGCTCCTTCATCTCCGGCGTCAGCCGCCCCACCATGCCGAAGTCCATGAACAGGATGCGGTGACCGGGGAGCGCAACCAAGTTGCCTGGGTGCGGATCCGCGTGAAAAAAACCGTGGATCAACAACTGCGTGAACACCGCGTGGGAGGCCCGGGCGGCCAGCAGCTTGCGGTCAAATCCCTGCTCGTCAAGCCGCGCCAGGTCGTTGAGCTTGACGCCTTCCACATATTCCATCACGAGCACCCGCGGTGTCGTCCAGTCCCAGTGAATCGCCGGAATGCAGACTGTATCGTCGTGCTCAAACATCCTGCCGATGCGTTCCGCGTTGCGGGCTTCGACGGTGTAGTCGACTTCTGCAGTCAGCGTCCGCCGAAACTCGTCCACCACCTCGCTCAGCTGGTAGTGGCGAGCCCAGTCCAGGCGGCGCTCAGCGAGGCGGGCGATGTCGGCAAGAACCTCCAGGTCGACCTGGATCTGCTCCTCGATGTGGGGCCGCTGCACCTTGACAGCCACCTGCTCCCCCGTTCGCAACACGGCCCGGTGCACCTGACCAATGGACGCCGATCCGATGGGTACCTCGTCGAACGCCGCGAACGCCTCCTCCAGCGGTTGCCCCAACTCCGCCTCTACCTGTTCACGGATGGCCGCAAACGGGACCGGCGCCACCTCGTCCTGCAGCTTTGCCAACTGGCGGACCAACTCGGCCGGAAACAGGTCAGCCCGCAGGCTGGCCACCTGTCCCACCTTGATGAACGTCGGCCCGAGTTCCTCGAGTGTCACACGAATCCGCTCGTACAGGGAGGCAGCCAGCTCCGGCGGAACCCGCCTGTCCGCCAACAGCCGGCGCGGCAGCGCGATGACGTCGGCCAGCCCAATCTCCGCGATAAACCATCCGAATCCGTTGCGGATCAGGATCTGCGCAATCTCGCGATAACGGTGCAGGTGACGGACACGCTTGCCCAAGGTCACCGTCCAGACCATGTCACCACCGCCTCGCGGCTGTCACGTCGTCTCGCCGTCCTGGCGGCTGTCCTCCCCGCCTATCCCTGCCCGCTCGCCGAGCAGCCGTTCCAACTCGGCAATCCGCCGCTCCAACCGCTCAATGTCCGCCCGCGTCACCGGTAGCGCAGCGGAGGCAGCGGCAGCGGACAGCGGCTCGTCCGCAGCAGAGGCGGACGGCGCGGCGGTTGGCGCGGGATCGCGCGCGAGCAAGCCCAGGCGGGTCAGCGCCTTCTCCACCTGTTCCTGGACGACGCGCTGCAACTCGGCCCGTTCCTGCTCGCCCCGCTCCGCCACCGCGTCCAGCCAGCGCTTCGCCTCCGACGGCGTCAGCAACTTCTGATCCGTCCACTCCTTCAGTTTTTTCTCCAGCTTGTCCCGGCTGATTGACACCGCCCCGATGCCGAGGTCCGCCAGCCGTTTCAGAAGGTCGTCCACGTCGTTCATCTCCCTGTGTGTCTGAATGTCTGGTCCATCCACATTATACCGCTTGTCGCCGGCGAATTTGCTCGCCGCCCCACGATCGTTCTCGCCACAGCGCGGCCGCTTGGTCGCTGCTGACGCCAACGCAAGGCCTGTACCTGGAGTGGTGGCGGAGACATGTCTGGCTCACCTGGGGATGGTGACTGCAGGTCGATCTCGACGTGGCCCGCGCCTGCCTGTGGCGGCGCTTCCGCCTGCGGGACAGCACCGGATGCTTGTTGGCGGGGGCCTGCTCACGTTTTTCGCAACGTCGTGGCTGGACTTCCTCGGTACCAGGCGCGGGGTCGTCTACGGGCGGATCGCCAGGCGGCCAGCCGAGGAGCGGGCCTCGCCGGGTCTTGGGGCCAGTGTTTGGGAGATGTCGGCAAGATCCAACACGCCCGTCAGGATCACGGACGGGTCCAGCCGGCCGTCGCGGACGCACTCCAACAGCTCCCTGACGTCCTGCGGGCGGGAGCCGTAGCTGCCGGCCATGGTCACACCCCGCCGCACCCAGTGGCCAACCGGCGGCAGCCGCGGCGGTTCCAGGCTCATGCCCACCACCACCAAGCGGCCGCCGGGCCGCAGCAGGTCGATCCCGAAGGCGACAGACTCCGCCGTCCCTTGGGTGTCCAGCACGACGTCGGCGCCCCCCTCCGCCCAGCGGCGGATCTCGCGGGCCACCGCGCGCGCCGACTCCGGTGTGCGGACAAAGCCGGCCCCAGCGCCCGCCGCCTTGGCCGCGTCCACGCCTGCCGCGCGCCTGGAGACCGCGCCCACCCGCTCGCCCCCTCGGGCTCGGAGCACGGCGACGGCGGCCAGACGGAGGCCCCCGGTGCCGAGCACCACCACTG
>JADGIC010000151.1 GCA_019683615.1 Alicyclobacillaceae bacterium | reverse complement strand
CCCCCCCCCCCCCCCCCCCCCCCCCCCCCCGGCAGCGCTGTTCTCGCAGAGGGTGTTTCCGCTGTGTCAGCCACGATTTCCGGGCCAGGGCTGGTTGACATTCGGCTGCAGTTTGCGGACGGGTTTGAGTCGCGGTTGGACGTTTGTACGCTGGCTGCCATGGAGTGGGCCAATGGCAGCTCGTGACACCAGCTCGGAGGCGGTTGCAAGCGCGGAAGCGGGCGCGGCCACGTTGTTCACGGTCTTGTCGTTCGCCCTGTGTGCGGTGCTGCTGTCGGGTATTGCATTATACGGAGGCAGCCAGGCGGCGACGGTCGCCAGCCTGCACGCCAGCCAACGCGAAGCGTATTGGCTGGCGCGCGGTCAGGCGCAAACTGATCTTGCGGATTTGCAGAGTGGTGTGCTGGAAGCCGGGGTGTACAACCACGTCTATGCGAATGGTTCCACGCAGACTGTCGTGGTTCAGGGTCCGCAGTGGACTGTGAAGGTCACTGCCCGAACGGAGAGCAGTGTCGACGTGATCACATTTGCCCGTGAGTGTGATAGCATGTGGTAGCGTGAGACAAGTTTGCTTTGGTGGAGTCAGGAGACGGCTTCGACTTGGGAGGAGTCGGGCGATGCGTGTGCGCTTGGCACTGGTCGGCCCCATGGGTTGCGGGAAGAGCACGGTTGGATCCGCGCTTGCGGCCCACATAGGTGCGGATTTCGTAGATTTGGACGCCTGGATTGAACGCCGGGCAGGCGAGTCGGTTGCAAACATTTTCCGCACTCAGGGAGAGAACGCGTTTCGTCGGATGGAGGCAGACGCCCTGGCGGCTTTGACGGACAGCATCCACGGGCATGCACTGGTGTGTGCGACCGGCGGCGGCATCGTCACTTCTGCGGAATGCCGCCGCCAATTGGCAGATCATTGGCAGGTAGTCTATTTGGCAGCATCTGTGCCGACGTTGGCGGCGCGCCTGCGGGCGGAGTACCGCCAGCGGCCGCTGCTGGAGCCGCATGGAGACTGCTTGGAAGCCAGAATTCGAGAGCTGTACGAAGCGCGCCGACCCTGGTATGAAGAGGTTTCCGACGTCTGCGTCCGGGTAGACGGCAGGGACGTTGCCGAGATTGTCGAAGACATCGTTCGCTGGATGAAGACTCACAACGGCAACCTGGAATGAAGGACCTCTGGCGGGTGTCAGCCGGGTACTGCTCAGCGGCGGGTGCCAAGGGTGGATGCAGACGGCGGTTGACGGGAAGGGTGGGGGTGCCATGCAACACATCAGAGAATTGTTGCCGGTGGCAAGCCGGTCCGGAGCGACGTCCCCCAGCATCGCCCAGCTGCGCGGGCGGATTCCGGAACTAAATGCCTGGAATGTGCCGGACTCTGTGGTGGAACGCCATCGATTGATGCTCGCCGAGTTCATCCGTCAGCAGGAGATCTGTGAACACTGTACCGGGTTTCCATCGTGTCCGAAGGAAGGAGACATGAAGGGGTTCATCCAGCGCTTGGAGCGCTACGGTTCGTCGTTGACGGTCAGCGTCATGCGGTGCAAGCCGTTTGAGGACGACCAACGGCGGTTGCGAGTGGCCAGGTATGCGGCCATCTCCGGCGTAATGCCACAGGATACCCAATACCGGTTTGCGAACTTTCCGCTCGAACAGCGCCGGAAATACCCGCGCTTGCTGGCGTTTGCCGAGCGGTTCGCAGATACGTTTGAGGCCGGCCAGACCGGACCGGGATTGTACCTGTTCGGACCCCCCGGGGTGGGTAAAACACACCTGATGCTGGCCGTCTACAACCGACTGTCAGAGCGCGGCGTGCCGTGCCTGTTTGTGCGATCCGATTCCGTCTTTGATCGCATGCGCCACATACTCGCTGACGGCGGGGACTTGGAGCCGTTGCTGGACGCGTACGCCAACGCGCCTTGGTTGGGCATAGACGAGTTCGGCCAGGAAAGGGCGAATGATTTCACTCTGGAAAAATTGTTCCGAATCCTGAACCATCGCTTTCACGCCCAGTTGCCGACTTGGTTCACGAGCAATTTTGCACCGCCGTACCTGTACCGTAAAGACGGCGCGGACCTCACGGAGACGGTCGCTCCGTTGCGCAGCCGGATCATGCAGATGGCGAAGCTGGCGAGGATGGAGGGAGCGGACTTTCGGCAGCGCCACTTGGAGTCCTTGACCTGACGACGGCGAGCCCGGCCCGCCCGTTTTCAAGGTCGGGCGGGCCGCTCCACCAGGCCGATGATGGCCAGTTGCCGGAGGGAAATCTCAATTCGCGGCTGCATGCGCTCCACCAGCTCCCGCTCTTTGCGGTCCCGTTCACGCTCGACCGCCGGCCGCTCCGTTTCCGGCACGTCCGGTGCGATACTGCGGTAGTACGTGTGCAACTGTTGCAGTTCCCGCTCCAAGCGCCGGTTGGCGGCTTCAGCCCAGTGGGTTGGCTTGCGCAAGGCGATTTGTTCAAGGCGCTTTCGAATCATCGCAAGACCCTGTGGCCAAGACATCCGGGCGCCTCGAAGCAGCGTGTCGGGTGCGGCCGCCGTCATCCGCAGATGAGTCAGGTGGCGATGCAGCGATTCAATCAGTTGGCCGTTGACCAGACAGCATCCGACGGAGACAAACACCTGTTCGACAAGGTCGCAGCGGTACGAGATCATCGCGTTTGCCATCAGCCATGGCACCCAGCGGGTGGGTTGGCTGACGGTCGGGTTGTCGGCTGCGGAAGAAGCGGATGCGGTGGCGACTTGAACGCAGGCGAACCGCCCGCGGACGTCCAGTGACTTGCAGATTTTGTCCAATCGGAAACAGCCAAGTGTGAACAACTCCGCAGTGGGCGGCCGAAACCACCATCCAGCCGGTGGTCTGCCCACGGCATCGTGACCGGCTTGGGTGTTCTGTTCCGCCAAAGCTGCTTGCCGCAACCGCTCGTTCTCGCGTTGCAGAGCGGTTTCATTAAACGCCAACCGCAAAATGGTCGGCTTGACCGGTTGTTGCGTCTTTTCCACCCACATCCAGAAATATGGACGGTCCGTGAGTTCCTTGTCAACGTCGCGCGGCAGCTCGTACTCTCTGTAGCCGTCGGACGCGTACACGGTCGGCGCCCCGACGGCCTGAAAGTAGGCGTCGCAGAACATCATCCGTTCTGCTTCTGTGCGCAGGGGAAGACCGTTCGAGGAGCGGCCGTCGGCCGTCAGCTCGGGCTCGCCTGGCCGTCGCACCACAGGTGGCGGGATGGTCATAACGGGTGGCTCCTTTGCCACTGTTGCAACACTTGATCACTGTACGCAGACAGCCTTTCGCGAAATTCTTGGTCTGAACGGCTGCTCATCGCCAGGTCGAGAATCGCTTCGTCGAACTCGGCGAAGGTGGACTCGTCCCCGACAATGTGGTCAATTTCTCCGACGACCGATTCGAACAGCCGGATTTTCTCCTGCAACAACTCGAGGATGTGCGCTTCGATGGTGCCCTTGGTCGACAGGTTGTAGACATAGACTTCGCGGTCCTGCCCAAGCCGGTGAATGCGGCCGATTCGTTGTTCCAAGCGCATCGGGTTCCACGGCAAATCGAAATTGATCATTTGGTGGCAAAACTGCAGGTTGATGCCTTCACCGCCGGATTCCGTTGCGACCAAGACTTTCATGCGTCCGGCGAATAGTTCCTTCATCCAGTCCTTTTTGCTTCTGCGGAATCCGCCGCGAAAGGGCACGGCGGGAATGCCGTAACGCTTCAACATGTACAAGAGAAAGTCTTGGGTGGCCCGGTACTCCGTAAAGACGACACATTTGTCGTCGATCTCGGACAGCAGATTCAGTACCGCCTCCACTTTGGTGTACGTCCGAATCTGTTCGCCGAGCCTGATCAGCTCGGCAATCGCCGTTCGCACGTCTTCCCGCTTGGTGCGCTTCCCCATTTTCTCAAGGGTTAAAAGGGCGGCATACGGTGAACTGCAGATTTCGCGTTGCAGCGTGATCAGCGACAAGACGGATGCCCCGGACGTTCTGTGTTCTTCATAGCGGCCACGCAAAAATGTCTGGACGGCGTCGTACAGGCGGCGCTCTTCGGGGCTCAGTTCGAGAGGGACAATCCGCACATGGCGAGGCGGCAACACGACGCCGCCGTCGATACGTCGGTTTCGGATCATCACCTGCGTCAAGTTGTTGCGCAGCCGATCCGCGTCCTTCACCTTGCGTCCGGTCTCCATGAACTCCGCCGCGAATTGGCCGGCATTGCCAAGCTCTCCAGGTCTGAGCAGGGTGATCAGAGTGTGCAGTTCGTGCAGGTGGTTTTGAATCGGTGTGGCGGTCAGAAGCAACATATACTTATTGGGAATTTGATTGACAACTTGCCAGTTTCTCGTGCGCGGATTTTTCAACTTGTGCGCCTCGTCGACCACCAACATGTCCCAGGCGGTATTGGTCACCAATGTCCGGTGCGGGTCCCGCTTGGCGGTGTCGATGGAAGCGACCACGACGTCGTATTGGGTCCAACTCCACTCATTGCGTTGGGCAAACGCCGGGATGCGAAATTTCTCGTTCAACTCCCGCGTCCACTGCAGGACCAGCGAGGCAGGTACCAGAACCAGCACTTTCCGAACCAGTCCGCGCAGTTGGTATTCCTTGATAATCAACCCGGCTTCGATGGTCTTGCCCAACCCGACCTCATCGGCAAGAATGGCCCGACCACCGAGGTTGAGAATCACGTTCCTGGCGGTCTCAATCTGGTGCGGCAAAGGCGTGAAGCCATGCAGGTGTTCCAACGCCAGCAGGGTGTCGAAGGCGTGCGCCCGTCGCGCCTCTGCGGCAGTGGCGCAGAGCCGGAACAAGGTCCACTCCTGGCGGCGGCGACTGTCGTCGGGCGGAGCATCCAAATAGGCTGAAAAGGC
Source organism: Alicyclobacillaceae bacterium (assembly GCA_019683615.1). GTDB lineage: Bacteria > Bacillota > Bacilli > Alicyclobacillales > Alicyclobacillaceae > JADGIC01. Next base: position 279 of record JADGIC010000151.1, on the reverse strand, counting down.
GGAGACGATTTCGTGTTCATCCCATACCACTGGCGGAACCAAAAGCGTCTTATCCGCGGTGGACGCGTGGATCACAAGCGACACCTCCACGGTGATATTTCCGCAGGGTCACCGGTCTAGGCGGGACGTTCCCGCGGGGCAGCCGCCCGTGTACCTGGATCCGAAACGTGCCATCCTAGTATGGGACGAACGGCCGTGAATCTTGCACAGCGTTCCCCCGATGCCTGTCTGCAGGCAACCTGGACGGTTTGGAGGTGTTTCGATGCCGGAGGTGACGGA
>JADGIC010000150.1 GCA_019683615.1 Alicyclobacillaceae bacterium | reverse complement strand
TCCGAAATAATCCATGATTTCGGAAGGTACGCACAACCCGGACGGATTTGTTGTACCAGCTTTATTCTGACATTCACAGGGGGTATGCGCAGCGATGCAAGAGTTGGCCGGTAAAGTGGCATTCATCACGGGCGGTGGCAGCGGCGTGGGGCTCGGCCAGGCGAAGGTGTTTGTCCGCGAAGGCATGAAGGTGGCGATCGCGGACATTCGCAAAGACCACCTCGACGAAGCGATGGCGTACTTCCGTGAAATCGGAGCGGATGTCCACCCTCTGCATATGGACATCACCGACCGCCGGCAAATGGAAGAGGCGGCCCAGGAAGTGGAACGAGTGTTCGGAAGGCCGGTGCAGTTGCTTTGCAACACGGCCGGTGTCAGCATCTTCGGCCCGTTGCAGAACGCCACCTTCGAAGACTGGGAATGGGTGCTCAACGTGAATGTGTGGGGCGTCATCAACGGGCTTCAGACGTTTGTGCCGCGCATGATTCGGTACGGCCAAGGAGGGCACGTGGTCAACACCTCGTCGATGGCTGGCATGCGGGCCCTTCCCGGTGCTGGCATTTACGTCGCGTCCAAGTACGCCGTGCGTGGCCTCACCGAGGTCTTGCGGATGGATTTGGAACCGCACGGCATCGGCGTCTCCCTGCTGTGTCCGAAAGCGGTGAACACGAACATTCACGAGGCGGTGCTGACCCGCCCGGCCCACCTTGCGAATACCGGATACTACCAGGCAGATGAGGAGGTGTTTCAGCGCTTGAAGAAGTCCATCGAAGTCGGCATGGACCCGGTGACCCTGGCTGAACACGTGCTGCGCGCCGTCCGCAACAACGACCTGTACGTCATTCCGTACCCGGAGGCCGCGGACGACCTGATTGCCGCCCACGAACGCGTGCTGGCCGTCATCCCTCCGAAAGAGTCGGACCCGGACTGGGTCAAGCGCGTCGAGCGGATGCAGCGGCGTTCGTGACCGCCGTACGTACCGGCCTACACGTCGCCCCGTGGTACCCGCGGGGCTGGTGTGCGCCGCAGACTGCCGCGCGCGGGCTGAGACCGGGGGCGGCTGTGTGTCACTGAACGATGGAGACGCGGCTGTGACCGCTGTTCCGGGGAGCATTTGCGGCCGCGCCTGAACCCTCCGGTGGCCGGCAGACATCCTCCGCCGGTGCGTCGGAAAAGAAGGTGTGCTGGTGCTGCAAGATGAAATCGCGAAACAGCCGGGCGGCCGAGGCGGACGGGTTGAGGAGGCCGAGCCCGCTTTGCCGTCGCAAGCGCGGCCGTACCTGAACCGCGCGCGTGCGGCCAGCCGCCACGCGGGATGCGACGCGACGCCCGATGAAAGCGACGCCCAGCCCTTCCTCGACGAAACTTTGCAGCGTTTCGGCATGGCTGGTCTCCAACACGATGTTAGGTTCAAATCCGCACGACACGCAGGCCTGGACGAGTGCATTCCGCAACCCGGTGCTGGAGCGGATCATCAGGAAGCGGTCGTGGGCGAGATCGCACAAGTCAATTTCTTCACAGACGGCCAACGGATGTGACGAAGGCAGCAGCACAAGGATGTCGTCCTCCAGAAGAGGATGGAACTCAATCGATCCGTTCGAAATAAACGGAGAAGTCATGAATGCGACGTGAATGCGCCGGTCCAACAGCATGTCCACCAACTCGTCGGTGTTGGCTTCCCGGACTTCAAGGGTGATCCCAGGGTACGCTTTCATAAACGCCGTAATCGGCTTGTGCATGCCCAGATGACCGCAGATGGACACCATGCCGATGCGCAAATTGCCTTTGACAAACGAGGTGTACTGCTGCATAGCCTCACGAGCGCGGTGAATCTCACACGTGATGCGGCGGGCGTAGAGGGCGAACTCCTCGCCGGCCGGCGTCAGCCGGACGCCGCGGGAGCCGCGAATCAGCAGACGAACGCCCAACGTTTCCTCCAGCTTGCGGATTTGTTGCGACAGGGTAGACTGGGACACGCAAATCTCCTGGGCGGCCGCGGAAAAACTGCGGGCTTTCTCCACAGCCAGAAAGTACTCGAGCTGGTGCAGTTCCACGAATGTCACTCCCGAGCGCGCGATGCTTCCACAGCAGAAGATGGTATCATCCTTCGGCCTCGCGGGCGGTCGACCGGGGTCCTCCGGCCTGGCAAGCCTCACCCGCGATGGCAGGGGCTGTACTATCGCCACCACCGATAGATATTATCATAAATTCGGATCATCACCGAACTTGAAAAACATACGAAATATTTGATTTGATGGTGTTGCGAAGGTATTACAAACAGGCGGGATCGAGACTCGCAGGGAGGACTGGACCGCATGGATGTGTTTGTTTTCGACCTGTTGCCGTATGCTGAGCATTTGGATCACCTGCGGGTGGACGGCGAGTTGCCCTGGCCCTTGCCGAAGCGGTACTTCAACGCCGAAGTCGCCGTCCGGACGTACGCCGAGCACCTGGCGGCGTGGGAGGAAATGGACAGGCTCGGATACGACGGCGTCGTGTTTAACGAGCACCACACGTCTCCGTACGGGCTGATGAACTCCCCCAATCTGTTGGCGGCTGCGGCGGCGCAGCGCACCCAGAAGCTGAAGCTGGCCATGTACGGCAACCTGCTGCCTCTGCACGACCCCCTTCGGCTGGCGGAGGAACTGGCGATGTTGGACTGCCTCTCCAACGGCCGCGTGATCTGCGGTGTCGCCCGGGGGATCCCGAGAGAGTACCGGGTGTTTGGAATCAACCCGAAGGAATCCCGCGCTCGGTTTGAAGAAGCCTGGGAGATTATCCGCCGGGCGTGGACGGAAGAGGTGTTCTCCTTCGAAGGGCAGTTTTGGAGCTACAGAGACGTCGCCATCTGGCCCCGCCCTGTGCAACAGCCGCATCCCCCGGTATGGGTGCCTGTGACCAGCAGCAAGGAGACCATCGAATGGGCTGGAAAACACAACATTCCCATCACCCCCGGTCTGTTGAACCACAAGGGCGTGCGCGAAGACATCATCCGGTACTACGCGCGCCAACTGAAACAGCACGGACATCAAATCACGCCGAATCACCTGGTGATCTCAGTCGACGTGTACATCGCGGACAGCAAGGAACAGGCATTCCGGGAGGCGGCTCCGTACTGGATGTACTTTTACACGACGCTGTTCAGCCACGGCAATGAAACCGAGACATCGCTGCAGTCGCAGGTGCAGTACGTCAGCACGTCCGCCCACGATTACCTGCGCCCGGAACACCGCTCGCTGGTAGCGTTTGACCGCCAGGACTTCCGCGGCCTGACCATGGAGCAGTTCCGCCGCCGCGTCGAAGACATGCCGTGGGGGAGTCCGGACGAGGTCCGGGATCGGATCATCGACATCATGGATCACGCCGGCGCGCAGACGGTGCTGTTGAACATGAACCGCGGTGCGATGCCGCAAGACATGTTCCTCAACCAAATCCGAAGGTTTGCCGCCGAAGTGCTTCCGGCCCTGAAAGCCCACCAGGTGGCAACGGTTCCGTCGGCCGAAATGGCTGTGGGGGAGTGACAAGGTGGATACGGGCAGCCGAGTCGCCATTGTGACAGGAGCTGCAAAACCCGGGTCGATGGGGCATGCCGTTGCACTCGGGCTGGCGCGGGAAGGGATGAACGTCGTGGTGGCCGACCTGTACGAGCCTGGGTTCGCCCAAGTGGAGCGCGCGGTCGCAGAATTCGGCCGACAGTGTTTGTGCGTCCGCGCGGACGTCATGGATCCGCAAGACATGAACGCGGTCGCCGAACAGGCGGTGGCCTGCTTCGGCCGCGTCGATGCGCTGGTTAACGCTGCCGGCGGCAGCTGGGCGATACGGCCGGAAGACGTGGCGGACGGGTCTCCGCCCGAGTTGGCCATCACCGCGGTCAACTGCACGGATGAACAGTGGCGGAGCATCGTGGGGGTCAACCTCGACGCGGTGTTCTACGCCTGCCGCGCGGTGGTGCCGCACATGATCCGCGGCAACGGCGGCCGCATCGTGAACTTTTCTTCGATGGCCGGGCGCAAGGGCGGCCATCCGGGCAGCGTGATCAGCAGCGGACCGTACGCCGTCGCGAAGGCCGGGGTGATTGGCCTCACCAAGCAGTTGGCGTTGGAGTTGGCACCGTACGGTATCACGGTAAACGCGGTTGCACCAGGCATCATCGCCAGTTGGCGCGGCCAAAAAGTGTTGTCTGGCCTGGACGAACGGCAGCGGCAGGCGATGGCGGCCGGCGTCCCGATGCGCAGGGTGGGCCAGCCGGAAGAGGTGTCGGAAATCGTCGTGGCGCTGTGCACCGATGAGCTGACTTACGTGACGGGGGCGGTTTTCGACATCAACGGGGGGATGTACAGCGCATGAAACTGGACGGACTCGCTGGCAAAGTGGCGGTTGTCACGGGGGCTGGCGGCGTCATCGGCAGCGGCGTCGTGCGGCGGCTGCTGTCGGAAGGGGTGCGCGTCGCAGCCGTCGACATCGACGGGGCCAGCCTGGAGCGGCTGAGGTCGGCAGGCGGAGGCGGCCTCCAAGTCTTTGACGCCGACGTCGCCGACGAACAGGAGGTCCGTCAGCTCGCAGACCAGGTGTCGTCCGCGTTTGGACAAGTGGACTTTTTGGTCAACGTCGCCGGTGGGGAGTTGAAGCCGTCCCGCAGATATCCGGACGTGGTGGTCTCCCGCGGCATGCATCCCATCGAATCCATCGACCTGGAGACGTTCTGGCGAACGATTCACATCAATCTCACCAGCGCGTTTCTTTGCTGCCAGGCGTTTGTGCCGCACCTTAAAGCAAGAGGCGGGGGGCGGATTGTCAACTTCACCTCGTTTGCCGCCCGGCACGGGAGCATCCACGTGGGAGCCCACTACGCGGCCGCGAAAGGCGGCATCATCGGACTTACGAAGACGCTCGCTTTGGAACTTGCACCGTTTCAAATTACTGTAAACGCGATCGCGCCGGGCTTGATTCCTCACGGGCCGATTTTGGCGGAGCAGACGTCCACAGCCGCCCGCATCCCGCTGCAGCGAGTCGGTACGCCCGAAGACGTCGCCTCCGCCGTCGCGGTGTTGTGTTCCAGCGCAGGAAGTTACACCACCGGAATGACGCTGGATGTCAACGGCGGGTTGTATATCGCACCGTAACCACAGGGGGCAGCGAACAGATGAAAATTGCCGTGTTGGGAGA
>JADGIC010000149.1 GCA_019683615.1 Alicyclobacillaceae bacterium | reverse complement strand
ACCCTGCCCCCGCCCACTGCGCAAAGCGGTCGTAAACGCCAAGGGCCGTAAAGACCACCGACAACAGCACCATCACAGCGACGGTCGGGTTGGCAGCCTCCTTGGGCGTAAAGTGGGCGTACCGTACGAACAGCGTCTGCACCATTTGGCCGATCACACAAATCCCCCCGCCTACGACAAACGCCCGCGCCATGTTGCGGCCGATGCGCCGGGGAGGTGTGTGCACCGACGCAATGTGTTGGTATGCCATCTTCTCGTTCTTGGTTCCGATCGTCATCCGGTTTCCCCCCGCGACCGGGCAGCGCTATGCGCTGACGAATCCGGCCGGAGCGCTGACACAGCCGCTCCGCGCCATCGCATAGTTTGTCCAGAGCGGCTGTCCGATACGCGGTGGAGTTATTCCAGTTGTTCGCGAATCGTTTGCAGAATCCGTTTCTCCAAGCGGGATACCTGTACCTGAGAGATCCCCAATACGCGCGCCACGTCAGACTGCGTCTTGTCCTTAAAGAAGCGCAGGTACACAATCAGCCGCTCCCGCTCCGGCAATCGCCCGAGCACCTCGTGCAAGGCGATTTTGTCGAACCAAGCCGACTGGTTGTCGTCCGCGATTTGGTCCATCAGGTAAATCGGATCGCCATCATTCTCAAACACCGTCTCGTGAATGGACGCCGGTGCCCGCAACGCTTCTTGGGCAAACACCACGTCCGACGGGTCCATGCCCATCTCAGCCGCGATCTCACTGACCTGCGGTTGCCGCCCCAGCCGTTTTGCCAACTCCTCGCGCACGCGCCGGATTTGCCGGGCTTGTTCCTTGAGGCTGCGACTGACCTTGACGGTGCTATCGTCGCGGAGGAAGCGCTGAATCTCGCCGATGATCATCGGTACTGCGTAGGTGGAGAATTTGACGTCGTAGTTCAAATCGAACTTGTCGATGGCCTTCATGAGACCGATACAGCCAATCTGAAACAGGTCATCCGCTTCGTAGCCGCGCCCGAGAAACCGCTGCACCACCGCCCACACCAGGCGCTGGTTGGCAAGTACCAGTTCATCCCGTGCCTGGGCGTCGCCGGACTGGCTCCGTTCAATCAGTTCGCGGACCTCTTCGTCACTGTACTTCCGCCCGCGCTCTTCCGGATCCCTTCCACCCGCCATCGTCCGCTCCCCTACTGCGCCATGACTGGCGCGATATGCTTGCGCATGCGGACGCGGGTGCCGCGTCCAGGCGCGGAGTCAATCGCCAATTCGTCCACGAAGCTCTCCATGATAGTCAACCCCATACCCGACCGCTCGAGGTCGGGGCGCGACGTGTACATCGGCTGGCGGGCGAGATCGATATCCTCGATGCCGCGGCCATCGTCCTCCACGACGATTTCAATCGCCCCCTCGTGCAGCGAGCAACTGATCCGCACCTCTCCCTCGCCGTCCTCATAACCGTGAATGATGGCGTTTGTCACCGCCTCCGAAACAGCGGTCTTCAGCTCCGTTAGCTGCTCCAGGGTGGGGTCCAGCTGAGCGGCAAAGGCCGCCACCGCGACCCGGGCCAGGGACTCGTTCTCAGACCGGCTCGGAAACTGCAAACGCATGTAATTCCCCGCCGCGGGCATGCTCTTGTCGCGATCCATTCCGATTCTCACGCCTCCTTCACGGCGCGGATGGCCGCTTCCTCCGACTCGTACACGGACACGATTTTCAGAATCCCGGACAACTCGAACAGACGCCGCAACGGCTCTCCCACTTCACACAGGGCCAGTCGGCCCCCGTGCTGCGTGACGCTGCGATACCGCCCGAGGATCAGGCCTAAGCCCGAACTGTCCATAAAGTCAATATCACGGAACGAAAGCACCAACGCGCGGTATCCGGTGGCTCGCAGCTCTCGTTCAATCTCGTCGCGAATCCGCTCCACCGCGTGATGGTCGAGGTCGCCCCGCATCCGAACCACCAACACTCCGTCCAGGACACTCGACTCGATGGCCACTGGCATTGCTCCTTTCCGCAGTATCCATCAATCAGGGCTATTCCCCTTTTCAGGTTGCACCATATGCTTCCCCAACAAACCTCTTACTCCTGCCTGATTGACAAAAATAGAAAGGGACTCTGCTAAATCGACAGAGGGCGCCGCGCCGGTGCCACATGGAGGGAGGACAAGACAGCTCGTCCGTAGTACAATGGGACGAGGATACGTGAAAGGACGAACGATATGAGTTCACTGGGTCAGAAGATTCGAGACTTGCGCAAACAGCGCAAGTTGACGCAACAGGAATTGGCGGCCGGATTGGTGACGGCGAGCATGATCAGCCAGATTGAATCGGATCGCGTAACCCCGTCGCCGCGCTTACTCGAACAGATTGCGCAGCGACTGGGCGTCGATGCGGCCTTCTTCCAGGAAGACCTGACGCAGCGCTCCGACCTCACCCAGACCTACCGGAAGGCGCGTCTGCTCATCGACATGCAACAGTACCAAGAAGCCATCCCGCTGCTCGAAGCCCTCCTCAACCTACATGCCGCCCAGTTTCGGGAGGAAGTGCTGTGCCAGGAATTGGCCGAATGCCACGTGCAACTCGGCCAGTACGACAAGGCGGAAGCGTTGTATGAGCGGGTGGTGCGGTCTGCCGTGGAACGAGGCAACACCGCCGACGCCGTTCGTGCGTATTACCAGCTCGGCCACATTCGCCGACACCAAGGGCAGCCAGCCGTCGCCCGGATGTTTTGGCAGCGCGCCAAGGATTTGCTGTCTCGCCATCCGGAAGTCGCGATGCCGCTGGCGTTGAAAATCGAAGTGCACTTGGCGCGAGCCTACCTGGCATTAAAGTGTTACCGTCACGCCCAGGAATGCTTCGAAACAGCCATGCGATTAGCCGACCGATACGACTCACCGGTGGACCGCGCCGCCGCTGTGCACGGGTTGGCCACGCTGTGGACGGAGACGGGACCATACGACGCAGCAACGGACATGACGCAACAGGCCATACAGTTGTATGAACAGATTGGCAACCTGCGCGGCATCAACCAGTGCAAGATCAACCTCGCGGTGATCCTCAGGCGCAAGCAGCTCTATGAACAAGCAGTCGCCTATTTGACGGAATGCTTGCAATCCCGCGACTTCTTGGAAGATCCCATCCGTCACGGCGATGCCTTGGCGGAAAGGGCGCTCAACTGGTTTGCACTCGGCAACGCGGAAGCCGCTGCGGAGGATGCCTTGCGCGCGCTGCGCAGCGAAAAGCTGGCACTTGACGTCCAGGTGTCCGTCCATGAGCTGCTCGCCCGCATCTACCAGCAGTCCAACGCGGCAGAACCCGCCCTGCGGCACGCCAAACAGGCCGCAGCCATGTGCCGCGCCGTCGGCAACAGCGCCCGCACGATTGAGCTGTTTCGCTTGGTCCGCGACGTGTATGTATCGGCGCGCGATACCGCCGGCGCCACCGCCACCGCCGTCGCATTCGCGCGCACCGTGCTGCGCGGTGCCATTAGCGATTGGATTGACGCGGTCGGCGAGCCACGGCCGCTTCGGACGCTCGGATCTTAAATCAGCCCGGCCAGTGCCCGGTTCCCGACATCACCGAGTGCGGGTACTATTCCCCGGACAATGATGGTTTTCGTCATCGTCCGACGATTACATCCGGAAGTCGCCGACATTCGGCAACGCCGGCCAGGATCCGCACCAGCCGGGCGCCAACGAGCGAGTGCGCACAGTCGTGTCAACCACGACTGCCGAACGTGACCAAGTCCCGCATCACCTGGCCGATCGTTTGGAACAACCCGGCTCTGCGAACGTGTTCGGCTGCCAACAAGGGGACTTCCGCAACCAGTTCCCCGCCTTCGTAAACCCGCAACGTACCTGCGCTCTGGCCCTGCTTCACGGGGGCTGAAAGCTGAAACACTTCCGCTTTCGCCTCATACCGCTGCGGTTCGCCCTTGCGCTCAATGACGCCCACGGTGTCGCCAGCCACCAGGTCCACCTGCTGCGGCACGCCGTGGCTGACTTTGACCGCCCGTTTCACCACCTCACCTTGCCGGTACAACACTCTGGACGTATAGCGGTTGAACGTCCAGTTCAGCAGTCCGGCGACTTCGGCGTTGCGCACCGTCGGCTTCGGCTCCCCCATGACAACCGCGATCACGCGAAACCCGTCGCGCTTGGCCGTCGCCGCCAGACAGTATTTGGCCTCTGCCGTGTACCCTGTCTTCAGGCCGTCCACGCCGTCGTAAAAGCGCACCAATTTGTTCGTATTGACCAGCCAAAGTGGATGGTCCGAATCTTTGCGCAGGTAGTCACTGTATATGGACGTCCACCGCGTGATCTGCTCGTGCTTCAACAGCTCCCGCGACATCACGGCGATGTCGTGAGCGGAACTGTAGTGGTTGGGGGCCGGCAGACCGTTGCTGTTCACAAAGTGGGTGTCGTCCATGCCCAACTCCTTTGCTCGCTCGTTCATCCGGCGCACGAACGCTTCCTCGCTGCCCTCGAGATGCTCCGCCAGCGCGACACAGGCGTCATTCGCCGAGGCAATCGCGATGCCCTTAATCAGGTCTTCGACCGTCATCACCTCGCCCGGCTCCAAAAAGATTTGGGAACCGCCCATGCTTGCTGCATACTCGCTGGTGCGCGCTTTGTCTGACAACTTCAGCCGTCCGGAGTCAATCGCCTCCATCGTCAACAACAGCGTCATGATCTTGGTGATGCTCGCCATCGGCAAGCGCTCGTGCGCGTCTTTCTCGAACAACACCCTGCCTGTCGCGAAATCCATGACCACCGCCGAGCGGGCATTGGGAGCTAGGTCCTGGGCCGCAGCGGCGGGAGATGGAGGAGATGGATTGGTCGCCGCCGGGATCGCAACGGACAGAGCGTCCGCCTGAGCCACAGGGGCGGCAACCGCTGCCGAGGCCGGCTTCGCCAGCCCGCCGGTCGCCAGCACAACTGCGGCTAACATTCCGAGCGCGGGCACCTTGTTCGCCATGCGCAGTCTCTCCTTTCCGGCACTGACAATCCGGCGTCGCCTGGCGTTGCAATTGAATACGCCGGGATTGGGATTGCAGACAAGTGTATTGTTTGTCAGGCCGGGAGGCGTTATGAACAAGGCGGCACTGCATCGAGTAGGAGGGGGCGCCTAGCCCCCGTCCTCTCACACCACCGTACGTGCGGGTCCGCATACGGCGGTTCATGAAACTCCACGAAGTGTAAGGTA
>JADGIC010000148.1 GCA_019683615.1 Alicyclobacillaceae bacterium | reverse complement strand
CACCGAGGAGCAGCACGTGCGCGGCGTGATCGCCGCTTCCGCTGGCAACCACGCCCAAGGCGTGGCATATGCGGCGCGGCTGCACCGAATGCCGTGCACCATTGTCATGCCTGAAGGCGCCAGCTTGGCAAAAGTCGCCGCCACCCAACACTACGGCGCACGCGTCGTCTTGTCGGGCACGACGTATGACGACGCCTACGCCCGCGCCCGCGAGCTGCAGCAGGCGGACGACCTGGCGTTCGTGCACGCGTTCGACGACGAGTTCATCATCGCCGGGCAAGCCACGGTCGGGTTGGAGATCTTGGCTCAGGTGCCGTCCGTGAACGCCATCGTGGTGCCAATCGGCGGCGGCGGATTGGCAGCCGGGATCGCGCTGGCGGTCAAGTCGCTGTGTCCAGGCGTGCGCGTCTACGGCGTTCAGGCGGCTGCCGCGCCCAGCATGGTGCAAGCCCTCCGCAGCGGCGAGCCCTCCGCAGTGACGGTGGCACCGACGCTGGCCGACGGCATCGCCGTCAAACGGCCTGGGCGGCTGACGCTGGCGCTGGTTCAGCAGTTCGTGGACGAGGTCGTCACGGTCGAAGAGGAAGACATCGCGCGAGCAATGGTTCTGTTGATGGAGCGGAGCAAGGTGGTCGCAGAAGGCGCAGCCGCGGCTGCGCGGGCGGCGGTTGTCCACGGTCAGGTGCCGGCCGGGCTGGGTGACGTGGTCGTCGTCATCTCCGGCGGCAATGTGGACGTGACTGTACTGTCGCGCATTATTGAGCACGGGTTGGTCGAAGCCGGGCGGTACCTGCGCCTCGCCGTCACCGTGGCCGACCAGCCCGGCGCCCTGCGCAACCTGCTGGACGTCGTCGCACGCGAGCGGGCGAACGTCATCGCCATTGAACACCGCCGCGTCGGAGCGCGCATCGCGCTCGGACAGACTGAGGTGGAGCTCGATCTGGAGACGCGCGACCGCCGGCACATCAACAGCCTCATGGAAGCCCTCCGCCGCGAAGGGTACCAACCGGTCGTCCGGAACTGATGGCTGCCGGCGGCGCCAACACCCGCCGGCGCCGGTGCCGTCCCGCGGCGGGCCGGAGTCGGCTGCGGGCGCGCCTGCGGCCTTATCGCTCAATCTTGTTCCAGGACGACGCGAGACTCGTTGCCCAGTCCGGCCGAGATGGAGAACTTGAATGCCTCCTCAATCGACAAGTTGCAGGGATGGACCCGCGTCCGCTCGACAATTACCGTGACGCCCGCAAACTGGAACGTGTTCGGCAGGTACACGGACAGGCGCGTCCCGTCCGGATCAATCTCGCGAGGAAGGTCATCGCTGGTCACCAAACCCAGTACGAGCGCACGCTCGTCCGGCCACTCGACCAACACCGCGCGGCGAAATCCACGCTTGTGGCCGAGCAACCCTTCCACCATTTCCTTGAACATCGAGTACAGCGACTTCACGAACGGAATGCGGGTGAACAGCGACTCAATCAGCAGCAACACCCGGTGGCTGACGTACAACCGCATGAGCGCACCCGCCAGCGTGATACCCAACAGCACCAGGACAAAGCCGACGCCAGGCACATGAATGCCGGTCAGGTTGTCCACGTAAGGGCCGAGTAGTCCGTCCACCCACCGGAAAATCGTGACCAACACCCAGAGTACCAGGGCGAACGGGAGCACCGTCACCAGTCCCATGACGAAGTGCGCGGCAATCTGACGGAACACAGGTGTCCCTCCCCCGGAGACCGCCAGTTCCGGCGAAGACCACCGGTCACACGGCGCCCAGCGAATAGAAGCCGACGGCCATCACCAGGTACGCGCCGACAGCCATCGCCCCCTCCAGCCAATTGGACTCGCCGTCCAACATGAGAATCGCCACCAACATCACTGCTGCACCCATGCTCGCCAATTCGGGCCAAGAGAACAGCAACGGCATCATGTGCCCGAACAACAGGCTGAACCCGAACAGGATAGGCGCCACAAACATGGCCACCTGCAGGCTGCTGCCTACCGCAATCTCCAGCGACAAGTCCATGCGATTTTTCCACGCCATCCAGACCGCGCTTGCGTGCTCCGCCGCATTGCCGACGATGGCCACGATGATCACGCCGATAAATGTCTCGTTCCAGCCCAGGGATTCTCCCACGGTCTTGATGCTGTCGACCATCCACTCGCTCTCCAGGCTGACGAGCACCGTGCTCAGCAGCAGGGCGATCACGGCCGGCCACAGCCGCCAATGCTGTCCGGCTTCATCCGTGCCCTCGTTGACGGTCTCATCAATGGATTCGAAGACATCCCTATGCGTGAACAACGCGAAATACAAACCGGATATGTATATGAGGAACGACACGAGTGCGACAACCGACGACAGCGCCACGCTGGCGTGAGCCGCGCCCCGCGTGAAGATGGCGGGAACAACGAACGAAACCCCGACGCCAAGCAGCAGCATCGCCGCGTTGCTGCGCGCCGCACGAATGTTGAAGCGCTGAATCGGATGCCGGATGCCGCCGACAAAAAAGCTGATGCCCAGGACGAACAGCAGGTTGCCGATAATGGATCCGGTAATGGACGCTTTCACCAGCCCCGGCAGACCCGCTTTGAGTGCGAAAATGCCGATGATCAGTTCGACCGCGTTGCCGAACGTGGCCGACAGCAACCCTCCGACGCGAGGACCTGCGTGTGCAGCGATGGATTCCGTCGACCGGCCCATGATGCCTGCCAACGGGATAATGGCGACGCACGACAACGCAAACACCAGAAGCACCGGCGCATGCATGTGCACAGCAGCTGCGCTGGCAACCGCCAGAATCGCAGCAATGAGCCACACCCACGATTTCACTCCGTTCTCACCCGGCGCCTCCCGTTTCGCGGACGGAGCCAATCCGTACCCGGCCGCGACCGGCAGCTCGTGGCCGTTCCGCCCTTCACCCGTCGGCGCCGCCCATCCATTCTACCAAAGACAGGCCTGGTTCGCATCCGACCGCGGCCCGCGGATTGCGAACAGGGCGTGACGATTGCCGGGGCCCTCCGCCGCCACCGCCGGCCCCAGGTGCGCCATGCCGGCCAACGGATTTGACCGCCGCGAGACCCCGCCCGGCAGTGAACCGGCAATCGCTCAATACAGCCGGCGGTCCTGGAACTGGGCAGTGCGCTCCAACGCAGCAAACGTCTGCTGCGTCCGCCGCAGCGCTCCCACCGTGGAAAGGATGTCAAGCACGTGCATCTGTGCGATTTTGGCGGCAAAGTCACCGCCCTTCAACGGCGACTCCTTGGAGGCCGCCAACAGGTACACGTTTCGCGTCCCCATCCGCATCATTCAGGAAGTGCTCCGAGTTCAAAACCATGCCTGAAGACAATTCGCGAACCCGCATTCGATTTCCTGCGACTGAACGATGCCCCTGCCACACTCCTTGGCCTCAAAGCGGTGTGCGTCCGTGGAACCGGGTTTCCGTCCACCTTCCGCCGATGAAGCGGGCCGTATGGTCGTAAACCCGGCGGTATAACGGATTCCTGCTCTGGGCAGCGAACACCAGCGTGTTCGAACTCTGATAGTAACTCTTCAAAACCAGCCCGTCGTAACCGAACCGCGTGGCCGCCGTAAAGTAGTCGAAGTAGTTCCCTTGAGCGAACCGGGCAAGCCTCGTGTTGGCGCTGGTCACCCACCAGTGGGCCTCGATTTCGACGCCTGTGCCGAAGTAGCGGGCGAGCCGGGCCACAGACTGAAAGCGGGCCACCGGCATGGGCAGCCGGAGGAATGACACGTTCGGCTGAATCATCACCGCGTCAAATCCGAGGTCTCTCCACTCGGGAATCCCGACAGCGCCGTCGAACGGGATCCAATACAACAGCTTGTGCAAGCGGTGAACGATGGCCGCCGTCTGTCGCACCAACTTGGCTCCGTCGGGATCCGTCACGCCCAACGATTCTGGTTGCCAGTAAAACCCGCACAATTCAAGGTGTCGGTAACCCCCCCGCTGCCAACGCGCCATCACCTGGCCGATGAACCACTCCACAGCCTGTCGCCGGTCGTCGACAGCGCCGCCCGACCGGCCACCTGTCCGGTTGTCGGCGACGCCCCTGCGCTCCACGGTGGCGGGGACCATCTCCATCGCCCCACGGACGGCCGGAATGGCGATGACAACCTTCTCTTTCCGTTCGGCCTTCCCCAAGACGGATTGGACAGCGCCGACGGCCTCGTCGAGTGCGGACAGCTGAATGCCCGGGTGGAACAGGTTGTCGAGCCACCCTGACCATGCCGCGAAGGAGACGGGCAGTCCGTAATTTGTAAACAACACGCCGTCAAACAGCGCGTACGGAGCTGTGCCCGAGCCCCCGTCGTAAACCAGCAGCGGGCGAAACTTCGCCGCTGTCCACGTCCCCAACGAACCTTTCGCTCCGGTGTACACCAACAACAGATTGCAGACCCCGCCGCTGCCAGCGCCATTTGCGGTCAGGTATCCGGCCGGCCTGGCCGATGGCACGGAACCGACCGGCGACGGCGCCCCCGGACTCGCAACAGGCTGTCCAAAGACTGCAAACTCGTCGGCAAACGCCCAGATCTTGTTCATGAACACGGCTCGCACCCAACGCGCGTTGACGTGCACCCCCTTCAGCTCAAACGCCTGCGTTTGCACCGTGAAGTCCCCGACGTCGTACCGGCTGCGCACCGCGCCCACGCGCGCCCAACGCCGCCCGTCCTGAGACACCCAGTACGTGACGGCGTCCGGAAACACAATGCCGGCCCCCAAATTTTGGAGGAAGTCGAGGGAGACGGACTGTATGTAGCAAGCCCGCCCGAGGTCAACCGTGATCTCGCGCCCGTATTGGTGCTCCATTCCAACCCACCGCGAGTCGTTGAAGTCCAAGCTGGCGAGACGGCCGTCGGTCAACTGTCCGTGGTTGGGATACGACATCTCGTCCCTCTGCCAGTTCGGGTCTGGAAACGAAGCCTGAATAGCGTACGGCCGGCCGCGCGCCAGGTCAACCCCGTCCGGGTGCGGGAGGAGCTGGCGCAACCCAGGGTGAGGGGCGCGCTGCCCAGGTGGAAGGAAGGGATAGGAAGCCGGCCGGGAGACACTAGTGCCCGGCGCCTGGTCTGGATACAGCGCATGCCCCGCCCAGGCCGGCGCTGCCCCGTCACCTCGGGCGGGCGCCGGCGCGCCCGCCAGTGCATCGGCGAACGCCAACAGACACGCGGACAGCGCAAGCGCGCGACGCAGTCTGCGCATAATCACCCTCCCATCG
>JADGIC010000147.1 GCA_019683615.1 Alicyclobacillaceae bacterium | reverse complement strand
AAAATCGGGGAAAAGCCCGATCCTTGAACGACTTTATTTTCTGAGGGAAAAACTGGGGACGGAGTTATGCGGGGAGAGAAGGGGTAATTTGCGGGAGATTGTTTTATGGGGACAAGTACCGCTCCTCCAACTCCGCCTCCAACAGACGGCTCGAAAACTCCGCGTGTGTTGCCTGCCGGTCAGCCGCCCGCTCGAAGCTCGCCGACATCACTGCCGCGGCGGGGTTGAGTCCCAGCTCCAACAACGCCTCCTCAACTTTGGATAGGAGTTACCCGCCACGTGTTGACAAGGTGGCCCGAATTCCGTACTATATACCCCGTACCGTATATAATACCCCGGTGGGTATACGGCGGAGCGTGAGAACGTGTCACTCAGCGACAATGGCGGGTGCCGTGACACCGAATGCCAACCGCACTTCGAAAGGAGCGATTTCAAATGTCGAATCAGCGTCGGGTGGCCATCATCGCCTCTCAGGGAGGGTTGGACACCGCGTACAAGGTGCTGAATATCGCCACGGCGGCCGCGGCGATGGACGCCGAGGTCGCCATCTTCTTTACCTTTGAAGGGCTGTCCATCATCCGCAAGGACGCCGCCGCGGCCCTGACCATGGGTCCGGGCCAAGAGCACTGGATGGAAGGCTTCAAACGAGCCAATGTACCTGCCATCGCTGAACTGCTGGAGGTGGCCAAAGCGAGCGGGGTAAAGCTGATCGGTTGCCAGATGACGATGGATGTCATGGGGCTGACGGTGGACGACTTCATCGATGGCGTAGAGGTGGGCGGCGCCGCGACGTTCCTCGATTTTGCGTACGACGCCGATGTGACGGTGACGTTCTGAGTCTGTCAGGGAGGAGACGTGATCATGAGCCCAATACGCGTGAACAGGACCATCGATTGCCAAGGTCTTTCCTGCCCGATGCCGATTGTTCGCACGAAGAAAGCCATCTACGAGATGGCAGCCGGGCAGGTGCTGGAGGTATTGGCGACGGACCCAGGGTCCGTGGCTGACATGAAGAGCTGGGCGCACCGCACGGGCCATCAGTTCCTGGGGACTCTCACGGAGGGCAAGCTGTTCCGGCACTTCATCCGCAAGTCCCGGCCGGAGGAGACGCGGGCCGAACAGCGGTTCCCGCATGTGGTGACGAACGAAGAGTTGGCGCGAAAGCTGGCGGACGGCGTGGTCCTGCTGGACGTGCGGGAACCGGCGGAGTACGCGTTCGCGCACATTCCCGGTGCCATTTCGGTCCCTCTGGGAGAGCTGGAGGCGCGCGCCGTCGAGTTGGAAGTGCTGGCGGATCGGCCGGTGTACGTGATCTGCCGGACGGGCAGCCGCAGCGACACTGCGTGCCAGATGCTGGCGGATCGCGGGTTCAAACAGGTGTACAACGTGGTTCCGGGCATGTGCGACTGGCAGGGTCCAACGGAGCGAACCGTGTGAGCGAGGCGTGTGGAAAGGAGGAGGCCGTGTGAGCGAGTCGACGGTGCGGCGACGGTCGCCGAACGAGGTGTTCGAAGGGATTCTGCGGGGCAATCCGCTGTTCATCCTCGACGTGCGCAACGAGGAAGAGTATGCGGATTGGAGGATTGAGGGGTCTGCTGTGACCAGCGTGAATATTCCCTACTTCGACCTGTTGGACGGGGTGGAGCCGGCGCTGGAGCGGATCCCGGACGGCCAGCCCGTGTTAGTGGTGTGCGCCAAAGAAGGGTCGTCCGTGTACGTCGCCGAGCGGCTGCTGGAGGCCGGCGCCAGCGACGTGGCGGTACTTGCCGGCGGCATGCAGGCTTGGAGCGAGGCGCTCCGTCCAGTGAAAGTCGGGGACCTGCCCGGCGGTGCCGTGTACCAGTTCGTCCGGTTCGGCAAAGGGTGTCTGTCATATCTCATTGTGTCGGATGGAGAGGCGGCCGCAGTGGATCCGGTGCGGACGACGGACGTATACGAGCGGTGGGCTGCCGAACAGGGGGTGGTCATCCGCCACGTCATCGACACCCACCTGCATGCCGACCACATTTCCGGCGGGCGCAAATTGGCGGATCGGACCGGTGCGACCTACTGGCTGCCGCCTGGAGACGCGGCCGAGGTGCAGTTCACCTACGAGCCGTTGGTGGAGGGCGCGCCGATTGCGGTGGGCGGGGTGCGCGTGCGCATCGTGCCGGTTTACTCGCCGGGGCACACCGTCGGCAGCACGTCCTTGGTGGTGGACGACAGGTACCTCCTGTCGGGTGACGTCCTGTTTGTCAAGTCCATCGGACGGCCGGATTTGGCCGGAAAGGCCGGGGAGTGGGCGGACGACCTGCACCACACGCTGTACCGGACGTACCGCGGTTTGCCGTCCGACCTCATGCTGCTGCCGGCTCACTACGCAGGCCTTGACGAAGTCAACCCGGACGGTGCGGTGGCCGCTCGGCTGGGCGACGTGTACGAGCGGAACCCCGGGCTGCGGGTGGACGGCGCGGAGGCGTTCCGTCGGTTGGTCACCGAGAACCTGCCACCGCAGCCGCACGCGTACCGAGAGATCCGCCTGACCAACATGGGCCGGCTACACCCTGACGCGGACCAGCAGCGGGAGATGGAAATCGGGCCGAACCGGTGTGCCGTGCACGGCTAATTTTTGCCGCGAAACATACCCCGCGGGGTAAATGGGGGTGGGCTGGTGCCCCAGTTGAGCGATATGCAGATGGTGCTGGCGGGACTCTCCGGCGGCGTGGTGGGGTTCACGCTGGGGTTGATTGGCGGAGGCGGCTCCATCCTCGCCGTTCCTTTGCTCTTGTACGTGGTGGGTGTACGCGATCCGCACGTCGTCATCGGTTCGACAGCCCTGGCGGTAGCAGTCAATGCATACCTGAATTTGATCCCTCATTGGCGCCAGGGTCACGTACGTTGGAGGACAGCGGCTGCGTTCGCCCTGCCCGGCGCCATCGGGGCGTACGCGGGTTCGGAACTCGGGAAGCTGGCAAACGGCAGGGTCATCCTGTTCTTGTTCGCCATCCTGATGCTGGTCATCGCTGTGCGGATGTGGCGGCGCAAGGTACCTTCCGAGCCCGTGGAAAAGGCAAGGGTGATGTCGGTCACCCGGGTGGTTCCCACCGGACTGGTAACCGGGTTGGTAGCCGGGTTTTTCGGCATCGGCGGCGGCTTTCTGATTGTCCCCGGGCTTGTCTTTTCAGCAGGCCTGCCGTTGGTGGAGGCCATTGGGACGTCGCTGTTCTCCGTCGGGACGTTCGGCCTCACGACCGCTGCGTCGTACGCGCTGTCCGGCATGGTGGACTGGCAGATTGTGCTCCTGTACGTCGGCGGCGGTCTCTTAGGGGGTGCGGCAGGTGTGTACGCGTGCACGCGAGTGGGACGCAACGTCCGCCGGTTGCAACAGCTTTTCTCCGGCGTGTTGGCGGCGGTGGCGTGTTACATGCTGTACGTGAATCTCCAGGCACTGCATCTGGTGTAGGGATCGAAAATCCCATGTGCAGCCTGCAGTTCACTAGATTGTAGGTCAAAGACGGATTTCAGGATGTGCAAAATTTGTCCGGGGGCATCCTGGCCTGGAATCGGTATAGGGGCGGATAGTAGGGGCGGATAGCCCTTGAATCACGGGGCAAGAGGCTCTTGTTGTTACGGAGGGGGGTATAATAAGACGAGACAGGGGGAGACTTTCGATGAACTACACCGAGCCGATGAAACACCGGTTGCGGCGCATTGAGGGCCAGGTGCGCGGCGTCCTTCAGATGATGGAGCAGGGCAAGTCGTGCAAAGACGTCGTCACCCAGCTGTCGGCGATTCGCGTGGCCGTGGACCGGGTCATCATGTACGTGGTTGGCGAGAACATGGAGCAGTGCATTCGCGAGGAAATCGCTGGCGGCGGTAGCGCGGACAAGGTCATTCGGGAAGCGATTGAACTCTTGATGAAAAGCCGATAGGAGGAGGATCAAGACGATGGCGACGGTGAGCGTGACGGATCAGAATTTTGCCAGCGTGGTTGGCGGCGAAAAGCCTGTGTTGGTCGATTTTTGGGCGGCGTGGTGCGGTCCTTGCCGGATGATGGCGCCTGTGCTGGAGGAGTTGGCGGATGAGGCGGGGGATCGGCTGGTGGTGGCCAAGCTGAATGTGGACGAGAACCCACGCACCGCAGGCGCGTTCGGGATCATGAGCATTCCGACCCTGATCCTGTTCCGCGACGGCCGGCCGGTCAAGCAGTTGGTGGGGTACATGCCCAAGAGCCAGCTCGTCAGCCAACTGGCGGACGTTTTGTAATGGAGTTGTCAGGGAGGGCGGCCCAGATGGCGTTGGATTTTCACTACAGCGCCAGCACCGCCAAGAGCGTGAACGAGGCGGTGACGGCGCTGGAGGAAGCGCTCCGGGAACGGAAGTTCGGGATTCTGTGGCAGATGGACATTCCATCGAAGCTGAAGGAGAAGGGCGTCGACTTCGAAAAGCCGTACAGGGTACTTGAGGTCTGCAACCCCCACGAGGCCAAGAAGGTGCTCAGTCAAAACCCGATGGTCGGGTATTTTCTGCCGTGTAAACTCGTGGTGTACGAAGACGAAGGGAAGACGGTCATTGGTCTGCCGAAACCGACGGTCCTGATGGGCATCATTGGAGACCAGGGCTTGATGGAGACGGCGAAGCGCGTGGAGGCGGCGTTGCAGGCGGCTATCGATGACGTCGCGCGGTGATGGCAGCGATGTGTGGGTATGTTGTTGGATGGTCAACGCGCTGATCTCTCACGTCTCGTTTCGTCCGCGCCCGTTTACGGTGTTGCCGAACGGGACCGTTTACGCAGCTCATGATGACCGTTTCCAGATGGTGGACTGACCCCGTGTGGCGAGTCAGCCTCCGACCGACGGAACGATCCGACTCCAATTGGATCTCGGGACTGACGCCGCGCGGTCATCTTCAGTTGGATGCAGCCACTTTTCGAAGCAGTCCCTTGAGAGACCTAAGCAAACCGTCGTCCAGTTCGGCCAACACGGCCTTGTCCAACGTCTTGGCTTGCGATGCAGCCACCAACGGATCCAGGTACTTCTCCACTTCTTCGTAGGAGTCCGGGTATTTTGGCTTCACGCTGTCCTCGAACGAACGCCACGTAGTCTCCAGCTGCGGGCCGGTCTCCTTGATTTTCGCGTCGTCACCGGTTGAGATGGCGTCTTTGAAGGTCTCGCTTATCGACAGCATGGTTGTGACGCCACTGCGGACCTCGGGCGCTGCTGCCGACGTTGCCTTGCCTGCGTCCGACGGGGTGGG
>JADGIC010000146.1 GCA_019683615.1 Alicyclobacillaceae bacterium | reverse complement strand
CGCGGGTTTTGTTTGGTTCTGTCGTGAGGTCTCTTCTACTTTTGTCCTCCCCCTTCCTCCCAGGGAAGAACCCCTACTGAAACATTACACGCTCCCCGCCTGTCCGGTGCTGCCGCGGACTGTCAGGCATCGCGCACGCCCGGTGCGCTCTCTATGTACGACCGCGCCTCGTGCTGATGAGCGAAGCGCGCCGAGGCGGCAGCGACGATGGCAGCCACCAGGTCGTCAAGGAACACGTGGATGTGCACCGGCTGCCGGTTCAGCTCGCCGATGATGCCCGGCTTTGTCTTGTCCAGGTACCCGAAGTTCGTCAAGCCGATGGAACCGTACACGTTCGTCACCGCCAATGCCAGAATCTCGTCGACCCCGTACAGCGGCTCATCCCGGTCCATGATGGTCTGCAGCGGTTGCGGTAACAGACCCTGTTCCGCGAGCCGGTCGATGGCGATACCTGTCACCACGGCGTGCATGACCTCCCGCTTCGCCAATACGTGCATCACGCTCTCCCGGCATTCCTCCCGCGTCAATCCCGGGTGATAAGGCGCTTGCAGTTGGTAGACGAGATCCACAATGCTGTCCACCTCCACGCCCCGGCTGCGCAACTGCTCAATCACAATCGTCTGCGACATCTCCGTTCTCTCCTCTCCGTGTTTGCGAATCCGGCGATTGAATGGCCTGGGCGGGTTTGGGACCAAGGCGGACATTGCCGAGGCCGACGACCTCCTCCAACGCCGCAACCAGCTCGGGCGTCACCGTCACCGCCCAACGCCGGTCCAAGAGGCGGACCTGCCGCCGCACGCTGTCGTACAATGCCACGGGCGAAGCGCCCGGACAGGCTTCGAGGACGGGTTTGATGCGAGCCCACAGAGCGGACCAGGACGACCGGGCCGGCAGGCGAATGAACAACACAGCACCGTCCGCCCCCGTCGCCGTCTGCGATCCCGCCGCGCCTGTCTGCCCCTCGCCCGGCTGCAGGGCCGGGCTGCCGCCGGCATCCGGCAAACCACCCGCACGCGCTGGCGAACCTCCTGCCGGCAATCCCAACCCGGCCAGCGCTTCACCCAGCTCCGCGGCCACGTACGCCTCATCGAGAATCTGGACAGCAACGGCGGGTTTCACGCCGTCCGGCAGAAAGCGGTTCAGGGCGCCTGCCGCCAGCAGGCTCTCAACCGCCTTGCGGTTGCAGACCCGGTGGTTGACGCGCCGCAAAAAGTCCACCAGGGAACGGAAAGGACCGCTGGCGCGCGCATCCAACAGCGCCTGCACAGCGGCCCGGCCGACGCCGCGGACGGCCAACAGGCCTGTGCGGATCGTGCCGTCGGCGCCCACCGTAAACTCGGCGGCACTTTCGTTGACGCAAGGCGGCAGCACCCGAATCCCGTGCCGTTCCGCCACCCGGGTGTATTCGCGCAGCTTGTCAGCCGACCCGATGGACAACGACAACAGCGCCGCCAAAAAGTCCGGCAGAAAGTTGGCCTTCAGGTACGCTGTCCGAAACGCCAAGACGGCATATGCAGCGGCGTGACTGCGGTTGAACCCGTAGTCCGCAAAGCGGGCAATCAGGTCGTACACCGCCTCGGCCGCCTCGAGCGGATAGCCGCGGCGGAGACAACCCTCCACGAAGCGCACGCGCTCCGCTTCCAGCACCTCGCGCTTCTTCTTGCCGACCGCGCGCCGCAGGATGTCCGCTTCGCCCAGCGTGAAGCCGGCCATACGGGCGGCAATCTGCATGATCTGCTCCTGGTAGACGATGACACCGTACGTGTCGCGCAAAATCGGCTCGAGGTCCGGGTGCGGGTAGCGCACCGGCGTCCGCCCATGTTTGGCGGCGATGAACACCGGGATGTTCTCCATCGGGCCCGGCCGGTACAGTGAGATCACGGCGATGAGATCCTCCAGTCCGGTCGGCTTCAACTCCCGCAACACGCGGCGGACACCCGGCGACTCCAACTGAAAACAGCCGTCCGTCTCGCCGCGGGACAACATCTGATACGTGGCCGCATCGTCCGTCGGCACGCGGCGCCAGTCCACACGCCGGCCGGTCCGCCGCGCCACGCTGTCCACGCAGCGGTCGATCAACGTCAGCGTCTTGAGGCCAAGAAAGTCCATCTTGATGAGGCCCAGGTACTCAATATCTTCCATAGAGTACTGGGTCACCGGCGTCCCGTCCGCGCCAGGCTCGGTGGGAACCAAGTTGGACAGCGGATCGGGCGAAATCACGACACCGGCGGCGTGAACCGAAGTATGTCGGGGGAATCCTTCCAGCGCCTCGGCGGTCTCCCACACCTGGCGAAGAGTCTCGTCCGCCTCCAACAGAGCGCCGATACGGGGGTTGTGCGCCCGCGCCGCTGCCAGCGTGATGCCGGGCTGGGCCGGGATTTGCCGCGCCAACTCGTCGGTCCGCCGCGGATCCGCGCCGAGCACGCGGGCGGCGTCACGCACCGCGGCCCGCGCCGCCAGCGTGCCGAACGTCCCAATCTGCGCCACGCGGTCCGCCCCGTAGCGCTCCACCACGTACTGGATGACTTCCCCCCGCCGCTCAAACTCGAAATCGGTGTCAATGTCCGGCCACGACACCCGCTCCGGGTTCAGGAACCGTTCAAACAACAGGTAGTGACGGATCGGGTCGACGTCGGTGATGCGCAACGCGTACGCGACCAGACTCCCGGCCGCCGACCCGCGTCCGGGACCGGTCGAGATACCCTGTCGATGCGCATAACGGATGAAGTCCGCCACGACCAGGAAGTAGTCGGCAAACCCGAGGCGTTCGATGACCGACAGTTCATACTCGAGCCGCTCGCGCACAGCTTCCGTGACCTCGCCGTAACGCTGGCGCGCCCCGGCGAACGCCGCCCGCCGCAGCACGGATGCGGCCGGCTCGCCGTCCGGGGTCGGGTACTTGGGCAGCAGCGGGCGGCCTGACGGCAGTTCCAGGTTACACCTCTCGGCGACGGCGAGCGCGCCGTCAATAGCCTCCGGCAACTTGGCAAACCGGCGCCTCATCTCCGCCGCGTCGGCAAACTCATAGCGGTCCCCTCTCAACACGCGCGCGTTCGCGCCGCCTTCGAGCCGGGCCAACACCTGTTGCACCCGGGCGTCCGCGCGCCGCAGGTAGTGTACATCGTTGGTCGCGACCAGCGGCAGCTGGCGCCGGCGCGCGCACTGCACCAGTTGCGGCAGGCCGCGCCGTTCCTCGGGCAGGGCGTGGTCCTGGACGTCGACTGCCAGGTGGCCCGCCGGCCACACCTCACACCACCCGTTGAACCAGCGCTCCGCCTCCGCTTCATCACCAGCCGCCAGTGCCGCTAACAACCGCGACTCACCACCGCCCACCAGGGCCGTCACGCCCTGGTTGTGCTCCCCCAGCTCTGCCAGCGTCACGTACGGCCGGCGCGCGCGCAGACGTGCGCGGGTCACCAATCGGACCAAATTCTGGTATCCCTTGAAGTCTTCCGCTAGGAGCACGGCGTTATCAAGCGGTGGTTGCGCCTGCGGGCGTTCGTCCGCCAAGTCCGCCTCGGCCAGGGCGACCGCCAGCTGCACGCCGACAATCGGTTTGATGCCGGCTGCGCGGGCAGCCCGGTAAAATGCCACCGCGCCGTACATCGCATCCGTGTCCGTGATGGCGACGGCCGGCATGCCTTGGCGAGCCGCTGCAGCCACACATTCGTCGACGCGGAGGGCGCTTTCGCGCAGAGAGTACTC
This sequence comes from Alicyclobacillaceae bacterium, assembly GCA_019683615.1. Lineage (GTDB taxonomy): Bacteria > Bacillota > Bacilli > Alicyclobacillales > Alicyclobacillaceae > JADGIC01. The sequence goes on along the minus strand of JADGIC010000146.1, from coordinate 1,537 downwards.
CGTATGCACGTGAAGGTGGACAAAGGAGTCCAAGCCGTTCACCTCTCAAACATCTGGCCGGTCATCAACGCTTTCGCGACCCTGCCGGAGGCGTCAAACACTTCCACTTCCACTTTCGCGAAACGGCGCCCAAAGTCGAGAATGCGGGCCTTCACTTCGATGCGGGCATCCACCGGAACCGGCTTGAGGAAGTACACGCTCAAGTTCTCCGCCGCGGCTTCGACATTGCGCTGCCGCTCCAGGCACAACACAGCGCACTTCTCCATCAGCGTGAGCAAAGACCCCACCGCCAGCGTTCCCCCGGTACTGGTCATCTGCGGGGTGACCACGCCGACCAAGGTCAGGCTGCGGTCCTCGCCGCGCACCTGTTCGAACCCCTGCAACACCACGTCCTCGAGGGTTTCTGCGACCTGCGGTTGGCGGTTCATCAGCTGCAGCGCTTTGATGACGTCCTGCCGGCTGAGTACCCCCACCAACCGGCGGTCCTCCACCACCGGGAGCATTTCGACACCTTCCCAGACCATGCGGTGAGCCGCAGATGCGATGGTCGTTTTCAGCGAGACTGTCACGGGCTGCCTGGACATGTAGCGGTCAATGGCGTCGTCTGCTGCCGCTTCGGCCACGTCGCGCGCCGTGACCACGCCGACAAGGCGGCCGTCGTGATCCACCACCGGGACGCGGGCGTGGCCGGTGCGCTCAACCAATTCGAAATAGTCCCGCACCGGTTGGCCGCACCGCAGCACGGCGAGGTCGCTTTTACGCGCGACATCCTCGACAAACAAGATCTCTTTCTTGATGAGGCGGTCGTAAATCGCGCGGTTGATCAGCGTGGCGGTAGTAAACGTGTCGTACGAACACGAGATGATCGGTAACTGCCGCTCGTTGGCCAACCGCTGCACCTCTTCGGACGCCTCGAACCCGCCTGTGATGAGCACGCCCGCGCCATGCTCCAACGACAGGCGCTGGACCTGTTCGCGGTTGCCGACAATCATCAGGCTGTTCGGCTCGATGTAACGGACGATGGCGTCCAGCTTCATCGCGCCGATGACAAACTTATGCAAGGTCTTGTGCAGCCCGTCACGGCCGCCCAGCACAGTCCCTTCGACAATGTTTACCACCTCGGCGAACGTCAGCCGCTCGATGTCCTGTTTCTGCTTGCGCTCGATGCGCACCGTTCCAATCCGGTCGATGGCGCTGACCCATCCCTGCAGTTCTGCTTCCTTGATGGCCCGGTACGCGGTGCCCTCGCTGACCTGCAATTTGCGGGCGATGCCTCGTACCGAGATGCGCCCCCCCACCGGAAGAGAACGTATATAATCGAGGATCTGTTCGTGTTTGGTGGCCATCTGCCCTGCGCGCACCTCTTCCCGTGTCGTGGCGTCCCACACCGGCAACTCTCATTATACACCGAGCGTTTCAGAGGCTGGCTCTGTTTAAGCGGAAGTTCACGATTGAGAGTGGCTGAGATCCTGTGTTAGACAAGGGATTTCCGGAAATTACACGCCGCCGGTTCTGGCTACTTTACAAGCGAACGCCC
>JADGIC010000145.1 GCA_019683615.1 Alicyclobacillaceae bacterium | reverse complement strand
CTCTGCGAGAACAGCGCTTCCTCCCCCCCCCCGGCGAACGCGAACCCATTGATGCGCCGCATTCAACACGTATTGGTATTGAACACCCCCGGCCAAAGTGGCCGTCACACCGTTTGCGTCTGTAGAAACTGACGTCGCCTGGTGTAAATCCTGCTCGACGGTGCGCGCGGCCGACGCAGCCATGGCCATCATCTCTTGGCGTGCGACTTGCGTCCGCACGCCGGTCCATTCGGAAATACACAACGACAAGGCGGACGACCACACGACACAAGCGAGCATCCAAGCGCCCAATAGCTCCAATGTCAAACCCTTTCCCTCCGTCCAACACGACAACCCGTGCGGAGGTCGCCATGCACACGCCTTACCATCATCCGCGCGTGGCAGGACCGCATTGATCCAGATATTATAGGTCCCGGAGCAGTCCCTCCCATCGGTAACCCCTGCTTTGCCATCGCCTTACTGCTGCGCCAAGCCCGGCCAAGGGATGACCAGTGTCGCCGTCGCCCGCCCGCAACTGGCGCGGATAATCCAGCTGTCCGAATCGAACGACTCCACCAGGTCGCACCGCCAACCCAACTCTTCGAACACAGACGCCGCACCCGCCCCGGCGAACAAGCGCTCGGCAGCCCACTCTGCCCCATCGCACGCAACACGCGTTTGCTCGGCCCACTCCTGCTGGCGAACGGCACCCTGCCATGCTCCTGCCGCAGCAGCCCCGCACACGGACAGTACCAGCGCCGCACAGACCACTTCCAGCAGGTTCACGGCAGGGCACCCCCGATGGATTGCAATCCTGCCCCAATGTACAGGTGAATGTCCTGTTCCTCCGCGCCCGAGCACAGCCGGATGGTGCCGCCGACCTGGGCGTTCCCGAACACGTCGTACAAAATCGTGCCTGTCCCCAGTTGCAGGTAACCGTCCTTGTAATTCACGCCCGGCGCGAACTGGACTTGGTCCACGCGATACGTTGCTACGTAAGTTTGATACTGGGGGTCGTACATGGCGAGCCTTACGGAAGCGTACGTATCTTGACACTGAGCAACCGCCTGAGCCCAACGCAGATGGCCGAGCAGACACAGCGTGGTTTCCGTCAACTCCAAGTGCGTCCAGATGCGGACCCATCCGGGCAGGATGCACGCCCCCAACAAACTGGAGACGGCCACCGCCGCGACAACATCCAACAGGCTGAAGCCCCCGTCCGCTTTGCCGGAAGGCCCGGTGCGCAATCGGCGGCTCGCCATTACGGGTGCACCCCGAGTTCCCCATGAACTGTGCACGACACCGTGACATTGGCCGGATCCGAATCCGAGATGGTGTATTGTCCTCCGGACGGTTCGTCAGGGACGGCATCCAACAACTGTTCCTGAACCAACGTCTGCAGCTGCGCCTGTGTATCGCCCTGCGGATATGCGTGGTGAATCAGATAGTACTCGGACAACGCAGCCCGAATGGTGCGCTGGTTCTGTTCACACGCCACTGCTTGTGCCCGCTGCCCTGCTCCTAAAAGGTGCGGGACCAGCACTGCCGTCATGACCGACACGATGAACACCGCCACTGCCATTTCCATTAACGTAAACCCGCGCCCGGTCTCGCCTGCCCCGCCCAACCAACCAACCGGCTCATGTGTCCATCTCCTTCCCAACCCAACCCCTGCGTGACAGCCTCAGGCGATCACGTTGACGACTTCGTACATGGGCACCAACACGGCGTACAGAGTGACCCCGACCAACCCGGCGGTCAAAATGGTAAAGACCGGTTCGGACCAACGCGCCCATCGCTCCAGCCTGCGCGTCAGATCTCTTTCCGCATACCGACTCATACGGCGCAACGCCTGCGGGGTGTCTCCTGTCGCTTCCGCCGTGTGCAGCAACATCGGCAACAGCGGGTCCCAGTCACCGGCGAACGCCTCCGCCAACGTCTGCCCCTCGAGGATGCGCTGCCAAATCTGCTCGGCCCGGACGCGCATCCACAGTGGCGCCAAACTTTGTGCGATGGCTTGCAAGGCGTCCACGACCGGCAGCCCTGCGGACAACATCACGTCCAGCCAAACGCAAAATGTGCCTGTTTTGGCCGTACGCAAGACCGAACCAATCACTGGCAGGCGGACCCCACCACCTTGCTGGAACCTGACCCTACCGCGATACCACACAACCCATCCCGACAACGCCGCGATGAAAGACCCGGCCGCCAGCGCGGTCGGCAATGCCCGTAAACCTGCCTGCACCCAGCGAAATGATGCAGGAGGTGCCACCTGCATCTGCCGAAACACCTGTTCAAGTGCAGGCGTCACCACCTGTCCGCAAAACAGGAGAGCGCCCATGGTGGTTGCCGTCAACAGCAGCGGGTAGCTCAGGGTCCGCGCAAAGCGGCCGAACCAGGTCCGGCGCCCCCGCTCGTGGGCCGCCCACAACGCCAACATGTCCGCAATCCGCCCGGACGCTTCCCCCGCCGCGAGAAACGCAGCCAACAACGGTGGAGCCAACCGCGACCACGCCGGGGCAATCGGTTTCCCGCCTTCAAGCGCCTCTAACGCAGCCGCTGTCCATACACCGCAACGGCGACCAAGCGGACGGTTCACATGCCGCAGCGAGGTGTCAGCCGGCAGACCAGCTTCCAACAGCGCGGCCCACTGCTCACACAGCTCCGCCAAGTCGGAGCTGCGCCCGTGGCGATACCACTGCTCGCGCGCCCACTCCACGCCTGATGCAAAGCGCGACAGCCACCGGTCAATCCACTGGCGCATCGGTTTCACCGCCCCTGCCGACAAGGCGACTCGTGCCCTGGGCCGCCCAAGCGGCATCCAGGCTGGCACTGGGTGCGGCGGCCATCTCAAAGATGTGAAAGACCGCCTCCCTCTCCGGATCCACACCGGTCCCGCGGCACCGGCTGCAAGCCTTGCCACCGCACCCCGCCCTGCAAGGTCGAGGCCGCAGCTCTTGAACGACGACGGCTCGAAGGACGTCTGTCACCACCGACTTCGGCAAGCCGAATCCGACCAACCTCTGCACAGCCCCGGCCACATCTTTGGCGTGCGTGGTGCTTAACACCAAGTGTCCGGTTACACTCGCGCGGAGTGCTGTCCTGGCCGTCTGGTCGTCCCGGATCTCGCCTATCATGATGACGTCTGGATCATGCCGGAGAAGCGCACGCAATCCGGCGTCGAAGGTGACACCGATGCGTTCCCGAACTTCGACTTGCTGGCAGTCCGGCAGTGGCATTTCGACCGGATCCTCGATGCTGACGACGTGTCGTCCCCACCTCGCCAACTGAACCATCATTGCGTACAAAGTCGTCGTCTTCCCGGAGCTGGTCGGTCCGGCCGCCAACACGAGGCCCGACCCGGTCTGCAGGATGCGGTTCAACTGGGCAGACTGTTGCTCCGTCATCCCCAGACTCGTAAACGAAATCGCTTCCTTCCTTCGCGACAACAGCCGCAGTACCGCCGTTTCTCCGGCGACTGTCGGAATCACGGCCGCCCGCACGTCGCACTCGGCAGCGTCCGTGTGCCAACGGAACGACCCGTCTTGAGGCACCCGTGACTCCGCGACGTCCATCTTGGCCAGCGCCTTTACGCGCCGGATGACGGATGCACCGAGGTCCTTGACGTGCAGATACGGTTCGATATGGCCTGCCGTGCGCAAGTGGACGGTGAGGTCTCCCAGTCCGGCGTGCAGGTGAACATCCGAACTGCCCCGTGCCAGTGCATCGTCCAAGATTCGCCCCAACAACACGACAGCGGATAACTCCTCCACATGTCTCCCCCCTTTTTGGTACGGAGAGAATTCGAGATCGGAGGAATGTAACCTGTTTCCAAAAACGCTGTGTATCTGTGCGATGGGATGGAATGTGCAAAATGATAAGCGGATTCAAGGTGAGGGGAATTCTGCGAAGGGAGGTATCCCGAGCGGCGGGAACAGGTTACCTGTGCGGTGTGCGCCACCAGGCGAACGTCCATGCGCCCGCCCTGCAACCTGCAATGAGATGGTCCTCCGCCCAATCGGCGAGTGGTTCGTCGAAGCGGGAAGGGCAGGCAAAGCCGAATGGATGGGAATGGAAAGTAGCTCGCACAACGGCTTTGTCATCCACGAGGCGGTAGGCAAGCTGGATCACCGCCTGCGGGTCGGCCTGGAACGAGACGGGCGACGCCTGTGCGGGAAGCACGTTCAGGCGGACGGGCCCAGTCGCCGACGCAGCAATCCACAGTCCGCAGACTTCGAGCGGAAACGAAGCGCGGGCCGCCCGCTCGGCCTCCCGTTGACACTGCACGGTCCACCAGGGCGGCGACGGTGCAGGGACAAACCGAAAGCCTCGCAGTCCGGCCGGGACACGGTGCTCGGGTGTCACGCCGTTCAACCCTCCACGAAGTCAAACTCCATGTCGCCGATGCGCACAGAGTCTCCTTCCTTCGCGCCGCGTTGGCGCAAGGCGTCGTCGACGCCGCGCCGCTTCAGAATGCGTTGAAAACGTTTGACGGCATCCGCTTGGCCGAAGTTGGTCATCTTCACCAACCGATCCAGCTCGGGGCTCTCTACGACAAACACATCCCCCTCCCTGCGAATGGTGAACGTCGGGCGGGGTTCAAAGCGAAACACCTTGTGCTCATCCGGCTGCGCTTCCGAGCGCGGCCCGTCCATGTCGAGTCCGACCGGCACTTGGTCCAACAAGTCGGCCACCCCGTACAACAACGCCTGAATCCCTTCTCCGGTTGCTCCGGAAATCGCGTACACAGGCACCTCCGGATAAGCGGCTCGAAAGCGCGCCAAGTGCTCAGCCGCTTGCGGCAGGTCCATCTTGTTCGCCGCCACCACCTGCGGGCGCCGGGCCAGCCGTTCATCGTAGAGAGCCAATTCCCGGTTGATTACCTCGTAGTCATGCACCGGGTCTCTGCCTTCGACGGCCGCCATGTCAATGACGTGTACCAATACCCTCGTCCGCTCGATGTGGCGGAGAAATTCGTGGCCGAGACCGTGACCTGCGTGCGCCCCTTCGATCAGGCCCGGCAGGTCGGCCAGGACAAACGTGCGGCCGTCTCCGACATCGACGACGCCCAACTGGGGCGTCAACGTGGTGAACGGATAGTTGGCGATTTTCGGCCGTGCGGCGGAGACCGCTGCCAGCAACGTGGACTTGCCGACGCTCGGAAACCCCACCAGGCCGACATCAGCCAATACTTTGAGTTCCAAGATCAGCCACCGTTCCTGTCCAGGCTCCCCCTTCTCGGCGATTTCCGGCGCCTTGTTGGATTC
>JADGIC010000144.1 GCA_019683615.1 Alicyclobacillaceae bacterium | reverse complement strand
AAGATCCAAGCCTCATCGACCGTGTTGTCGAGTTGTTTATCGAACGTTTACCCGCACCACTCAAGGCAAAACTCGCTTCCTAGGGGTGCGAAACTTGAGGCGTTGATGGTGCCAGTGATGTGCGCACTCGCATCGCACGCGGGCGCTTGCGCGGCGCGGCCCGGCGATGTGTTGGCGCATATTCAAACGTGCCCAGGCATGATATACTTTTTGTGATTCCGAGCTGTGCGCGCCGTCAAGTCTGGCCGCAATCGGGGACGCCCTGAAGGGCGTCTCGTCGTATTTGCCGACTCAGGTAGTTGTCACGCTGGAGAAAGCGGGGATACGCAGTGGCACAAGACATCCGAGCTGTCCTGGCTGAACGTATCCTGATCCTGGATGGAGCCATGGGCACGATGATACAACAACAGAACCTGACCGCAGACGACTTCGGCGGGCGTGAGTTGGAAGGGTGCAATGAGCACCTGAACCTGACGCGGCCGGACTTGATCCGGGCGATTCACGAAGCTTATTTGCAGGCGGGTGCCGATATCGTTGAGACCAACACGTTTGGCGCCACGCCGATTGTGCTGGCCGAGTACGGCTTGGCCGACCAGACCGAGGTCATTAACCAGGCGGCGGCAGAGCTTGCGCGGGCTGCGGCCGACCGCTTCGCGGAACCGGGGCGGCCGCGGTTTGTCGCTGGGTCGATGGGGCCGACGACGAAAAACATCTCGGTCACTGGCGGCGTCACCTTCGACGAGTTGACGGAGGCATACCGCCGGCAGGCGGTCGGCCTGCTGCAAGGCGGTGTCGACCTGTTGCTGATCGAGACGTCCCAGGACCTGCTCAACGTCAAGGCGGCCAGTTTCGGCATCCGGCGGGCGTTCGCAGAGACCGGCCGCACGGTGCCCGTCATCATCTCCGGCACGATTGAGCCGATGGGGACGACGCTGGCAGGCCAGACCATTGAGGCGTTCTACATCGCCGTGGAGCACCTGCAGCCGCTGGCGGTCGGGCTCAACTGCGCGACAGGGCCAGAGTTTATGCGCGATCACGTCCGCGCCCTCGCCGCCCTGGCCAGCTGCGGGGTGTGCTGCTACCCGAATGCGGGATTGCCCGACGAGGAGGGCCACTATCACGAGACCCCTGCCGCCTTCGCGCAAAAACTGGCCCACTTTGCCGACCAGGGCTGGCTGAACATCGTCGGCGGCTGCTGCGGCACGACGCCCGCCCACATCCGGGCGCTGGCCGAAGCGGTGGCCGGGAAGCGGCCGCGTGCCGTTGCAACGCGTGCGCTGCACGTCGTATCCGGTCTGGAGGCGGTGGTGCTGGAGCCGGATGGCCGGCCACTCCTGGTTGGCGAGCGCACGAACGTGATTGGTTCGCGCAAGTTTCGCCGCCTCATCGCGGAGGAGAACTACGAGTCGGCCAGCGAGATCGCCCGGGCGCAGGTGAAGTCGGGGGCGCAAGTCATCGACGTCTGCCTGGCTGACCCGGACCGCGACGAGTACGCCGACATGGCGCGACTGTTGCCACACATCGTGCGGAAGGTGAAGGTGCCGCTCATGATTGACTCCACCGACCCCCGCGTGGTGGAGCTGGGTCTGCGCCACTCGCAGGGAAAAGCCATCATTAACTCCGCCAATCTGGAGGACGGCGAGCAGCGTCTGGCGGAGTTTGCAAGGCTGGCGACCGACTACGGCGCTGCGCTGGTGGTGGGGACCATCGACGAGCAGGGCATGGCGGTGACGAGGGAACGTAAGTTGGAGGTGGCGGTGCGGTCGGTGGAGGTGTTGGTCCGCCGCTACGGCATGCGCCCGCAAGACATCATCATCGATCCGCTCACTTTCCCGGTAGGCACGGGCGACGAGAAGTACATCGGGTCTGCCCTGGAGACGGTGGAAGGGATCCGGCTGATCAAACAGCACCTGCCGGAGTGTCCGACGATTCTCGGCATCAGCAACGTTTCGTTCGGCCTGCCGCCGGCCGGGCGCGAGGTGCTCAACTCCGTGTTTTTGTACCACTGCACAAAGGCGGGGCTGGACTACGCCATCGTCAACACGGAGAAGCTGGAGCGGTTCGCTTCCATCCCGGACGAGGAGCGGGCGCTCTGCGAACGGCTGCTGTTTGCGACGAGCGACGAGTGTGTCGCCGAGTTCACAGCCTTTTACCGGGAGCGCCGAGTCGAGGCGAAAGCCGACCGCGCTTCCCTGACGCCGGAGGAGCGAGTGGCCCGCTGTGTCGTCGAGGGCACCAAGGAAGGGCTGTTTGCCGACCTCAATGAACTGTTGTCCCGCATGGGCCCGCTGGACATCATCAACGGGCCGCTGATGGACGGGATGAACGAGGTCGGCCGGCTGTTCAACAACAACGAGCTGATTGTCGCCGAGGTGCTGCAGAGCGCTGAGGTGATGAAGGCGGCAGTGGCGTACCTGGAGCCGTTCATGGAGAAGGCGGAGTCGGCGACCAAGGGGACGGTTCTGTTGGCCACCGTCAAGGGAGACGTCCACGACATCGGCAAAAACCTGGTGGAGATCATCCTGTCGAACAACGGTTACCGCGTGATCAACCTGGGTATCAAGGTGCCGCCGGAGCAGCTGATCCAGGCCTACCGCCAGCACCAGCCGGACATCATCGGGCTGAGCGGCCTGTTGGTGAAGTCGGCGCAGCAGATGGTGGCGACGGCCGAAGACTTTCGGCAGGCAGGCATTCAGGTGCCGCTGATGGTGGGCGGTGCGGCGCTGACGAAGAAGTTTGCCTACACGCGCATCCGGGCCCACTACGACGGACCGGTTTTGTATGCGAAAGACGCCATGGAGGGCCTGGAGCTGGCAAACCGGCTGGTGGACGAGCGGGAACGGCCGCGGTTGATGGAGGACCTCGCCCGCGAGCAGGCGGCGATGGCGGCGCGGGCAGAGGCGGGTGACCAAGCCTCGTTGGCCGCGCCGGTGCGGGCAGTCTCCGATGTGCGCCGGGATGCGCCGGTGTTTGTGCCGCCCGACTTGAGGCGCCACACCCTGCGGGACTACCCGCTCGGGTTCATCCGCCCGTATCTCAATCTGCAGATGCTGCTCGGCAAACACCTGGGCTTTCGCGGGAACGTGGAGAAGCGGATTGCGGAAGGGGACGCCAAGGCCTTGGAGTTGCTGGCCTTGGTGGAGAACCTGCTCGAAGAAGGCGAACGGGAGGGGCTGTTGCGGGCACACGCCGTGTACCGTTTCTTCCCGGCCCAGTCGGAGGATAACCGCATCCACATTCTCGATCCCGAGCGGCCCGGGCGCGTCCTCGAGACGTTCGACTTTCCGCGCCAGCCAAACCCGCCTTACCTGTGCTTGGCGGACTTTGTGCGGCCGGTGACGAGCGGGCAGGTGGACTACGTGGCGTTCTTCGCCGTGACGACGGGCGGGGCCATCCGACAGGTGGCGGAGCGCTGGAAGGAGGCGGGCGACTACCTGCGCGCCCACGCCATTCAGGCGACGGCGCTGGAGATGGCGGAGGCGTTCGCGGAGCGGTTGCACCACATGCTGCGCGACATGTGGGGTTTCCCCGATCCGCCCGAGATGACGATGCGGGAGCGGTTCATCGCGCGCTACCAAGGGATCCGGGTGTCGTTCGGGTATCCGGCCTGTCCGAACCTCGAGGACCAGGCGAAGCTGTTCCGGCTGATCCGGCCGGAGGACATCGGCGTGCAGCTGACGGACGGGTTCATGATGGACCCGGAGGCGAGCGTCACCGCCATGGTGTTCGCCCATCCGGAGGCGCGGTACTTCAGCGTGGACACGGAGAGCACGGGCTGAGGCCCAGGAGGAGGAGAACCGGGTTGGCAGCACACAACAACGGTCTGCCGCCGTCCTGCCCATCTCCAGCCGGCGCAGCGGCGGCGGCGGGCACAGCCAGAGAGCGGTTTCGGCAGGAGGTCGGTCGCGGCGTTCTGCTCGGCGACGGGGCCATGTCCACCCTTTTGCACCAGCACGGGGTGCCAGTGCGCGCCTGCAGCGAGGCATTGTGCCTGACCGACCCGGGATTGGTGCTGGATGTCCACCGGGCGTATGTTCACGCCGGCGCCCGCCTGCTGCAGACGCACACGTTCGGGGCGCACCGGCCGGGGTTGGCCCGCTACGGTTTGGCACACGAGGTCCGGTCGGTGAACCGGGCGGCCGCCGCCCTCGCGCGGGAGGCGGCCGGCGGGGGGGCCTGGGTGTTTGGCACCATCGGTTCGATTGCCGGCTTGGGCGGTGGCGGCTTTCCGGAAGACGCCGAGACGAGGCGGCAGTTTGCGTTCGACTTTCACGAGCAGGCAGAGGCGCTGCTGGAGGCGGGCGTAGACGGCATCTTGTTGGAGACGTTCGCGGAACTGTCGGAGATGCTGGCGGCTTTGCGCGTGGTGCGGAGTCTGACGGACGGGCCGGTGATTGCGAACCTGTCGCCGGTCGCTATCGGCGTCACGCGCGACGGCATCCCCCTCGGCGAGGCGCTGTCGCGCCTGGCTGCGGCCGGGGCGGACGTGGTCGGTCTCAACTGCAACCTGGGACCGTCGGGGATCCTGCGCAGCTACGAAGGGATTCGCCTGGACCCCTCCATCTTGTACGGGGCGGTGCCGAACGCCGGTCTCCTCCACCTGGTCGACGGCGATTACTCGTACACGGGGAGCGCGGACTACTTCGCGGACGTGGCGTGTGCGCTGCACCGCCTCGGCGTCCGCTTCATCGGGGGTTGTTGCGGCACGACGCCGGAACACATTCGGCGGGCGGACCAGCGGCTGGCTTTCGTGTCGGCCGAGGCTGATGGTGAGGCAGGCCTGGCCTGCGCAGCGGATGACGAGGATCTGCGGCCGGTACGGTTGCGCGCCACAGCCGGTCCGGAGGTGACGGTGGTCGCGGCAGACGGGTCTCATCCCGCGGCCCGTGCAACAGGCGTGTCCGACGCCGCACCGGAGACACCGCCACCTGCGCGGGCGGGCAGCGGCCAGACGTTGGTCGACTTGGTGCGCCAGCGGGTGACCGTGATGGTCGAGTTGGATCCGCCGAAGACGCTGGACTGCAGCCGGTACTTACAGGGGGCCGCGGCGCTGCGCAATGCGGGTGCTGACTTCATCACGCTGGCCGACAATTCCCTTGCGATGGCGCGGGTAAGCAACCTGGCGCTGGCCAGCTTGCTCAAGCAGATGGGGATAGAGCCGTTGGTGCACGTCACGTGCCGGGATCGCAATCTGACTGGTCAGCAGTCTCATTTAATGGGGCTGCACGTATTGGGCATTCCCCACATCCTGCTGGTCACCGGGGACCCGTCCCGGTT
>JADGIC010000143.1 GCA_019683615.1 Alicyclobacillaceae bacterium | reverse complement strand
GCTGTAGACACTACGCGAGTTATCCACAGGCCCCGCGAATCCTTGCCAGACTTGGGTTCGCGGGACTTTGTATGACTACCAACTGTCGAAGTCGGGTTCGACATGCTCGATGAATCGGCTGCTGAGGATGTCGATGGGTTCATGCAGCACCTCGATGGCCGTCGCCTTGACGTGCTCCTCAATCAGTTGTCTCACCTTCGCCCCGCAGTCCGAGATGTCCATCTCTGGATCCCTGTACCGCCGCTTGGCCGCCAAGCGCACCTTGCCGAGGAACTTCAAGTCTTCCCGGTACGGGTTGGCCAGGGGATTCGGCATCACCAGGTCCATGCTCTCCGAAAACCGCTTGAACGCAAGGTCAAATTCGACCCGGACGTCCTCCGGCTCGAGGACCCTGATACAGGCTTCCAGGTTTGCTTTGTCGACGTGATCGAAAAACCGCTTGGCCGTTCGATGGCGGCTCTGCAACCGCGGAATCTCCGACTCCACCGGCTTCATGACATCCTTGACGTCCGCTTCGTCGAAAATGTCCAAAGCCTGTTTCAGGAACAAGGAAACACCGTAGTAATCGACAATCAGGCCGTAGGTCTTGCCGTCGTACGTCCGGTTCACACGGGCGATGGCCTGCAGCAGGTTGTGCTCTTTAAGCGGCTTGTCGAGGTACATCACCTGCTCAATGGGGGCATCGAAGCCCGTGAGCAACATGTCGCAGACAATGATGAACTTGAGCGGGTCGTTCGGGTCTTTGAACCGTTCGATGTATTGCTTCTGCTGTTGTTCCGACAAGTGGTATGCCTTGATGTCCGCGATGTCGTTGTGGCCGGATGAGATGATCGCCACCGACTCCGGGCCATTCAGCCTGTCCAGCGTCTGCTTGTAGAGAATCGCGGTTTCCCGGTTGACCGTCACAATTTGAGCCTTGAAGCCGTTCGGATGGATGTGCTTCTCAAAGTGGTCGAGAATGTCCAGGCAGATGGCCTCCACCCGCTTCGGCGCCCCGGCAATGGCCTCGGCAGTGGCGTATCGCTTTTTCATCCGCTCGCGGTCGTCCGCGCTGTCGTGGGCGAACATCCGGTCAAACAGGACATCCAGTGACGCCCCCTCCACCTGAAGTTCCGGCATACGGCTCTCGTACAGAATCGGCACGGTGGCTCTGTCCTCGACGGCCTGACGGATGGTGTACGTGTCGATATAGGGGCCAAACGTCCGCCTCGTGCTCTTGTCCTTCTTGTCAATCGGCGTCCCTGTAAACCCGAGACATGGCTATCCCGTCAGTTCAGCAACGGTGATTGGACTGGCAGAAATGGATGCCTGTAGCAAGCGATTGAACCATTCGCCCTGGAAATGGCGACGGTTATACCGATACGTGTACTCACTCAGATAGGCTTGCAGATGCTTGCCCTTGATCCCGTGGTACGTACCCAGCAGAAAAGTTTTGGCGTTGGACACGGCGCGGTGCAGCCACTTCATATGGTCCGGATTATTCTTAGGGTCGAATTTCATCGCCAACACCGGCCGGTCTTGAGCCACGGGCGCATAGGAGGGAAACCCGTCGCTCACGATGATAGCTTCCTTCTCGACATGCTGATTCAGAAAGGCAGCGATGGTCTCACCCTTCACATTCTCGACGGCCTGCATGCGCAAGTAGCCGGGCTTCCCGTCGGGAGACAGCGACAGTGCGACGAGGGTGGGCGTCTTGTTGGTACCACGCCCTGGTTTCGGGTTCTCGCCAGGACCGCCGACGTACGTCTCGTCCACCTCGACGATGCCGCCGAGCTTGTAGGATTGCTCGCGGGTGCGCATGGCGTGGCGGATCTTGTGCAGCATCGCCCAAGCGGTCTTGTAGGTGACGTCAATTTCGCGCGCAAGAGTCAGCGCCGATATGCCCCGCTTGTCGTGGGATGCGAGGAAGATCGCCCAGAACCACTTGCGCAGTGGGGTGCGCGACTTTTCGAAGATGGTGCCGACCGTCAGGGAAGTCTGATGTCGGCAAGCGGACGACTGACACTGCAGCAGGTGTCGGCTCCGGATTACGTAGAACCGGTCATGCCCGCACCGCGGGCAACGGAATCCATCAGGAAAGCGTAGGGAGAACAGGTGATTGCGGCATGCGTCGTCCGTGGGGAATTTGGCTTGGAACTCCAGAAGCGTCATCGGGCGCTGAAACATCGGCGCGTCGCCTCGGTCATGCATGATTCTAGTTTTTCAAAATGATTCTAGGAAACATACGTTCGCGTATCAAGTCAAGCTGAGACATGGGGATAGCCATGACGCCCGATTTCCACAAGTGAAGACGCTGGAGAGCTATGACTTCGGGGCGGTGACGTTCCCGCCACACTGCAGTAAGGAGTTGCTCACGGATCTGGCGTTTCTCGAGAGGAAAGAGAACGTCCTCATGCTGGGAAAGGTTGGGACTGGAAAGACTCACCTGGCGATAGCTCTCGGGATGGAGGCTTGCCGGCGCGGTCACGAGGTACGGTTCTTCCGGGTCCATGACCTGGTGGCCACGCTGCAGGAGAAGTACCAAGCCGGTACACTGCGCCGGTTCCTGAGGGAACTGCAGAAGGCGGAGCTTCTCATTCTCGATGAAATGGGCTTCGTACCCTTTCACAAAGATGGCGCTGAACTACTGTTCCACGTCATCTCTGATTGCTACGAGCAAAGGAGCGTGATCGTGACGTCGAACCTCGAGTTCGGGCAGTGGAACACGGTCTTTGGCGATGCCCGGCTGACAGCCGCATTGGTGGACCGCCTCGTGCACCATGCACACGTGTTGGCCTTCACCGGCGATAGTTATCGCTTGCAGCATGCGTTATCTGAAGCGAAGTCGTCGTAATCTTCAGTGATGCAGTGCCTATGCACAAATCCGTGTCGTTTCTCTGCACTTTCTACTTGCGGAAAACAGGGTTGGACACAGCAATCTCACCGTACGATATTTCCGTTGGCAACTGGTCCTCCTCGCTGGGATCGGGGAACACCTCACCCGGGAACGGCAACACGTCCTCCCCTCGAATGCGTACACCAACAACAACTTGGACTTCCCATCCAGAATCCTTGATCTTAGCGAGTAGTTTCTACCTAGGAGCGTGTCCGAGTAATCATTGAAGCAGTTTCCAGAAGGAAATTTTCGGATCAATGGCGAAGCCTTACAACAACAGCGTCGAGGAGGCTTTCGCCATGCCACGAAAGAAGTTCCGTGGTCATCATCACGACCAAATGCTCCTTCTTCCGCCTGACTTAAACGAGTGGTTGCCGGAAAACCATCTGGCACGGTTTATTAGCGACGTTGTAGACGGGTTGGACACGTCCGCCATCACTGAACCATACGAACGGGAGTTGCGGGGCTATCCCCCTTACCATCCTGTCATGTTGTTGAAGGTCCTCATTTCCGCTTACTGCTCGGGGATCTTCTCCTCTCGCAAGATCGCCGCCGCTTGCGTCGACGTGGTGGCTTTTCGGTGGTTGTCCGCCAATCAGTGTCCGGACTTTCGCACCATCAGCGACTTTCGGAAGCGGCACCTGCATGTGTTCAAGGAACTGTTCCTTCAGGTGCTCAAGATTGCCCAAAACGCTGGTATGGTCAAGATGGGGCACGTGGCGCTGGATGGAACGAAGATTCGGGCCAATGCTTCCAAGCACAAGGCCATGAGCTATGGACGGATGAAGCAGGCAGAGCAGCGTCTACGCCAGGAGATTGCGGAGATGGTGCGGGAGGCGGAACGGACGGACCGGCGGGAAGACGCCATGTACGGTGACGCGCGTGGCGATGAGTTACCGGAAGAATTGGCTCGGCGGCAAAGCCGGTTGGCGAAGATTCAGGAAGCGATGGCTGCGCTGGAAGCCGAAGCGAAGGCCAGGGTCGAAGCTGAGCAGAGGCAATCCGGTGGTCCTGACGACGACGATGACAAGCGGGATGACGGCGAAGGCCCGTCGGGTGGTCAACCGTGTCATGGACGCAAAGAACGAGCTGTCAAGGCATTGCCGAAGGACAAGGCTCAGCGAAACTTTACGGACCCAGAATCACGCATCATGCCGTCGAAGGATGGATTTGTACAGGCGTACAACGTGCAATCGGTGGTGGACGAAACGTATCAAATCATCGTGGCCACAGAAGTGAACAATTCTCCGAACGATGCAGGGGTACTCAGAAGGCTGGTGGAAATGACGGAGCAGAACACGGGACAGGTGCCGATGAAACTGTCTGCCGACGCAGGTTACTATGCGCAGGACGATGTCACGTGGCTGGAGGAACGAGGGGTTGATCCGTATATTGCAACGGGACGCCAAAAGCATGGCGAGGTCCCGGTGTGTCCGAGGGGACGAATTCCGAAATCGTATACGCCGAAACAACGGATGGCACGCAAGCTGATGACCAAACGGGGCCGAGCTGTATACGCCAAGCGCAAGGTCATTGTCGAGCCTGTGTACGGTCACATCAAGGCGTGCATGGGATTTACACGATTTTCCTTGCGAGGACTGACAAAGGTACGAGGGGAATGGTGTTTGGTGGCCATGTGCCACAATCTTCTGAAGGTATTCAGGTACGGATGGCCAAGGCTGGCGACTCTGTAATCCTCCATGCATCGGAGTGGAGGTTGCACGGTGTAGGTACAACCTCATATTGAAGACCTAGAATTTACCATTCTCGTTCAAGCAGTCCACACAGAGTGGAGCGTCCCCCTTCGACGATTACTCGGACACGCTCCTAGCCTCCATCATTGTGCAACTGGGCCATGACGAAAACGACGAGCCAGTACAAGCCAAGATCGTGTTCGTTCGGGACCGGAATCGCTCCCGTCAGTGGCTGGCCCTGCTGTCCACGAACACCAACTTGAGTGACGAGGAGATCATCCGCATCTATGGGAAGCGGTGGGACATCGAGACGTTTTTCAAGGTCAGCAAATCGTATCTGAGATTGGCCAAAGAACTGCAGGGGCGTACGTATGACCAGATGTTCGCCCACACAACCATCGTGTTCGCACGCTACATCATGCTGTCGGTTGCCTCCAGAGAGGCCCAGGATCTCAGGACCATTGGCGCCCTATTCTTCGATTGCTGCGACGAAATCGATGACATCCGATTTGTCGACGCTCTCCGACTCCTCCTGGATCTACTCAGAGCAGCCCTACAGGCGGCACTGTCCGACGGCAGCGTCGTTACCGAGGACGTTATACAGCAGTTTATCGACCGTTTGCCCAGGCCAATCAAGGAAAAGTTGGCTGCTTGAGGGTGCGAAACTTGAGTTAGTCATAATGAACGAGGCGGCTCCGTTTCGTACACCGTGGATTACACTGAAACCAAAGTCCAGTGCAGAGCCACATACGAAAGGAGCCGCATGTATG
>JADGIC010000142.1 GCA_019683615.1 Alicyclobacillaceae bacterium | reverse complement strand
TGGGCCAAGGACGTGGCGCGGCACCACCACGAGAACTGGGACGGGACCGGGTATCCGGCGCGCAAGGCAGGCGAAGACATTCCGCTTGCGGCGCGCGTGGTCAAGGTGGTGGATGTGCTGGATGCCCTGCTGCACGCCCGCCCGTACAAGTCCGCCTGGACGGTTGAGGAGGTCAGGCGGGAGATCGCGGCCAAGTCGGAACGCGAATTCGACCCGAAACTGGCCGCGTGGCTGCTCGCGCACGAAGCGGAGTGGATGGATGTGGACAAGGCGATAGAGGGAGGTGACGCATCGTGGTGGCTGTCCTGGTCGGAGTGCTGATGTTCCTCGCGGTGTTCGTGGTGGTATGGGGCGTGATCCTGGCACGGGAGAGGGAAGAGGCGCTGTGGCTGCAGTCCATCCGCGGTACGTACCGCCGCAGGACGGAAGGCTCCGGGTTCCTGGAAGCGATGTACCGGGACATGCGGCGGTTTGCTCAGGAGATGGGCAAGCCGGAGTGGGCGGATCTCGCGTACCGGGCTTCGTTTGCCCTGCCCCTTGCCATGGCGGCGCTGATCCTGATGCTGGGCTGGTACCGGGCGTTGCCCGTGTCGCTGCTGGCGTTCTTCCTGCCCTATCTGTATCTGGAGCGGTCGTACCGGAGATGCAGGTGGCTGTTGCGCCGGCAACTGCGGCAGGCGAGGCTTCTCATGGCACTGCTCGTGCAAGCCGGCGCGCCGATCGAGCGCGCGATCGCCGCAGCGGAGTCGGTGATCGGGTATCCCCTGGGGCCCTACCTGCGGGACGTGTGCCTGGCCATCGGCGTGATCCCGCGGGACGAGGAGGATGGCGCACGGGACAGCGGCATGCGTGTGCAGACGGTGGCCGAGGCGTTCATGCAGATGGCCGAGCGCCTGAATCTGGCGGAGGCCACGCAGTTCGCACAACTGTTGGCGCAGGCCGCCAAGTACAACACGCCGCTGGTGGACATGATGTTCGCCAGCCTGGAGATCGAGGAGCACATCCGGGACGCGGAGGCGGAGGCGCGCTACAACCAGGCGATCTCCCGGATCAGCTACCTGTCGTCAATGGGGCTGGGTATCCCGGTATTCGGATACATGTTCTTCGCCGTGTTTTCGTACCTGCTGCAGATGCTGGGCGGCGCGTTCGGGTTTGGGTTGTAAGGAGCTTGCCATACACCCCGCGACAGGGATGGAACAGGAAGGGAGGTGGTGAAAGTGGCGCGGGGCAGTGTGTTGTGCGGCACCGTCCTTCGGCGTCTGCGCTGGCGGCGGGGTGGAACCGGGATGTCCGCGACCTTGGCCAACCTGATCTGGGTGGGCGCGATGATCACCGTGGCCACCGCCGCGGGGCTGCTGCTCGGCTCGACGCTGCTGAATGGCGTGTTTCCCGCGGCACTGCAGGCGTTTCAGGCGATGTTCGGGAGCTGATTGCCCTGCACCCCTCGCTGGGGTGAAACCACCATACTTTTGAAGGAGGATGGACCATGATGTGGAGCAAGCGGTTCGCTGTGGCTGCGTCCCTGGCGCGCTGGCGCAAGGCGGACGCGGAAGGGAGCAACATCAACAAGATCATGTGGGTCGGGTTCGGCGTGTTCGTCGCCGCGCTGATGATCGTTGGCATCGGGGCGTTCGCGATCTTCGGGACGAACAAGGTCCAGACCGCGGCCGCCAACGCGCTGAACTCGGTGCAAAACACGAGCGGCACGGCGACGGCGGGCACCGGCTACTCGGGCACGTACAGCGGCAACGGGACGATCACGCTGCCGTCGTACGGCGGTTCCGGCAACTGATTCGCCGTTGCAGCGTGCGGGCGGGCGTTGGCCCGCCCTTTTTTGTCATGTGGAGTGAAAGGGGTGTGCGGTCATGCGGATCAGGAAACGGAGACTGACGGGATGGCGAACGCGGCGCGCGGGGACCGGGGTCAGCACCCTGTACGCGAACCTGGTATCGACCGCGTCGGGGCTGGTGGTACTGGGGATGCTGCTGATTTTTCCGTCGCTCCTCCACGTGCGGCAGGTGCTGGAGACCGCGGCCCAGAACGGGGCGCGGGTGGCGGCGCTCACGGACGACCCGGCGCAGGCGCAGCAGGCGGTGCAAGAGACGCTGGACGATGCAAACCTGCCGCAGTCGTATCACGGCCAGACGCTGTGGACGGTGGACGAGGTCGCGACGATGGACGCCGACCCGGCGAGTCCCGTGGTAAAGGTGACGGTGCATTACAACGCGCCGATCCTGTTCCCGAACCTGTTCGCGGGGCTCGGAGCGCCGAACAGCCTGCCGGCAACGGTGCCGATGTCGGCGTCGGCTTCCGCGCCCAACGAGGCGTACTTCACGGGACCACCAAGCTGAAAGGAGGCGGCGACGGTGCCAGGTGAGCTGTACCGCGGGCTGGTGTGGGTGACCATTGGGTTGCTGTTGGCCGTCATGCTCATGTCGTTCGGCGCGGCAGGCGCGGGGTATGAGGAGTTGCAAAACGCCGCTCAGACGGCGGCATGGGCCGGGCAAGAGGTGCTGCGGCGGGAACCGGCCGCGGCGTCTGGCAACAGCGGGTACTTCGGGGTGTCGCTGCAACAGGCGGGCGACGCGGCACAGGCGGCGGCGCGGGCCTGGGCGTCGGACGTGCAGGCGCTGGGGATGGACAGAGTGTTCTCGGACCTGAACGAACAGGCGACGGTCCAGAACAACCAGGTGACGGTGACGGCGACCGGGACGTTTCATGTGCCGTGGCTGGATGCTGCGTCCCGGGCGCTTTTTGGCGGCGCGTATGCGGTGACGTTTCAGGTGCCGATGCGCGTGGTGGTGACGGGGGCGAGCGCATGACGGTGATTCGGGCGGCGATTCAAGGGACCGCGGTGCTGGTGTTATGCGGATCGATCCGGCGTATGCTGGCGGTGCCTTTGTACTGGCCGTTTGCGGCGGTGCTGGGTCTGGAGGCGTTCTGGCTGCTGGTGTCGCTGTGCCGCGCGCCGCGGTGGATGGACGTGCGGCCGGACGGGGTCCTGGCGGCAGCCGGGATCGCGGTGTACCCGGCGCTCATTGCATGGCTCGCCCCAGGGCCGTGGGTGGAGCCAGTGTGGCGGTTCGGGGTGTCGTACGCGGTGCAGATTGCGGCGCTGGCGCTGCAGGTGTGGGCGTTCTTGACGCTCCGTTCGGCGCTGACGCAGCTCCCGGAGGCGCACCGGCTGGTGCGGACGGGGCCGTACCGATATGTGCGGCATCCGCTGTACACGGCCTACAGCCTCGCGTTCATCGGCGCGTGCATCGGCGCGATGCGGGTGTCGATGTGGCTGTTGTTCGCGGGGTTCGTGTTGTTGCAGCGGGTGCGGGCCGGAGCGGAGGAACGGGTGCTTCTGGCGGCGTTCCCGGAGTATGAGGCGTATGCGGCGGCAACGGGGCGGTTTTGGCCGAAATGGCGCAATGTGGCGTAGAGGGGGGATGCTCGGTGGTAACGACAACTCCGCTTCTGGATCACGTGGCGGCGGGTGTCGGCGCCGCGGCACTGCTTGGCGCGGTCGGATACGGATTTGTGCGCGACCGCCGCGGGGTGGTGGCGGAGCGTCTGCGCGCCCAAGGCGTGCCGAGGGCGCTCATCGCCCGCTCGAATCACGTCTACGACCCGGCCGAGACGGCGGCGTGGCTGGCGCGGCTGATGCACTTCCGGCGCGTGAGGGCGGAGCGCTACACCAAAGGTCAGATTTCGTTCCGGTTCCGTATGGAGAAGGACGAGCGGGGTGAAGTGTGGTTCTGGTTCGTTGTCCCCGACGACCGGGTGCAAGGCGTCGAAGGGACGCTGCCGCCGACGCTGGAGTGGCACGAGGTGGCGGAGGAGAACCGGCGTCCCGAGGCGGCGAAGCCGCAATCCCGGAAAGCGGGGATGTGGGTGACGGCGAAACACGACATGCTTCCGTTCGCCCGGCCGGGGAAGGTGGACCCGCTGGTCTCGCTGCTTAGGGCGATGGGGCCGGGGACGGCGGTGGAGATCGCGTTTGTACCGCTGGAGGCAGGAGGGGCGTTCGAGCGGGTGAGACGGGCGCACGGCAGGCACGATCCGAACACGAAGCAGCCGGGGGGATCGTTTGCGGCGGGCACGGCGCAGGCGTTCGCCGAGGTGGGGAAACAGACGCTGGCGGAACTGGGCGCGGCGTTCACGGGTAAGCCGCCGCAGAAGTCGGCGCAGGCGAAACCGCAGACGCAAGCGCGGCGGCAGGCGGAGCTGCTGCCCCACCAGAAGGCGCGCGTGCAGGGTGTGCTCCAGCGCTATGAGGAGCTGGAGGAAATGTTCGAGGTGACCATCCGGTTTGAGGGCGACGACCCGAAGCGCGCCCAGCCGTGGTTCCAGGGGATGCTCGGGGCGCTGCGGGACATCGCCGCCGAGAACCAGTTGGTGATGGCCCGCGGGGCGAAACCCTTTGTGATGTCGGCGGCAGAGTTGGCGCAACTGGTGCATGTGCCGACGCCGGAGGATTGGCCCAAGATGCCGGTGATCCGCGAGCACGCCCGGACGCTGGGCGACGACGAGTTCGCGACCGGCGTGGCAATCGGGTATCTGCGCCACCCGACGCAGGCGTCGCGGTTGGTGCGGATCCCCTACGAGCAGTTCACGCGGCACTTCCTGATGACCGGGATGACGGGCGCCGGGAAGTCGTCGACGCTGGTGTTCATGATCCAGTCCATCATCGACGACTGGGCAAAGCAGACGCCGGGGAACCCGAAGCCGGGGTTCACGCTCATCGACCCCGCGACGGAGACGGCGCTCATCATCCTCTCGCGATTGCAGGCGGCGCTGCCCGAGGACAGCCCGTTGTGGAAGAAAGTGCACTTCGTTTCGTTCGGCAACCGGGACTACCCTGTGGCGATGAACCTGCTGCAGGTGCTGTCTGTGGACGCGCTGGTGGCCACCATCAGCAAGGCGTACGGCGGCGGGGCGCGTATCGACGAGATCGTGGACAAGTGCGTGGCGGCGTTCCAGGAGGACGACGAGGTGGTACACGTCCTCGCCGGGATGATCCCGATGCTGAAGGACGAGAACTGGCGGCTGCCGGTGGTGCGCAGGCTCAAGACACCGCTGCTTCGCTCCTACTGGGAGCAGACGTTCCCGGCGCAGGCCAAGAACCCGGAGTACTACGCGCCGGTGGAGCGGCGGCTGCGGCCGTTTGTCACAAGCAGCACGGCGTTGTATTTCGGGCAGCCGGAGTACGCGCTGCCGATCCGGGAGTGGATGGACGACGGCCACATCCTCATTCTCGATGTCAAGGCTCTCGGCAGCGAGTTGATGGGGCTCATCATGGGCGGGCTCATCGAACGCTACTACCAGGTGGCGCTGACCCGGCCTGAGAGTACGTCGCTCACGCACTTTCTGCTCGTCGACGAGTGCCACCGGGTGCAGACGGACGTGATGGCCCGCATTATCGCCGAGACTCGGAAGTTTGGGCTGAGCCTCGGGATGATTACGCAGTCGGTCGAGCAGTTTGACGGCGC
>JADGIC010000141.1 GCA_019683615.1 Alicyclobacillaceae bacterium | reverse complement strand
GCTCGCCACCATCGGGGGATTCTTCAACACGCCGCTGAACGGGTACGGGCTGGAGAAGTACCTGTTCCACGACGCCGCTCTCTACGACGTCGGCCACGCGGGCTGGGCCGGGCCTGGCTTTGCCTTGGTCATTGGCCGCACGTATCCGGAGAACGCCGGGCTGATGGCGCTTAGCGTCATCGTCGCCCTGGGCGGCATAGCGCTCGCTGCGGCGATGTACTGGCGGCCTGTCATCCGGCCGGCGCGGCTGGCGGAGGCGCTCAGCCTGCCGTATTGGATCTCGTACCGGAAGTTTTACCTCGACGAGGCGTATTACGGGCTGGTCGTCGTGACCGGCAAAGGCATCGCAAAGTTGCTCGACTTCGTCGACCGCTACGTCATCGACGGCATCGTGCGCCTGGTGTCGTGGGTGGTTTACACGGCCGGCGTCGGACTCAAATACACGCAGACCGGCCAGGTGCAGACGTACGGGGTCATTGCCATGCTGGGCCTGTTCGTGATTCTGGCGGTGGCCATGATCAGCGCGGGAGGGGTGTTCTGAGATGGGCCTCCTGTTTTGGCTGACGGCGGCGCCTCTGGTGGCAGCGCTGGTGATTCTGCTGGCGCCGGCCGGGACGGGCGCCGGCTTCCGGCGGGCGGTGGCCGTCCTCGGCTCGCTCGCTGCATTGGTGATGATGGTCGTCTGCTGGGCCCGGTTTGACATGCACAGCCCGGGCTACCAAGAGGTCGCGTCGCTGCACTGGTTCACCCTGCCGAGCCTGTGGCTGGGCAAGGACCTGACGGTTGCCTTGGCGTTCGGGGTGGACGGGCTGTCACTGCCGCTGCTGACCCTCGCGGCCGTCGTCTCGCTGCTTGCGGCGTGGGCGGGGCGCCCAAAAGACGGCCGTGCGCGCGAGTACTACTTTTGGCTGATGATGGCCAGCTTCGGCGTATTGTGGGTGTTCACCGCGCGGGACTTGTTCACGTTCCTGGTGGCGCTTGAGGTGGCGTTGTTCGCGACGTTCTTCCTGATCTACCTGTTCGGCAACGGGGAACACCGGCGCGCCGCCGTGAAGTTCTTGATCTACCGCGGCTTGGCCACCGTCGCGTTGCTGGGCGCGTTTTTCGGGCTCGTGTACGGCGCGGTGGGCGCCTTCGGGGGGCTGAACGCCCTGATCAACCAGGCTTCCTCCGGCCACAACGTCACCTTCGACATGCAGGCGCTGGCGACGGCCGTCCGCCACGCCGGAACGGCGGCGCTGCCGGAGTCCATCCGTTCCTGGCTGTTCCTCGCTCTGTTGCTGGCCGTGTTCATCGAGGAGGCGTTCGTGCCCTTCCACACCTGGTTGCCGACCACCAACGAGGCGGCCGAGACGGGGACCAACATGCTGATTGGCGGCGTTCTCACAAAGACCGGCGCGTACGTGTTGCTCCGCTTCGGGGTCGGCATGCTGCCCGGTGAGGTGCGCCACTGGGGCTGGCTGCTGGCGGCGCTGGGCGCGCTGAACATCTTGTACGGCGCCTTTGTCGCCTGGGCGCAGTCCGACTGGCGGCGGCTGATTGCGTTCGGCAGCATCAGCCACATGGGCCTCGTGCTGTTGGGCGTCGGGGCGCTCAACGCGGCCGGGCTGCAGGGTGCGATGTTCATGATGGTCTCGTCCGGGCTGTTGACGGCGCTGTTGTTCCACGTCACCGGCTCGATTCAGGAGCGCACCGGAACGGTGCGGATGGACCGCCTCGGCGGCCTGTCGCGCAGCATGCCCGTGCTGTCCGGATTCCTGTTGGTGGCTGCACTGGGGTCGCTGGGGCTGCCGTTGACCAGCGGGTTTGTCAGCGAGATCCAGGCGTTTTCGGGCGGCTTCGGGGCGTACCCGGGCGTGTCATGCGCAGCGGTCGTCGGCGTCATCCTGTCGGCCGTGTACCTGTTGTACGCGATTCAGAAGACCACCTTCGGCCCGACGGCGGAGGCGAACCTCGGCCTCGCCGACGCGCGCCCGGCCGAGTACCTGCCGCTGGTCGTGCTGACCGGCCTGGTGTTGTTGATCGGAATCTGGCCGTCTGTCATCGGCGACGTGTTCGGGTTGTCGGTTCAGGCGCTGTTGAGGATGGGGGGTTGAGCGATGCAGACGCCAGACCTGTTGCACCAGCCGTACTGGCAGACGATGGGCCCGCTGTTGGTGGTGACGGCCGCCGCCTTTCTCGTCATGATCCTGGAGTTCGTTTTCCGCAAAGGCGACCGGCGCTGGCTGTCGGCGGTGTCGCTGGCCGGTGCTGCAGCGGCGCTCGCCGTGGCCATCTGGCATTACTTCGTCGAGCCGCAAATCGCGCTCGACACGATGGTCACCGACCCGATGGGCAACGTCTTCAGCGTCCTCATCCTGGTCACGACCGTCCTCGTCCTGCTGTTCACATGGGACTACGCCGGCCAGGTGAAGGTGGCCGCGGAGCACACCTACCTGATCCTGTTTGCCGTCGCAGGCGCCCTGGCGATGGCGACCGCGGTCGACATGATCACCCTGTACGTGGGGCTGGAGTTGTTGTCGGTGTCGAGCTACATCCTGGTTGCCCTGCGGCGCGGGTCGGCCCGCGCGGTGGAGGGCGGCGTCAAGTACCTGCTGATGGGCTCCATCGGATCGGCGGTGCTGCTCTACGGGATGTCGTTCCTGTACGGCATCACCGGCTCCACGAGCTTGTTGGAAATCGGCATGGGCATGCAGGACACGTGGGCGAGCTACCCGACCATCGTCCTCCTGTCGTACCTGTTGCTGCTGATCGGGATGGGCGTGAAGCTGTCCTTGGTGCCGTTCCACATGTGGACGCCGGATGCGTACGCCGGCGCGCCGTCCCCGGTCAGCGCGTTCCTGGCGACCGTCGCCAAGGCGGCTGCGTTCATCATGCTGCTGCGCATGACTCTGTTCATGTTTGGCAACAACGGCGCCGACCTGTTCTACTGGGCGGGGTTTCTGGCGGCCGCGTCAATGATTGCTGGCAACGTCATCGCCCTGGCGCAGCGGAACATGAAGCGGCTGTTGGCGTTCTCCAGCATTGCCCAGGCCGGTTACGTGCTGGTCCCAATCGCCCTCTTCGGCACGTCGACCCCGTCCGAGTGGTACGGGCTGTTTGACAGCATCGCGTTCTACCTGTTTGCATACACGTTCATGACCGTCGGCGCCTTCGCCGTCGTGCACGTGGTGGCGCGGGCGCGCGGCACGGGCGATTCCGACGCGTTGACAGGGCTCTGCCAGCGGTCGCCCTGGCTGGCCGGGGCGCTGACGGTGTTCCTGCTGTCCCTCGCCGGAATGCCGCTGACCTCCGGGTTCGTCGGCAAGGTCTACATCTTTGCGGACGCCATCCACCTGCGCGGGATTTGGCTCGGCGTGCTGCTGTTTGTGACCAGCGTGGTGTCGTTCTTCTACTACTTCGGCTGGATCCGCAAGATCTTCCAAAAGGAACCTGTCGGCGAGGTTCAGCGGATCCAGGCAGGCCCGCTGATGCACACCCTGCTCGGCCTGTGCGTCGCCGGCACGCTGGTACTGGGCGTCGTCCCGTCAGCGTTGCTGCACGTGCTCCAGGCGACGAAGTGGTTCTGACGCCGCAGGGGAGGTGGAGGCGGCCGTGTGGAGCGCGTCAGCGGCAGACATGAACGCCGGGTTGGCCAACCTCGCCGCCGACGGCCTGCTTTTCATGGTGGTGTTTTTCGCCGGCACGTGCGTGACATGGTGGGCGGTGGGCGGGTTGCGCTGGGAACAGTTCGTGAGCGATCCGCACGGCCCCCAGGCACGGCTGCTCCGCTTCATCTTGGCGCTGTGCGGCGGGCTTGTGTTCGGCCTCGTTGCCCTTGGCTATGTGGCTGCGGTGCAGTCGCTGCGCACCGCTCTGTGATAGCCCCTGCAGCAAGCACACGCCAGCCGCCAGGCCGGCGCGGGCCTGCGGCCCCGGCGGTGCGGTTGGCGGTGCGGCTGCCAAGGCGGCGGCGATCCCGCCCCGTTACGGGGAGACGTCGCCGCGCGCGGTGTCGTACGCGAGTTGCAGCTGCACGGCGGTCAGCGGGCCGACGATGCCGTCCGGGCTCAACTGGTGGTCAGCTTGAAAGCGCCGGACGGCGGCGGCGGTCGCCTCGTCGTACCGGCGGTGGACGGGGCCCTGGTAGTACCCCAGCGACTGCAGGATGTTTTGCACCTCCGCCACGTCTGCGCCGGGGGACACGTACAGGTGCAAGAGGCGGTGGGTGATCACCTGCCCGGTGATGGTTACCGGCGTGCCCAACGGCACCGTGTTGAACAGAGCGGCGGCGTCCGCGTTGCGCAGGCGGACGCACCCGTGGCTGACCGAGCGTCCGATGTCCTGCGGATCGTTCGTGCCGTGAATGCCGTACGCGCCGTTTGGCACAGACAGGCGCATCCAGGCGGAACCGAACGCGCCGCCGGGATTCGCCACCTTCTCGATAATCACCCAGTCGCCCAACGGGGTCGGCGTGCTCGGCTTGCCGGTCGACACCGGGTAGGTCGCGACGATACGGCCGCCATCCACAAGGGTGAGGATGTTGCGGACGTTGTCCACCGCGACGTGGTAACGGCCGCCTCCCCACGCGACCCCCCCGATGCCCAAGGCTGTCCAGGTCAGCGGACCGACGATACCGTCCGCCCGCAGCCCTTGGAACTGCTGGAAGCGCACCACCGCCTGCTGCGTCCGCGGGCTGTAGACGCCATCCCAAGGGCCGGCGGCAAAGCCCAGCACCAACAGCCGCCGCTGCACCGCCATCACGTCCGGCCCTGTCATGTATGGCGTTGTCAACCGCAAAAACCGGCTTGCAATAACCACCGCGGTTCCCCCTTCCGGCTTGCGCCCTTCGCCAACCGTTCCACCTGGCTGCCGCCGCGGCGCCGGCGGGCAGCAAGGCCGGCCGCCAACCGGCACCGGGCGCCTGTGCCACCGCGGCCGCCATATCCCAGGATATTCGCCGCCCCCGGCCTTTGGTGCCGTCAGCAGATGGCGGCCGGCAGCCCCACGCAGACGACCCGGCACACAGCGCCATCCCGCTGGACACGCCACGGTCCGGCGGAACCGCTGCATCGACCCCTTGACAGACGGGCCACAGACCGTCGTCAGATTGATAGAGTTGGTATAAAACGCCCCTTCCTTGGTCCAGACTGGCGAATGACGCGAGGCGCCGGCAGGCGCCCGCCAGCAACCAGGCAGGGGAGAGGGCGATGACAGGTACGGGGAGGAGCCATCGGCTGCGCGCAGCGGCCTCACAGTGGCTGGCGGCCGCGGCGTTGGCGGCAGGCGTGTTGGCAGCGGCCAGCTGGTGGAGCGGCGGCGGCCGGCTGACGGCGGGCGGTGCGGCTGGTCACCCGGCGGCGTCCAAGGCAGGCCGGCCGGCGGCGACAGGCGCGGGCGGGGCAGCCGCCGGCGGGGACGCGGTCCGTTCAGGCGGCGGAGGGGACGCAACCAGCGGCGTGGAGGCGATGGCGCCGGGACGGGCGGCGGCCGTGCTGTGGCG